>DASSIL010000050.1:0-3046 GCA_035691925.1 Gemmatimonadales bacterium
CCATGACAGTTGGCATCACCACCTCGGTCATGAACTTCTCGCACTGCTCCCGCGACTCCCAGACCTCAAAGATCCGAAATCCGTCGCCGGCGAATCCCGCTGTGTGGATGATGAGTCCGGCCGGATCAGTCGCCTTCGCCATGATCGCGCTGTGAATCGCGTCGTAGTTCGAGGTGCTGGTTTCGTCGGCCCCCGATGGGAAATCCTGGACAAACGCAACGGCCATTGCCAACCCCTCCAGTTAGATCGCCGCGACAAGTATCGCCGCTCCGCGACGCTCCCACAATCTCCGACTCGCCCATGGCAACGGCGAACCATCGACCGGCTGCTCGCCAAGCGCGGCTCGCCATTCACGTTCGAGCCTGTTGCTCCCACGAGATGATCCTCAATCCGTCCGTTTCGATCGGCCCGGCGACGAGCACGTGCGGGATGTGACCAAACCTCAGCGGCCGCTTCCCTTCCTCCTTCGTCTTGCGCAGATACTCAAGGTGCGCCTGTGGCAAGTCGATCAGCTCAACGTGGCGCGTCGGATCGAAGGGCACAAACTCATCGAGCGGCGGGGCGGGTGCGACATTCGCTTCTGGGTAACCGTTGAGCCACGGCGTGACCCAGCGATACCAGAACGTCGGGTGGATGACGATCCGGTCAAGCGGGATCTTGAAGAACAGTCTCTCGTTCTCGCGTGCCCTATCTGACGTCGCCACGCAGTTCGCCGGCGTCGTCAGCACGAGGTAGAGCGGGCCGAGCGCCGATGCGGCCCGCGGCGGCCGGGATCATGCAACCCGAGCGCGACGGCGGACTTGCCGGTGGCCGGGCCGTTCCCCACGACGTAGAGGCCGTTCGCGCTCACGCGCGCATGATCTCAGGAGCCCTCCGGGGGCGGCGGCGGGGGCGCGCTACTGTCAACGCATGGCCCTCGCCCCCGAGCGCGACGGCACCGCCGCCTTCCTCGAGCAGCTCGCCCGCGAGCGCGAGGACTACGCCCTGCCGCCGCGGCTCCGCGTGCTCGCGGAGGACTTCATCCACCGGGCGCTCGAGCTGCTGTTCCCGCACTTCGCCGCCGAGGTGGGCTGCCGCGCCGGCGCGGTCGCTGACGAGCTCGACGCCCTGCGGACGCTGCTCATCGACGCCCTGCGCCTGCCCGAGGCGCACTGCGCGGATCCCGACGACGTGGTCGCGCGCTTCTTCACCGCCCTACCGGACATCCGCGCCGCGCTGCTGCTCGACGCCCAGGCGATCTTGGACGGAGATCCGGCCGCGCATTCCGTCGATGAGGTGATCCTCGCCTACCCGGGCTTCTTCGCCACCGCCGTCTACCGGCTCGCGCACCAGCTCCAGGGTTGCGAGGTGCCGCTGGTGCCGCGCGTGCTCACTGAGATCGCTCACCGCGACACCGGCGTCGACATCCACCCGGCCGCGCGCATCGGCGCGTCGTTCGCGATCGACCACGGCACCGGCATCGTCATCGGCGAGACCGCCGTGCTGGGGGACCGCGTCAAGCTCTATCAGGGCGTCACGCTCGGGGCGTTGAGCGTCGAGAAGCGCATGGCACGCACCAAGCGCCATCCGACGATCGGCGACGACGTTGTGATCTACGCAAACGCGACGATCCTCGGCGGCGACGCCGTGATCGGCGACGGCAGCCGGATCGGCGGCAACGTCTGGCTGACGCGGAGCGTCCCGGCCCATTCGGTCGTGACGCCCACCGCGCGCGTCGACCGGGCGATCCGCGACGACGAACCGCTCGAGTTCAACATCTAGGAGCTGGAGGCAGCGTGAAGGCCGCGAGCATCCTCGAGACCATCGGTGACACCCCTCACATCCGCATCAACCGCCTCTACGCGGACCGCCCGGGGGTGGAGGTGTGGATGAAGGCCGAGCGGGCGAACCCCGGCGGGTCGATCAAGGACCGGATCGGCCTCTCGATGATCGATGACGCCGAGCGC
This sequence comes from Gemmatimonadales bacterium, assembly GCA_035691925.1. Taxonomy (GTDB): domain Bacteria; phylum Gemmatimonadota; class Gemmatimonadetes; order Gemmatimonadales; family GWC2-71-9; genus DASTHG01. The sequence continues at coordinate 1,947 of DASSIL010000050.1, forward strand.
CGCGGCATCCTCGGGCCGGGCAGCACGATCATCGAGCCGACGTCCGGCAACACCGGCATCGGCCTGGCGATCGTCGCCGCAGTCCGCGGATACCGCCTGATCCTCGTCATGCCGGAGTCGATGTCGCTGGAGCGCCGGCGCCTGATGGCCGCCTACGGCGCCCAGCTCGAGCTGACGCCACGGGAAGGCGGGATGAAGGCGGCGATCGCCCGCGCCAACGAGCTCGTCGCGCAGATCGACGGCGCCTGGATACCGCAGCAGTTCGAGAACCCGGCCAACCCGGCGATCCACCGCGAGGCGACCGCCGGGGAGATCCTCCGCGACTTCCCCGACGGCGTGGACTTCCTCATCACCGGTGTCGGCACCGGCGGCCACATCACGGGCGTCAGCGAGGCGCTCAAGGAGCGCTTCCCGACCCTGCAGACCTTCGCCGTCGAGCCGACCAAGTCGCCGGTGATCAGCGGCGGCGAGCCGGGCCCGCACCGCCTCCAGGGCATCGGCGCGGGCTTCGTGCCCACCAACCTGCACACCGGCACACTCGACGGCGCGATCCAGGTCACCGAGGAGGACGGCTACGCCTACGCGGTGCGGGCGGCGCGCGAGGAGGGCATCTTCGTCGGCCCGTCGTCGGGCGCGGCGCTCGCCGCGGTCGCGCAGAAGCTGCCGGAGATCCCGGACGGCAGCACCGTGCTGACGTTCTGCTACGACACCGGCGAGCGGTACTTCTCCGTCGAGGGATTGTTCGACTCCGACGGCACCAGGGTGCAGGTTGGCGCCCGTCCCTGAGCGGAGTGGAGATGCGCGTCGGACTGCGGGTGCGATGCCGGACGCGCCGCGCGAGCCCATGGGTGATCGGGGCCGTCTGCATGGCGGCGGTTGCCGGTGCGCCGGCCGCCCTCGCGGCTCCCCGTGTCCTGCGCGTCGGGACCTATCACCGGATCCCCGGGCAGTTCCGCACCATCCAGGCGGCGGTCGACCACGCTCGCCGCGGCGACGGGGTGCTCGTCGCGGCGGGCGACTACCACGAGCGTGCCGACCATCGCCACCCGCCTGGGGTGCACAGCGCGGTCCCGCCCTCGGGTGTGCTGATCCGGACGCCA
>DASSIL010000051.1:0-24100 GCA_035691925.1 Gemmatimonadales bacterium
TAGAACTCGTAGACCTCCCAGCCGCCCTCGCGGTGGCCGTTCCCGGTCTGCTTCACCCCGCCGAACGGCAGGTGCGCCTCGGCGCCGATCGTGGGGGCGTTGATGTAGGTGATGCCGTTATCGAGGTCGCGCATCGCCCGAAAAGCGGCATTCACGTCGCGCGTGTAGAGCGAGCTCGAGAGGCCGTACTGTACGTCGTTGTTGACGCGGACCGCCTCGTCGAGCGAGCCGACCTTGATGGTGGAAAGCACCGGCCCGAAGATCTCCTCCTGCTCCACCCGCATCCCCGGCTTCACACCCGCCAGCACGGTGGGCTGGAAGAACCAGCCGGCGTCCAGCTCCCGCGCCGTCGGCAGGGCGCCCCCGACCGCCACCGACGCGCCTTCCCGTTTCCCGATGTCGACGTACTCCAGCACCTTGTGACGCGCTTCGTCATGAATCAACGGACCGACTTCCGTTGCCGCGTCGAGGCCGGGCCCCAAGCGGAGCCGGCCGGCGCGATCCGTGAGCATTTGTAGGAAGCGGTCGTGGATCTTCTCGTGCAGGATCAGGCGGCTCGTCGCGGTGCAGCGCTGCCCCGTCGTCCCGAACGCTCCCCAGAGCACGCCGTCGAGCGCCAGGTCGAGGTCGGCATCGCCCATCACGATCATCGCATTCTTGCCGCCCATTTCGAGCGAGAGCCGCTTGTGCATGCGGCCACACGTCGCCCCGATCACCGATCCGGTTTCGGTCGACCCAGTGAAGGAAATCACCGGCACGTCGGGGTGCTCGATGATCGCCTTCCCCACTACCGAGCCCTGGCCGTGGACGAGCTGGATCACCTCGGGAGGGAGACCCGCCTCCAACAGCACCTCGACCAAGAGATGTCCCGTGTGCGGCACGTCTTCGGCGGGCTTGAAGATCACGGCGTTCCCGCACAACAGTGCGGGAAACATTTTCCAGGTGGGGATGGCGAGCGGAAAATTGAACGGCGTGATGATTCCCGCGACGCCGATCGGCCGGCGGTAGCTCATCGCCCACTTGTTCTTCAGCTCGGAGGGTACGACGCGGCCGAACAGCCGCCGACCTTCACTCGCAGCGTAGAACGCGGTGTCGATGCCTTCCTGCACGTCGCCGCGCGTTTCGGCCAAAACCTTCCCCATCTCGCGCGTCATCGCCTGTGCGATCGCTTCTTTCTTCGCGACCAGCAGCTCACCGACGCGCTGCAGCACGGCACCGCGGAGCGGCGCCGGCGTCATGGACCACTGCGCGAAACCGCGCCGCGCCGACTCTACCGCACGCCGCACTTCGTCAGGACCGGAGCGCGGGAAGCAGCCGATCACGTCATTCCAGTCGGCAGGGTTGCGGTTCTCGAAGTAGGCGCCGGAAGCGGGTGCTGTCCACTCGCCGCCCACGAAATTCTTAAAGTTCTCTGGCATCTGGGATCCCGATTAGAGCTGTCGGCTGTTAGCTGTCAGCTAAACTAACCGACAGGGGTATAGCTGATAGCTGATAGCTGATAGCGATAGCGCTTTTCAAGGACAGAACCAGGTCGCGGGCACCTTCGTATAGCCCATCCGCGGCAGCACCACCTGCGCCGTCAGCACCAGTCCCCAGATCACCAGCAGCTGCGACATCAGGTGCGCGGTCCCCATGCGACGCTTCCAGGACGACAGGCTGCTCCACACGCCGGCCACGACCACCGTCAGCACGCCACCGAAGTAGAGGAAGAGCTTGATGCCGCAGGCATGGTCGTACGGCCATAGCGGCATTCCGATACCCAGGGCCAAGCCGAGGCCGACGCGAGCCCAGGTACCGATGCGGCCGCCACTCGTACTCGCGTCCGGCGCGCCGGACGCCTGGCGTGGTGCGGGCTGGGCGCGCTTCGCCGACTGCGCCGCCACCTGCTCTTCGCGGTGCGACGGAAGCTGATTCAACAGCCGGTCGACCTCGGCTAGCTCCTTGTCCCAGTCGCGCTCCTGGTTCTTCGCCACTCAGCTCTCCCGGGCCAGGTGGTACCGTTCGATCTTCTTATAGAGGTTGCTGCGCGGCATCGCCAACGTACGCGCGGTTTCGGAAACGTTCCAGTCGTGCTCCTTGAGCTTGGCGAGGAGGTACGACTTCTCGGCAGCCTGCTTGAACTCCTCGAACGTCCCCGCCCGGAACAGGGCGCCGCCGCTCGCCGCGTCACCGGCCGCCACTGTGCGGCCCCCGTCGCCGACCAGCTTGTCGACATCGGGCTCCGTCACTTCCTCCCCCGACGCCAGGATCAGGAGCCGCTCCACGGCGTTGCGCAGCTCGCGGATGTTGCCGGGCCAGTCGTGCACCGCGAGCCGCTTCAGCGCCGCTTCGTCGAACTCCTTGGGCTTGAGGCCGGCCCGGCCGGTCCCGGAGAGCTGGTCGGTGAAGTGCCGCACCAGCTGGGGGATGTCGGCGCGACGGGCGCGGAGCGGCGGCACCTCGATCGGCACGACGTTCAGTCGGTAGAGCAGATCCTCGCGGAACCGCCCGGCCGCGATTTCCTGCTCCAGAGTCTTGTTGGTTGCCGCAATGACCCGCACATCCACCTGCAGCGGTTTGCCCGAGCCGATCCGCGAGATCACCCCTTCCTGGAGCGCCCGCAGCACCTTCGCCTGGGCGGACAGGCTCATATCGCCGATTTCGTCGAGGAACAGCGTGCCGCCATCCGCCAGTTCGAATTTCCCCGGCCGGTCTGCGATGGCGCCGGTGAAGCTCCCTTTCAGGTGGCCGAACAGTTCGCTCTCGATCAGCTCGGCGGGAATCGCCGCGCAATTGACCTCGACGAAGGGCCCGCGCGACCGCGTACTCAAGGCGTGGATGGCGCGCGCCACCAGCTCCTTGCCGGTACCGTTCTCGCCGGTGATCAGCACCCGAGCGGGCGTCGGCGCCACCTTCTCGATGCGCTCGATGACCGACTTGATCGCTCTGCTCGAGCCGACGATCTCGTATTGCGCCTCGACCTCCGCCCGCAACCGGACGTTCTCTGCCGAGAGATCGATGTGCTGCAGCGTGTTGCGCAGCGTCAGCAGGATGCGATCGGTGTCGAGCGGCTTTTCCAGGAAATCGTAGGCGCCGAGCTGCGTCGCTTCTACCGCAGTCTGGATCGTCCCGTGTCCCGAGATCATGACGACTTGGGCATGGGAGTCCTGCTCGCGCAGCCGGCGCAGCACCTCGAGTCCGTCGAGGCCCTGCATTTTCACGTCGAGGAACACGAGGTGCGGGCGGAATTCCCCGTACGCCTGCAGGGCGTCGAGGCCGGAGGCGCACGTCTGCACCTCGAAATCCTCGAATTCGAGGACCTGCTTGAGGGCTTCGCGTACGCCCTTTTCGTCGTCGACGACCAGGACGCGACGACTCACGCTCGGCGCTTCCGGTACAGCACGACACCCGTGGGATGGATCGTGAGCTGGGCGACCGCGGGGTCGACCTGCAGCGCGACGGAGCCCGTGGAATCGGCGCCTGCCGTCTGTCGCGCCAGCGCCTTCACCGCCGGCGGCGGGAACGGAAATCCGCGCAACGCGATCGACTGCACCGTCCAGCGCGCCACGCCGGGCCGCGCGATGCGGAGCGGTCCCGCGATACGAATCGGCTCGCGCTCGGCGAGCAACCCGCGCAGCGGACCGAGCGCGTCCTGCGGAATCAGCCTGGTATCGAGTCGCGCATTCACCGCGATCGACCCTTCCGACAGCTCGATGCGCAGCGAGTCGAAGGTCTTGCGGACCGTCCAGTCGATGCCGTTTCCCACGAGCGACGCCATCTCGTTCGGCGTCAGGACCACGGAGTCGGGACCGCGCGGCGCCGCCAGCGAGGCCAGCTTGCGCTGCGCCGAGGCGAGCGCGGCGGGTGTCGGCGCTCCGGTGCCGGAATCGGGGGACACCTTCGGCAACGCGGTGTCGCGGCGTCCCACCAGGCGGTCGAACGCGCGCCCGATCGGCTGGCGATACCAGTACGCCGCGGCCACGCCCATGAGTAGCAGGACGAAAACGAAGAGGCGAAACAGCCCCTTAAGACAGCCGTTCACGGTGTACTCTGTGATACACCGACCCGCCGCGGCGGAGCTCGGAGCGGACCAGATCCACACCGTCGAGCACCGCCGTGGCGTCGACCGTGAGCCCCTCCAGCAGCTCCGCTACGCCCTCCCAATCGCGCGCGCGGGCGTCGCGCCCCGCGCGGCCGAGTGTCAGGTGGGGCCGGAATGGCCGGCCCTCGATCGGGAATCCCAGCAGCGCGCAGTGCCGCTCGACGCGATCGGCCAGAATCTCGATCGCCGGATCGGCTTCGATACCGGCCCAGACGACGCGCGGCGCTCGGTGGTTGGGGAACGCACCCGCCCCGCGAACGACGAGGGTGATCGTACGAGCCCCCTGCGCTGCGGTCGCCAGCGCGCCGAGGATCTCCGGCTGCCGTTCGGCACCGACCTCCCCGAGGAACTTGAGGGTCAGGTGCACGTTCTCGGGCGGTACCCATTTGACCGGCAGCGGCCGGGCGCGCAACGGCGCGAACGCATTCCACACTTCGCGCTGGACGTCGGGAGGAGGCGTGAGGGCGATGAAGAGCCTCACGCGCCGCGGCGGTCGAGAATGAGACTGCCCCGGCGATAACCCCGGGGATCGATCTGCACCGTCGCGAATCCCAGGGACTGGAGCCGGCGTGTGATCGCGCCCCGTCGCGCCTCGATCCAGTCGATCCACTCGGGATCGACCTCGACCGATGCCGTCGTACCGCGGTGGCGCACCCGCAGGTTGCCGGTGACGCCAAGCGCGCGCAGGTACGCTTCTCCTTCCTCGACCTGTTGCAGTCGCCGGGGGGTGATCGCGATGCCGTATTGCACCCGGCTCGACAAACAAGGCGCTGCCGGTGCGTCCCAGTTCGGTAATGCGAGAGCCTGCGCAGCCGCGCGCACATCCGCCTTCGTGAACCCCGCCTCGGCGAGCGGCGAGCGAATCCCCGCCCGCTGGCCGGCGGCAAGACCGGGCCGGTGCTCGTGCAGGTCGTCGGCATTGGTGCCGTCGCAGATCACGCGCAACCCGCGCTCCTCGGCGAGCGTGGCGAGGCGCGTCCACAGCTCGGACTTGCAGTAGAAGCAGCGGTTGGTCGGGTTGGCGAGGTAATCGGGGTTGTCCAGCTCGTGGGTCTCGACTGCATGCAGCTGGATGTCGAAGCGGCCGGCAATGGCGTCCGCAGCCACGCGTTGATCCTCAGGGTAGGAAGCGCTGCGCCCGATCACCGCCAGAACCGACGCACGGCCCAAGGCTTGACGAGCCGCCACCGCAACCAGCGTCGAGTCGACCCCGCCGGAGTACCCGACCAGTACGGATTGATAGGGCCGGATCGTGTCGATCAGCGCTTCGAGCGCCTGCATGGCGGGCAAGGTAGTTGGGCCGGGTGTCCTAACTCAAGGACAGTTTGCTTGCAAGAATCGGATAGTTCGTCAGCCAGGAACCCTTTAGACTACACATTCGTTAAGTCTCTACATACTGGGGTTGACGAAACGTCTGACCGCGTATGGCCAGAGAGGTTACGAAATGGCAGCCAAACTCGTTCTCGATGCCATCGATCGTCGCATTCTCAGTCTGCTCGCCGCAGACGGCCGGTCGAGCTATCAATCGGTCGCCGACACCGTCGGCCTCTCTCGCCCCGCCGTGATGGAACGCGTCAAGCGCCTCGAGGAATCGGGCTACATCACGGGCTACGGCGCACATCTCGACCGCAAGAAGCTCGGCTTTCCCGTCACGGCGTTCGTCTCGGTGCGCTATGGCAATCCGGCCTACGTCGTCGACGAGCCGCGCATTCGCCAGATGGCCAAATACCCCGGCGTCCTCGAATGCCACCACGTCGCCGGGGAAGACTGCTACATCCTCAAGATCGTGGCACCGGACCTCGAAGGTGTGCAGGCGATCCTGCGCACCCTCACCGAGGGGCAGAAGTCGATTAATACCCGCACCACGATCGTGCTCGGCACGATCTTCGAGAAACCGACACTTCAGCCTGCGGAGCTCGACTGATGGCCGGTCTGCGCGGCAAAGCGCTCATCGCCTGGCTCCTCGTGTGTGTGTTCTGGGGGTCGACGTATCTCGCCATCAAGATCGGCGTCGGCGTGCTGCCGCCGTTCCTGTTCGCCGGATTGCGTTTCGCCCTCGCCGGCGGGCTGCTGCTCGTCGTGGCGCTCGCATTCGGGGACACCCTGCCCCGTCGCGCGGAGGACTGGCGCACGTCGGCGATCGTCGGCGTCTTTCTGCTCGCCGGCGGGAACGCCTTCGTCGTCTGGTCGGAGCAATACACGCCGTCCGGCGTCGCCAGCGTCTTCGTCGTGACGGTGGCCCTGTGGATGGCCTTCTTCGACGCCACGATTCCTGGCGGCACGAGCCGCCTGACCTGGCAGGTGATACTCGGGCTCCTGGCGGGGTTCTTCGGCACGGCACTGCTCGTCGGCGCCAATCCGCGCGAGATCCTCACGGCCGACCTGCGCGGCCCGATCGCATTGACGTGCGCCAGCGCCTCGTGGTCGCTTGGCTCGATCTACGCCAAACGGCACCCCACGCAGTCGAGCTCCTACATGTCGGCCGCGATCCAGATGCTCGCGGGCGGACTCACCGTCACGATCGTCGGATCGCTGCTCGGCGAATGGGGGCAGTGGCACCTCACCGGGCGTGGCGCGGCGGCGATCGCCTATCTCGTGGTCTTCGGCTCGATCGTGGGCTACAGCGCCTACAGCTATGCTCTGCGGCACGCCTCGGCGACGATCGTGGGAACGTATGCCTACGTGAATCCCGTGATCGCGGTGTTGCTCGGCTGGATCATCCTGGGCGAGCAGATCTCGGGCCGGATGATCGTCGCGATCGCGTTGACGCTCGCGGCGGTAGTGTGGATCCAACTCTCCCATAAGGCGTCATCGGTCATCGGTAATCGGTTGTCGGCAAGACCACCGAAGACCGATGACCGATTACCGACAACGCCATTGAGCGACTCTGAGGCCGCATGACCACAACCGAACTCACCCTCGACCCGGAATCCTGGAGCGACTTCCGCGCCCTCGGCCACCGCATGATCGACGACATGGTCGACTACCTGGCGTCGGTGCGGGAACGGCCGGTGTGGCAGCCGTTCCCCGACGCCGTGCGCGCCCGTCTCGCCGAGCCGCTCCCGCATGACGGGCGCCCCGCCGAGGCCGTGTACGAACAATTCAAGCGCGACGTGCTGCCGTACCCGCCCGGGAACATCCATCCGCGCTTCTGGGGGTGGGTGATCGGAACCGGGACGCCGCTCGCGATGCTCGCCGACATGCTCGCCTCGGGAATGAATCCGCAGAGCGCCGGCGTGCAGGAGGGCGCCCGCTACGTCGAAGAGCGCGTGATCGCCTGGCTCGCCGAGGTGATGGGATTTCCCGCCAACTCGAGCGGTCTCCTCGTGTCCGGCGGCTCGATGGCGAACCTCGTGGCGCTCGCCGTCGCGCGGCAGGCGAAGGCGGGGTTCGACGTGCGCGAGCAGGGCGTGGGGAACGGGTCCCCTCCGCTCGTCGTGTACGCCTCGACCCAGGTGCACAGCTCGGTCAAGAAGGCTGTCGAATTGATGGGGATGGGACACAGGAACCTCCACATCATCCCGGTGGACGGCGAGTATCGCATCGACGTCGCGGCGCTGAAAGCGGCGATCGCCGCCGATCGTGCTCAGGGTCGCCGCCCGATTTGCGTCGTCGGCAACGCGGGGACGGTGAACACCGGTGCCACCGACGACCTCGAAGCGCTGGGGCGCCTCTGCCGGGCTGAGAACCTCTGGTTTCACGTCGATGGCGCCTTCGGGGCGCTGGTGCGCCTCGCTCCCGAGCTCGCCGGCATGGTGCGAGGGCTCGAGACGGCCGACTCGGTCGCCTTCGATCTGCACAAGTGGGGCTATCTCCCGTTCGAGGTCGGGTGCACGCTGGTGCGCCACCGGGAGATCCATCGCGACACCTTCGCGGAGGCGCCGAGCTATCTCGGTGCGACGGCGCGAGGGCTCGCTGCGGGCGGGGTGCTGTTCGCCGATCTCGGGATCCAGCTGTCGCGCGGCTTCCGGGCGCTCAAGGTGTGGATGGCGTTCAAGACGCACGGCGCCGACCTGATCGGCAAGATGATCGCGCAGAACGTCGACCAGGTCCGCTATCTCGTGTCGCTCGTCGAAGCGCACCCGAAGCTCGAGCTCCTCGCGCCCGCACCGCTCAACATCTGCTGCTTCCGCTACGTCGCGCCCGACCTGGACGCCGCGGCCTTGAATGCGCTCAACCAGGAGATCCTGTGGCGCCTGCAGGAGAGCGGCGTGGCCCTCCCCTCGCATACGGTGCTCGATGGGCGATTCGCGATCCGCGTCGCCGACACGAATCAGCGCTCGCGGCGGGAGGACTTTGATCTCCTGGTGAAAACGGTTGTCGAGATCGGGGACGCGGTGAGATCCGAGAAGGTGGTGGAAGTGCCATGACGATCGGTCGAGATGCGGTGCTCCTCGTCGTCGACGTGCAGCAGGGGTTCGATGCGTACAATGAATCGCTGCACCGCAACAACCCGGACCTGGAGCGCAATATCGCGCGGCTTCTCGAGACATGGCGCGCGACCGGACGTCCCGTCATCTACGTGCAGCATGTGTCGCCGCAGCCGCAGTCGCCGCTGCGTCCCAATCAGCCGGGAGTCGAGATCAAGCCGGAAGTGCGACCACAGCCCGGTGAACCGGTGGTGCAGAAATCGGTGAACAGCGCCTTCATCGGTACGTCGCTCGAAACGGACCTGCGCGCCGCCGGACGGAATACCCTGGTCGTGACAGGCATGCAGACCAACTGGTGCGTCTCGACCACGGTGCGGATGGCGGGCAACCTCGGCTTCGACACCTACGTCGTCTCCGATGCGACGGCGACGTTCGACAACACCGGTCCGGACGGACGATTGTTCCCCGCACAGCTGCTGCACGATGTCGCGCTCGCGGATCTCCACGGTGAGTTTGCGAAAGTGGTCGATACGGCGGGGATTCTGGGAGATCTGGAATGACACCGTCACCGACCTCCGACACCGCACCGAGCGAATCGTGATTGCGCGCCTGTGGCGCGGCGCCGTCCGCCCCGAGCGCGGCGACGCCTATGCCGCGTATCTCGACCGCACCGGCGTTCGCGACTGTCGCGCGACGCCCGGAAACAAGGGCGTCTGGGTGCTGCGGCGCAATCTCCCCAATGAGACGGAGTTCCTCTTCATCTCCCTGTGGGAGTCGTACGACGCCATCAGGCAGTTTGCGGGGGAGGATGTCGAGCGGGCGCACTACTACCCCGAGGATCGCGATTTTCTGCTCTATCTCGAGCCGACGGTGACGCACTACGAGGTGGGAGTCGGTCCCTAGGGCCCGGGGCCCGAGCCGGCGGCCTGGGTCTTGCGAGCCGCGGGGAACGAGAGCCGCAGGTCCGGTTCGCGTCCGAATTCATCGAGTATGTCCTGCCAGATCGCGCTCTCACTGCCGCGCCGGAAGCGCGAGCGAATGAGATAGCGCAACGTCAGCCGGATGCCGTGTTCGGCGACCCGCACATAGACAATCGGCGTGAGTTTGGTGTAAGCGATGAGGTAACGGCGCGAGGCCTCGAGCAGCTCCTTTTCGACCTGGTCGTTGAGCTGCTCGGCGTGGCGCGCCGCGATCCCCTCGAGGATCTGTTTGGCTTTCTTCCAGTTACTGTCGGCGGAAATGGTGACGGGGATCTCACTCCAGATGTAGCGGAACCCCTTGTCGTAGTTGGCGATGGGCTCCGATAATACTTTGCCGTTGGGGACGTTGATGATGCGGCCGGTGCTCTGGTCCGCGTCGACCCAGTTGCCGATCTCGTTGAGCGTGAACTGAAACAGATGCAGGTCGATGACGTCGCCGGCGTGGGGGCCGACCTGCACCCGGTCGCCGACGTCGAAGGGACGGCTCCACACGATGAACGCCCAGCCGGCGAGATTCGCGATGATGTCCTTGAGGGCGATGGCGACGCCGGCGGTGAGCAGGCCCAGGAACGTCGCGAGCGCCTCGATGCGTTCTACCCAGATATGACCGATCGCCACCAGACCGATCAGCAGGGCCAGGTAGGTGATCGTCTTGCGCCATTTGTAGCGGACGCGTGGGTCGCTGGCCCGGCGGTACATCACGGCCAGCGCCACGCTTTGGAGCAACCACAGCCCGGCCACGATGACGATCGTGGCGAAGAGGCGTTGTTGCAGTGCTGGGCCTATCCCGAGGTTGTTGTCCAGCCATGACCCCATGGGGGAGAAACGCCTCCGGCTGTGTTGCAGCCAAGCTACGATTTGGCATACACAATCGCCAGCCGGCATATTACGAATTCCACTTTGAGCATGCACGTGGCCTCTAGCTCGTCGGTGTCCTGCAGTCGCTGCGGAGCGGCGATCCCGCCCGGCGCGCACTTCTGCGCCAGCTGCGGGCTGGACATCTCCTCCCCGCAGGGCGGCGTCACCACGGTCAACGTGCCGGCCGCGCCGCAACGGAGCGATGCGCTGCGTGACGCGCTGCGTCAGGCGACGCTCGGTGACTACGAGATCCTGGCCGAGCTGGGGCGCGGCGGGATGGCCACGGTCTTCCTCGCGCACGACATCGCGCTCGGCCGGAAGGTCGCGATCAAGGTCATGTCCCCCCAGCTTTTCTCCGGCGAGGGGATGGCCGAGCGCTTCAAACGGGAGGCGCGCACCGCCGCGCAGCTCTCCCACCCGCACATCATTCCGATCTACTCGGTCCAGGAAAGCGGCGACCTGCTGTTCTTCGTGATGAAGTTCATCGAAGGGCGGCCGCTCGATTCGATCATCCGCGAGGTCGGTGCGCTGCCGATTCCGATGGTGCGGACGATTCTCACGCAGGTGGGCGGCGCGCTCGGCTACGCGCACAAGCGCGGGGTGATTCACCGCGACATCAAGCCGGCCAATATCATGCTGGACGCCGATGGCTGGGCGATCGTCACCGACTTCGGGATCGCAAAGGTCTCGGAGACGCAGGGCTTGACGGTGACGGGGGCGACGGTAGGCACACCGTCGTACATGAGCCCCGAGCAGTGTGCCGCTCAGGAATTGACGGGTGCGACCGATCAGTACTCGCTCGGCGTCGTTGCCTACGAAATGCTGTCGGGGAAGTTGCCGTTCATCGCCGAGTCGGTGATGGCGGTGATGTATGCGCACTTCAATCAGCCGCCGCGGCCGGTCGTGCAGGTGCGGCCCGATTGTCCCATGGACCTCGCGGCGACGGTGATGCGGATGCTGGAGAAGGACCCGACGCAGCGCTTCCCCAGCATGGAAGCCGTGACCAGCGCGGTGGGCTCGGTGTCGCTCTCCCCCGACGACCCGGTGCGCACCCAGATGATGACCCTCGCCGCTGCGGGCGAGGGCCTGAAGTTGCTGGAGCGATTCAGCACGCCGGTGAGCCAGCCGTCGGTGGTGCGCTCGGCGGGCGGCACCGCGCGGCGACGCTCGTCGATCGCCGTGCTCACCATCGCCCCGTCACGGGTGAGCGTCACCGTGGGCGACGCCATCCAGCTCCGAGCCACGCCCAAGACACGGGAGGGCCAGACCCTCCCCGGCCGGCCCGTCAGCTGGGCGTCGACCAACCCCGACGTCGCCGCCGTTTCGGAGACGGGCCTGGTCACCGCCACCGCACCCGGAACCGTGACGATCACCGCGTCGAGCGCCGACACCAGCGCGACGGCGACGATTACCGTCGTCGCATCACGCGGCCGGGGACGGACGCTCGCCCTCCTCGCCGGCGGCGTCCTGCTGGCCGTGATCGCCGGCCTCGTGATCCTCCACCCCTGGCGCAGCGAGGCCCGCCCGCCGGGCTCGACCCCGAGCGAAACCCTGGCGACCCACATCCCGGCAGCGGCCGACACCGTGCGAGTGCCGGCGCAATCCGCGCCTCCGCTCGATACGGCGAACAGCGGCGGCACGCCGACGTCTTCCAAGCCGCTCTCGCAGACGCGTGCGCCCGCGCGGACGGCGACGGCCCCTCAGGCTTCGCCCCCCGACACGTCGGACGCGAAAGTGGCGATGGCGCTCCTCGATGCGCGCACCACACGCGACCATGCCGTGAGCGCCGGGGCGACCGCGGTCGATCTCGCCGCCGGCGACGCAGAGCTCCAGGTGGGGCAGGATCAGCGGCAGGCGGGCCATCGGGCGGAGGCATTCGATCACATGCGGACGGCGGCGAATCTGTTCGTGACGGCGGAGAGCTCGGCGGCGGCCGCGCGCCTGGCCGCGCGGCGCACCGCCCCTCCTCCAGACACCGCGCCGAAGGCCGCGCCGCCCTCCCCCCAACCGGTCGATCCGGAACCCGCGATCCGCGCAGCGATCGGCGCGTACGCCCACGCCCTGGAGGCGAGGCGCCTCGACGACCTGCAGCGCGCGTTTCCCGACATGTCTCCGAGCCAGACGGACAACTGGCGCCAATTCTTCGCCGGCGCGCGAGACGTCCATGCCATCTGGAAGGCGACGCGCGTCTCGGCGACGGGGAATCAGGCCGAGGCGCGCGTATCGATCACGCTGACGTTCAAGACCGCCGATACCCACGAGCCGAACCGGACGGACTCGGACCAGACATTCTACCTGCTGCAGCAGAGCGGCCGCTGGATCATCACCGCCGTGCACTGATCCGCGCCGCGCGGGATCAGAAGTTGTACTCGAGCCCTCCCGTCCACACGAAGCTCGCCTGCAATCCCGCCGTGTGCACCGGCACGAGCGTATTCATCACGATCTGAATCCCGCGCTTGGTCCGGAATTTCATGCCGAACGACATGTTGGTGAAGTTGTCTCGTTGCGACGGAATGTTCGTGACGTCGAGCGTGTAGGGAAACGGCGCGTCCGGCGGGCCGTACTGGGCGGGCTTCGGGACGTCGATCTTGGATGCTCCCGATTGCCACGATCCCAACACGTCAAACGCCAGCGTCGCCCACGGGGCCAGCAGCTGGTCGAAGCCCACGTTCCCCTCGACGGAGTTGGTCTGGAGCGTGCCACGGCGAATGGTGTAGCCCAGGTATCCGTGCGGATTGAAGTCGCCAAACCGCCCGGAGATGATGCCGAGCCCGCGGCCGGTGAACGCCCCGGCGCCGAGCAGGTTGTTCTCGTCCCCGCTGGCGAAGCGGCTGACCCCCAGAACCGAGAGCCCCACGCGCTGGCTCTGGATGACCCTGATCTTCAGTCGCGTCTCGATGTCGCCCAGCCCCGACGCTACGCCGGAAGCGGAAGTAGCGGCGGTGAGGACCGGGTTCGCTCCCGTCCCCCCGAAACGATGCAGCGTGTCGCCGCCGACCAGGAAGATCTCCGCCGTGCTGTTGCCCGACACCGCGGTGCGCACGAAGGGAACGGTCACGCCGAGGTCGATGCCGTCGGTCAGCCCGTAGGTCGCGGAGAACGTGGACACCAGGAGGTCCACGTGCATGTTGAGCCGCATCTGCACGAAATCGCGCCGGAACGGCTCCGGGCCGGGGTTGGTGTCGGTGGACGGCCGTGGCACATGCCGGAAGTTGAATACGATCGAGCCGAGCGGCACGCCGCGCAGACGATCGAAATGCACCTCTGTGAATCCCATCCCCACGACCCAACGCCCCCTGCCCAGGGTCTGCGCGCGCTGGCCGAAGATCGGACCCGCCGACGTTGACGTCTTCACGGGAACGCCGCCCTCGAACCGGAAGGTCGTACCGCTCGAGGAGGAGCTGGTCGGCGTATTCGCCACGCTGACACCGATCGCCGACGAGAGAAAGGTGATGACCGTTCCGCCCGATGTTTCGAGGGCCGGAATGAAATGCAGGCCGTGGTTCACGCCGGTGACAGAATCGGGCTTGAGGTCGAGACACAGCGGTGTCCCGCACACGCCGAATGTGAACAGCTTGTTCAGTGCTTCCACCGGGGTCTGCGCGGCGAGCCCGGTGGCAGAGGCGCATTGCGCCACAACGGCGAGGCGAAACGCGAATCCACGCATGGCTTGCCCTCGGCTAGAAGTTGTGTTCCAGACCTGCAGTCCACACGACGCCCGGCTGCAGCCCGGCATCGCGGAGCGGGAAGACGGCATTGGTGACGATCTGCAGGCCCCGCTTCGTCACGAACTTGAAGCCGAGTGACAGGCTCAGAAAATCGTCGTGTCGTGAGGGGATATCGGTCACCGCGAGGGTGTGTGGTACGGGAGCCTGATAGGCCACCGGTGGGGGCACCTGCACTTTCGGTGTGCCGACCTCCCAGGAGCCCAGCAGGTCGACGGCCATGGTGACACTCGACGCGACGAGCTGATCGAAGCCGGCGTTCGTCTCGATCGACGCGTTCTCCAGCGGTGCGTCCCGCACGGTCACGCCGACGTTGAGGTGCGGGTTGAAGTTGCCGAACCGGCTGGAGATGACGCCGAGCGCCCGGCCGCTGAAGCGGCCGGCCCCGAGCAGGTTGCCCTCGTCACCGGTCGGGAAGCGGGCAACGCCCAGGAACGCGACCCCGACGCGATCGGTCTGCGCGAGGTTGATCTTGAGGCGCCCTTCGATGTCCCCGAGGCCGCTCGCGGCGTCGTCCACTGAAGACGCCGACGTCAGGACGGGATCGGCGCCGGTGCCCGCGAATCGGTGCAGCGTATCGCCGCCAATCAGCTCGATGCGCGCCAGGCTGTGCCCCGACACCGCGGTGCGGACGAACGGAATGGTGACCCCCAGGTCCACGCCGTCGGCGATGCCGTAGGTCGCCGAGAACGATGCGACCATCAGGCTCACCTGCATGTCGACGTTGACATCGATCACGTCGAGCTCGAACGGCTGATCGCCGAGCACCTCCGGCGGCGTATTCGGCGGCTGGACGTCCTGGTGCGGGAGCGTCACCGTAATGTGATTCAACGGCACGCCCCGCAGCCGGGTGAACTCCATCGCCGTAAACCCGACCCCCAGGAACCAGCGACCACGCCCCAGCGTCTGCGCCCGCTCGGCGAATACCGGGCCGGCGGATGTCGACGTCCGGACCGGCACTCCGCCCTGAAACTGAAACGTCGTGCCGCTCGAGGCCGAGCTGACGGGCGTATTGGACACGCTGAGGACGATCGAGTTCGACAGGAACGAGATGATGGTCGACGCCACCGTGTCGCTGGCGGGAATGAAGTGACTCCCGTGCCCGAACAGCACCGTGGTATCGAGGCAAATCAGCTTGCCGCAGTTGCCGAAGGTGAAGAGCTGGCGCACCTGGTCGCGCAGGCTCTGCGCGCCGGCAACAGCGGCGCAGCCGAGGAGGGACGCGGCGAGCAGGACGACGCGACGCAGCATGGAAACTCCGTGGGATCGAAGGCGGCTATACTATCGCCCGGCGTGCGCCAACGCCATCACCAGTCGATAGGTGAATTCGGCCCCGGCGTAGTACTCCGGCACCCCGATCCGCTCGTCCTTGCCGTGGGCCCGGATGTCGTCGGCATCAAGAAACACCCCCGACACCCCATAGACCGGCATCCCGGCGTTGCGGAGGAAGAGACCGTCGGTGGCTCCAGTCTCCATGTTGGGAATGACGGGGACTCCGGGCCACACCTGCGCCGAGATCCGGGTGACCGGATCGAGCACTTCCGGAACGAGTGGGGAGGGTGGCGACGGGCGCGCCGTGTCGAGGGGCGTGACCCGCACCGCCGTATCGGCCACCACGCGCCGCAACGTGGCGAGCACGGAATCGGGATCGTGCCCCGGGAGCATGCGGCAATTCACGATCGCGCGCGCCGTCTGCGGCAGGGCGTTGTTGGCGTGACCACCCTCGAGCCGCGTCGCGACGCACGTCGTGCGCAGCTGCGCGTTGAAGAACACGGACGACGCGGAAAGACGTGATTGAGCGGCGCTGTCTCCTCTCGCCGCCAGCCGCATGTCCCCGGCGGTCGCAGGAGGCATCGTCGCGGCGGCCCGGTCGAGATAGGCGCGGGTGATGTCGTTCAGCGTCACGGGGAAGGTGTAGCTCCCCAAGCGCTGCAACGCAGCAGCAAGGCGGTAGATGGCGTTGTCAGGCGTGGGAAGAGAGCTGTGCCCGCCCGGATTCGTAGCGACGAGCTGCACGTCGTGATACACCTTCTCGCTCGCCTCCACGTTGCGCGCGAACGGGACGCGGTTGCGCTCCAGCGGGTCGCCCGCGTCTCCATTGATGCAGTACGCCGCGTCGATCAACGAACGCCGATTGGCCAGCAACCACTGCACACCGTTGTAGTCGCCGCCCGACTCCTCTCCCGCCGTGAGTGCGAGGATGATGTCGCGGTCGGGGACGAACTTCTCCTGTTTGAGCCGGATCAGCGCGGCGACGAACAGCGCCGCCATGTCCTTGATGTCGCTCGTCCCGCGGCCGTAGAAGTACCCGTCCCGCTCGAGCAGGCTGAAGGGATCGACCGACCAGTCCGAGGGCAGCGCCTCGACCACGTCGAGATGCGCGAGTAACAGGATGGGACGTCGCTTCCCGGTGCCGCGGTAGCGCGCCACCAGGTTCTGATTGCGCGAAGTGGTGGGACCGACGACTTGGACGTCCGAGTCGGGGAACCCCGCGGCCACGAGCCGCCGGGCCATGGCTTGTGCCGCAGCGGTGGTGCTGCCGTGATCGTGTGTGGTGTTGATACCGATCAGCTCCGCCAGGATGTCGCGGGCGAGTCGGTCATTGGGATTCTGGGCCGTCGCCTGGCCCAGCCCCGATCGAGCGAGGGTGAGCACGAGTCCCAGCGTGAGCCCTGCGGATCGGCGGTGGCGATTCACGAACACGGTCTGCCCTCGTCTGATAGGTCGGCAGAATATATTGAGATACGATGACCGCTCCACCGACCCCCACCTGCCCGCGCTGCGGCACGGCGGTAACCGCCGGCGCGCGCGCGTGCTCCAATTGCGGGGCGGACGTCTCGGGACAACAGGGACAGGCCGCCACTGCGTACGCCTCACCGTCCGACGCCACCCGGATCGGCGTCACGCAGGGCGGGATCATCGACGCCCTGCGCCGCGCCACGGTGGGCGACTACGAGATCAAGGGCGAGCTGGGCCACGGCGGGATGGCGTCGGTGTTCCTGGCGCACGAGGTCGCGCTCGATCGCAAGGTCGCCATCAAGGTGATGTCGCCTGCCCTGTTCAGCACCGCGGGCATGGTCGAGCGGTTCAAGCGCGAGGCGCGCACGTCGGCCTCCCTCAGCCACCCGCACATCATCCCGATCTTCGCGGTGCGCGAGAGTCCCGAGATCGTCTATTTCGTGATGAAGTTCATCGAGGGGCGTTCCCTCGAATCGATCGTACATCAGCTGGGTCAGATGCCGATCCCCCTCGTCCAGGCGATTCTCTACCAGGTGGGCTCGGCGCTCGGGTACGCCCACCGCCGCGGCGTGGTGCATCGCGACGTGAAGCCTGCCAACATCATGATCGATGCCGACGGCTGGTCGGTGGTGACCGACTTCGGCATCGCCAAGGTGGCCGAGTCCAAGGGGTTGACGCAGACCGGCGCCACGATCGGTACGCCCAGCTACATGAGCCCCGAGCAATGCGCCGCCAAGAGCGAGCTGACCGGCGCCTCCGATCAGTATTCGCTCGGCATCGTGGCCTACGAGATGCTCGCGGGCCAGCTCCCCTTCCAGGCGGAGACGACGGTCGGACTGCTGTTCGCTCATGTGCACGAGACGCCGCCCTCGATCGCCGATATGCGCCCCGACCTTCCGGCGGACATCGCCGATGCGGTCATGCGGATGATCGCCAAGGACCCGGCCGACCGCTGGCCCGACATCGAGACGGCGGTCCGCGCACTCGGCGGTATGCCGGTCGCGCACGACGATCCGATTCGCGCCCAGCTCGTGGAGCTCGCCGGGGGACGGTCGCAGAGTCCGGCGGAGACGATCCGCACTCCCATCAGCCCCGTCCCCGCCAACAAGCTCTCGCCGCCTCCCGCCACGCGCACGGCGACACCGCGGGAGCGCCGCCCCGCGACGCGGACCGGGACCTCGGTGCCGTCGGGATCACGCGCACCTGCGCCCGCGCCGGCTGCACCGAAGCGCTCGACGCTCCTCGTTGTCGTTGCGCTGCTCGTCGTCGTCGCCGGCGGAGGGGCCTGGTGGCTGCTGGGGCGCAACCAGACCGCCACACCGACCCCGACGTCTCCCCCGCCCCTCGCCGCCGTCGAGACGGTGCGCGTCGCCGAGCCCGAGACGGTACGAATGACGATCCCGACGCCCGCCCCCTCGCATACCGACTCGGCCAAGACGCCCGCGACGCCTCCGGCGCATGCGCCGACACGGCCCGCGCCGAACGCCGGTCCAGCACGCGCCGCAGAAGCGCAGGCGTTCAGAATCGCGGAGGCGCAGGCACTGGCGGCGCGGCTGCGGGCGGCGGGCGCCGGGGCCACGCCCGACGCTCTCTCCGCCGGCGACGCCGACGCGAACGCCGCCGACGTGCTGGCGCAATCGGGTCATTACGGCGAGGCGAACGCGAAGCTCGCGAACGCCATCTCGCAATGGACCGCCGCCGGAGCGGCAGCGGCGATCAATCCGCGGCGTGGCGATGGTGGTGGGCGCCGCGGCGGGGGAGCCGCAGGCGGACTGCCGACTGAGGCGCAACAGGTCGCAGCGGAGTTCGCCGACGCGTTCAGCAACAAGAGCCTGGCACGGATCCGCGTCATCTACCCGAGGATCACCGAGCAGCAGGCCCAGGAGTGGGGTGACCTGTTCCTCAAGGCCAGCAACATGACGATGCAGCTCAGCGTCAGCGGGGTGAATCGCATTGGACCCTTCGAGGCCAATGCAACGTTCGAAGGCGCCTACGATTACACGGAGATCCAGAGCGGCGCGGCGGGCCACCAGCCGGTGAGCTGGCAGGCGACGCTGCGCCAGACCCCGATGGGGTTGAAAATCATCTCCCTGCGCTGACGGCAACCCTTTTCACAATACCGGTGACTAATCCTGATCGGAGGTCACCTCATGTCACTTCGCTACCCACTGGGCCTGGTCGTGCTTCCCGTGCTCTTGTCGCGCTCCATCGCTGCGCAGGGGCTCGGCGGCAGGATCGCGGGGCTGGGCGACGGGTCGGCCATGCTCACCTACGCCTCCCGTCCCGACGTTTGCGGGGACGGTCACAGCCTCATCCTCCGCCGCCTGGAGCCGCAGGGCGACGTGGTGTACTTCACCGATGACGGCAACGTGATCAGCGGTACCTGGACCGGTCATATGCCGGTGTGCGAGACGGGCCCCGTGCGGCTCCGTTTCGTCATCCAGGACCACCGCGTCGGACTGATGTGGCCCAGCGTCGGAGGCAAGGGACCGCGCGCGGACGTCGATCTCGGAGTCGTGAGCACCGCGGAAGCCGCCGCCTGGCTCCTCAGCGTTGCACGGTCTGCTTCCGAGGAGACCTCGTCGCGGGCGCTGCTCGCCGCGGCCCTGGCCGACAGCGTGCGCATCTCCACCCGCATCATGACCATCGCCCGGGATCGCGCGCTCGTTCCCGCGAATCGTGAGCAGGCGCTCAAGTGGGCGACGCGGCTCGCCCCACGCGAGTCCAACGACACGGTCGCTCAGGGGGTGCGAGCCATCGCGGCCGATGACGGGGACGTCCCCGACGTACGCGAGCGGGCGATCCGGGTAACGATCCACCCTACCGACGACGTGTTTCTGCGGCAGCTGTATGCCCGGCTCACGCTGACGCAGCTGAAAGAGCGCATCATCCGCGAGTTGGGAGATTCTCCGTCGACCGCCGACGCGGATTGGATCATGGGGGTGGCGCGGAACGAGCGGGAGCCGGTGGACCTGCGCGATCGGGCGATCCGTGTCATCGGCGAGGACATGCACGACGTCGATCGGCTGCGCGCCCTCTATCCCAGCCTGTCGAACCCCGATCTCAAGGACCGCGTGGTGCGCACCGCCGCCGAAGAAGGCAGCCCGGCGTCGCTGCAATGGATCGAAGCGGTGGCGGAAAACGCGAACGAGCCTACCGCGGTGCGCGACCGCGCCATTCGCGGCCTGAGCGAGCGGGGGCAGATGGCATACCTGCGTCGCATGTACGCCCGTCTCACGGTGACCGATCTCAAGGACCGCGTGCTGCGTGCCCTGGGTGAGGCGGGGGGGACGGACAACCTGGGGTTCGTGCGACAGGCGGCGCTCGACCCCAACGAGCACCCCGAGCTGCGCGACCGGGCGTTACGCGTGCTGGACGAGTCCGGAATTCGGACCGCGGAGCTGGCGCGATTGTACGACTCGATCGGCGATCGGGAACTGCGCGATCGGCTGATCCGTCTGATAGCGGAGCGCGACGACAGCGTGTCGCGCGACAAGCTCGAGAAGATCGCGACGACCGATCCCGATGCGGATCTGCGCGAGCGGGCGCGACGCAAGCTCGCCGAGCGCTAGGCTCGTTCCTCATCGGTGCCTTGCGAGCATCGGACAACTTATCCGACGCCGCGGCGATCGAGACTGCGGTACTGGATCGCTTCGCTGACGTGCGCGGGCTCGAGCTCCGGCTTGCCATCGAGATCGGCGACGGTGCGCGCGATTTTCAGAACGCGGTGATAGCCGCGCGCCGAAAGTCCGAGGCGGCTGATCGCGGTTCGTAACAGCGCGTCGGCGCCGTCCGAGACGCGGCAGAAGGCGCGGATGTCGCGCGGCGCCATGTGCGCGTTGGCATAGATCCCCGGCCGCTTCGCGAAGCGCTCCCGTTGTACCAACCGGGCACGGTCGACTCGCTCGCGAATCGCCTCGCTCGACTCCCCCGCCCCACGCTCCGCCAGCGCCTGATACGCGACGGTCGGCACCTCGAGATGCAGGTCGATCCGGTCGAGCAGCGGTCCCGACACGCGCGCCAGGTAGCGCCGGACGCCATCTGCGCCGCACGAACAGCGGTGCTGAGGGTCGCCGAACCAGCCACAGGGACAGGGATTCATCGCCGCAGCGAGCATGAAGCGCGCGGGGTAGGTCAGGCTCATCGACGCCCGCGCGATCGTCACCGTCCCATCTTCGAGTGGTTGCCGTAGCACCTCCAGCACGTTCTTGCGGAACTCCGGCAGCTCGTCGAGAAAGAGCACGCCGCCGTGGGCGAGGCTCACCTCGCCCGGTCGAGGGTACGACCCGCCGCCGATCAATCCGGCGTCCGAGATGGTGTGGTGCGGCGCCCGGAACGGCCGCCGTGCCACAAGCGATTCGCCAAGCGCGAGTACTCCGGCCACGGAATGGATCTTCGTCGTTTCGAGCGCCTCTTCGAGACTCATGCGCGGCAGGATCGTGGGGAGCCGGCGCGCCAGCATCGTCTTGCCGCTCCCCGGCGGTCCGACCATCAGGAGATTGTGGGAGCCCGCTGCGGCGACCTCGAGCGCGCGCTTGGCGTGCGGCTGTCCTTTGACTTCCGCGAAATCGACCTCTTCCCTCGCACGCTCGGCGAAGAGGCTCGAGAGATCGACGTCGGCGGCGGGGAGCTCGACCTTCCCATCGAGAAAGTCGGCCAGCTCCGACAGCCCGCTGGCACCGAGCACTCGCAACCCCGACACGACTCCCGCCTCGGCCAGGTTCTCTTTGGGCAAGACGAGTGCGTCGACTCCCGCCGCACGCGCCGCTAACGCCACCGGGAGAGCGCCCCGCACCGGCCGAATCGCACCCTCGAGACCGAGCTCCCCCAGCACGACGACTTCGCCCAGGCGCTCGCCGCCGATCTGCCCGGTGGCCGCGAGAATTCCCACGGCGATCGGCAGGTCGAACGCCGAGCCCTCCTTGCGTACGTCGGCGGGGGCGAGGTTCACGGTGATACGACGTAACGGGAAGGTGTAGCCGGTATTGGCGATCGCCGAGTAGACGCGCTCGCGGCCTTCCTTCACCGCCCCGTGGGGCAAGCCGACGGTGGCGAATGTGGGGAGGCCGTTGGCGATATCGGTCTCGACGTCGACGAGATAGGCATCGATGCCGAGGACGGCAGCGGAGCGGACGCGAGCGAGCACATACTAGGATGTGCTCCAGCGACCGGAACTACGGTATCGAAGTGTTGCCCGTCGTTACGAACTTACGCACGCCTTGCCAGAGGCTCCACAGGTATCGAGCGGCGCCCTAGCTTTGGGGACTCTTACAAGACCGCGAGAGAGCATGTCACGGATAGCGACCATCGGCGCGATGGCCGTCACGGTCGTCGCGGCACCCGTTTACGCGCAGGATGCTCCGGTTGCGGCGACCAGCTCGTTCCTCATAGCACGGACCGGCATCAGAACGGACTCGCCGCACGTGGGGACGTACCGGTATCTGGAGTCTTAGCCTTGCCTGACGCAGCGAGCGCTCCCGGCTCGCGTCGCTGGCCGCCGCCGAACGAGCGCCAGCGGGGCCTGACCGTTAGACTTCAGCGGGGTGTTCAGGGTGATCCGAAACCGACTGACCCTTCCAGCGGAGGACAATCCATGCGAGCTGTCGTGGGCGCGTGCGGCGCCCTGGTGCTGATCCTGTCGAGCTGCCAGAAGCCCGAGACCCCGGAGCAGGCCCAGGCGCGGATGTCGCGCGAAGTCGCGGCGGCGCGGCCCGCGCTCGACTCGATCACGCGCCGCTTTGAACGCTACTCGGCCGCCAATCAGCCGGACTCGATCGCCCTGCTCTTCACCGAGCAGGGTGAAGAACTGCCGCCGAATGCGCCTCCCGCCGTGGGACGGCCTGCCGTCCAGACATTCGAGGCGCAGTTGATCAGTCAGGGCGCCACCACGCTGAGCATCTCCACCGACGAGGTGCTCGTGAACGGCCCGCTGGCCGTGTCGCGCGGTGGCTACACGGTGGACGTCAAGCCAGGAGCGCATTCTCCGCCCGGGATGAAAGCGATCGCCGACACGGGCAAATACCTCCTCCACTGGCACCAGATCAGCGGCAAGTGGCTCATCGCCGATCTCGCCTGGAACAGCAACATTCCGCTGCCGGCCCCCCCGCCCCCGGCGGCAAAGCCGAAACCGAAGCCCAGAACGCGCACCACCACGCGCCGCACCACTCACTGACAGATACGGGGCCCGGCATCAGCCGGGCCCCGCTAGTTTTCTCGTATGCCCACAACGACCGCGGCACCCGGCGACCTGGAGCGCTGGCGCGCCGACACCCCCGGCTGCGCCGAGCGCATCCACCTCAACAACGCGGGCGCCGCGTTGCCGCCCGCCGTAGTGCGCGACGCGATCGTGGAGCATCTTGCGCGGGAATCGGAGATCGGCGGGTACGAGGCGGCGGACGAAGCGGCCGAGCGAATCCAGGCAACGTATGACGCCGTCGCGGCGTTCATCGGCGCGCAACCGCGCAATATCGCCGTGGTCGAAAACGCGACCGTAGCGGTCTCCCAGGCACTGCAGGCGTTCGATTTCCATCCCGGCGACGTGATCGTCACCTCCCGCGCCGATTACGTCTCCAATCAGCTGATGTACCTCTCGCTCGCCCAGCGGCTGGGCATTGTGGTGCGGCGCGCCGTCGACCTTCCCGAGGGCGGCGTCGATCCGGAAAGCGTGCGCGCGCTCATCGCCACGGGCCGCTGCCGGCTCGTGACGTTGAGCTGGATCCCGACGAATTCCGGGCTGGTCCAGGCGGCGGCCGCGGTCGGCGCGGTGTGCCGCGCGGCGGGGGTGCCGTACCTGATCGACGCGTGCCAGGCGGTGGGACAGGTGACGGTCGACGTCCAGGCATTGGGATGCGATTACCTCGCCGGCACGGCGCGGAAATGGCTGCGCGGTCCGCGCGGCGTCGGATTCCTCTATGTGTCGGACGCGGCGCTGACGCGGGGTGACCATCCGCTGTTCGTGGACATGCGGGGCGCCGTCTGGACCGGCGCCGATGCGTTCCGGCTGTTCGACGGCGCCCGCCGCTTCGAGAACTGGGAATTCTCGCACGCGCTGGTCCTCGGCCTGGGCGCGGCCGTGCGCTACGCTGACGATGTGGGCGCGGCGGGGATGCTGCGGGCGCGTGCACTCGCCACACGCCTGCGCGAACGCCTCGCGGCGATCCCGGGCGTGTTACCGATGGACCGCGGAGCGGAACGGGGCGCCATCGTCACCGTCGCCACCCCGGAACGGGAACCCGCCGAGCTGAAGCTGCGGCTGCGCGCGCGGCGGATCAACACCAGCGTCTCGGATCGCGATGATGCCGTGATCGACATGGACGAAAAGCGCGTGACGTCGGTGCTGCGGTTCTC
>DASSIL010000052.1:0-7847 GCA_035691925.1 Gemmatimonadales bacterium
GAGGTGTTCGAGCTCCTGTCGCTCCCGGTGCTGCAACTGCTCGCGGCGGGCGTCAACTTCGCGGTCGTCGTCATCATGAGCCGCCCGGTGTTCACGCTGCCGTTCCGCAGCCTCGAGCAAGTGCTGGCCAACACGCCGCAGATCCTTCCCACGGCGCGCCATCCCGTCCACGGGGCGACCCCATGAGCCGCGCCCGCTGGCGACTCGGCGCCCCGCTCGTCGCGGCACTGCTCGTGGGCTGCTCGCACTCCGAGGAACAACCGGACAAACCCGCGGCGTCGACCCTCGTCCTGGGAATCGACGTCAGCGGATCGTTCCGCGACGCCCGCCTCTATGACGACGCGGTGGAGTTTGCGGCGAACTACATCTACGCCCATTTGAACGGGCTCGGCGGCCTGCACGTCCCGACGGCGTTGTTCGTCGGCTCCGTGGGCGGCGCGCGTCCCGGCGAGCCGAAGACGTTTCATCCGATCAACGACTTCCAGAATCGCTCGGTGGCGCAGATCGCCGCCGACCTGCGGGCGTGGTACCCGTCCACCGACGAGTACACCGACTTCAATGCCTTTTTCGGGCGCGTGTCGGGACTGATCAAGGAGCGCGGGCTGATCCTCGCACCGCTCAACGTCGTGATCCTGAGCGACGGCGTCCCCGACGTCCCTCCGGGGACGAAGCTCGCCGCGAACGAGACACCCTACCAGCGCATCGATCTCAGTCCGCTCGAGTACCTCTCGCGCAGCGTGACGGTGCGCCTGCTGTACGCGAGTCCCACGGTCGGGGAGAACTGGAAGAAGCAGGTGCGTCGCAAGCGCGTCCGGCTGTGGACCGAAGAGGCGCAGGTGATGGCGGGATGGCACACCCAGGTGAAGCCCGACCTGCCACTCGATCAGCAGGCCGACTTGTGGAAATGGGTTGCCGACAACGTGGATTTCCGCGTGCGGGCGGCGAACTTGTTTTGATGCAGGAGATGGCGAAGGATGGTGGAGGTCGATCTCCACCATCCTTCGCTTCCACCGACCTTCACAGACCCTCTTCTAGGGCGAGATCGTGAACGAGTTGCTCATCGCGGACGCGAGGCCGGTCGCCGCCGCCGCCAGCCGGTACCCGGTCCCCGCGAGGTTGATGCTCAGGTCGGCGAACACCGCTACCCCCGCGGTCGCCGCCACCGTCGTCGTCCCGGAGAGCGTCCCGCCGCTCGGGTTCGTCGCGATGGACACCGTGATACTGTCGGTGAACGTCTTCACCACGTTGTTCAGCGAATCGCGCACGGTCACCTCGACCGCCGGCGTGATGATCGCCCCCGCCGTCGCGTTCGCGGGTTGCACGCTGAAGCTCACCTTGGCCGCCGTCCCGGCGATGATCTGGAACGACGCACTGTTCTTTCCCGCCACGCCGCTCGCAGTGGCCGAGAGCTTGTAGCCCGTCCCGGCCTTGTCGATGCGGAGGTCGGAGAATGTGGCCACCCCTGCGACTGCCGAGACGGTGGTCGTTCCGAACAGCGTCGCCCCGCTGGTGCCGCTCCCGGCGGTAATCAGCACCGTGATGTCTCCGGTGAAGCTCGTGACCGTGTTGCCCATGCTGTCGTGCGCCGTGATCACCACCGGCGGCGCAATGATATCGCCCGCCGTCGCGGTGCTCGGCTGCTGCTCGTAGAACAGGAGCGTCGCCGCGGCCGGGGTGATGTCGAACGCCGTGCTCGTGGCATTCGTCAGACCCGTGACCGTCGCCCGCAGCTTGTAGCCGACCCCGGCCTTGTTGATGCTGAGCGTCGAGAAGGCCGCCACCCCGGCGTTGAGCAGCACCGTCGTCGTCCCCGACAGCGTGCCGCTGCCGGGGTTGGTGCTGATCGTCATCGTCACCGTGCCGGTGAAGCTCTTCACCGTGTTCCCGAGCGCATCCTGGGCCGCGACCTGGACCGCCGGGATGATCGTGGCGCCCGCCGGCGTCGTGCTCGGCTGCACGATGAACCCGAGTTTCGTGGCGGTTCCCGCATTGATCGTGAAGGAGGAGCTGACTCCCGGCGGGAATCCGCTGGCGGATGCCGTCAGCCTGTAGCCGCTCGCGGCCTTGTCGATACTGAGCGTGGAGAAGGAGGCCACGCCCGCCACGGCCGAGACCGTCGTCGTCCCCGAGAGCGTGGCGCCCGGCGCCCCGGTGCCACTGAGGATCGCGACCGTCACCTTGCCGGTGAACGTCGTAATGGTGTGACCGAGTGCATCTCGTGCCGTCACCTGGACGGCGGGAGTGATCTTCGCGCCCGCGGTCGTCGTGGTCGGCTGAGTCGTGAAGACCAGCGACGTACTGCTGACGTCGAATAGCGCACTGGTGGCTCCCGGGAGCCCGCTGGCGTTCGCGGTCAGGGTATAGCCGCTGCCCGCCTGATCGATGCTCAGATCAGCGAACGTGGCGACTCCGGCGACCGCCGTCACCGACGTCGTGCCCGAGAGCGTGCCGCCGCCCGGGTTCGCCCCGATCGCCACCGTGATGGTTCCCGTGAACGCGGTGGCCGTATTGCCGAGGCCGTCTCGGGCGGTCACTTGAACCGCCGGCGTAATCGTCGCCCCGGCCGAGGTGATGGTCGGCTGGGCAGTGAAGACGAGCTGCGTCGCCGCGCCCGTCTTGATGGTGAACGAGGCGCTCGTCGCCGTCGCAAGGCCCGCCGACGACGCGACGAGGGTGTAGCCAGCCGCGCTCTTGTCGATGCTGAGCGTGGAGAAGACCGCCACGCCGTTCACCGCCGCCTCGGTGGTCGTCCCGGAGAGTGTCCCGCCGCCGGGATTCGTCCCGATCGCCAGTGCGACGTTCCCCGCGAACGTCGTGACGGTGTTCCCGACGGCATCCTGTGCCGTGACTTCGACCGCCGGGGTCATGGTGGCCCCGGCGTTGGTCTGCGTCGGTTGCACGGTGAACTTGAGCTGCGTCGCCGGTCCGGTGACGATGTCGAACGCCGCACTCACCGCCGACGTCAGCGCGCTCGCCGTGGCCGTGAGGGTGTACCCGGAACCGGTGGTGTTGATCTTGAGCGTCGAGAAGGTGGCGACACCGCCGACCGCGGAGACCGACGTGGTGCCAAGCAGCGTCGCTCCCGCAGTCCCGGTGCCCGCCGTAATAGCGAGGGTCACTGTGCCCGTGAAGCTCGTGACCGGGTTGCCGCCGGCATCCGTCGCGGCGGCCTGCACCGCCGGTGTGATCGTCGCCCCTGCCGCCGTCGTCGCGGGTTGTACGGTGAACGAGAGCCTGCTGGCTGCGCCGACCAGAATCGAGAACACATTGCTCGTAGCGCCGGTGAGGCCGCTGGCGGACGCGGCGAGGGTGTACCCGCTTCCGGCCTTGTCGATGCTGAGGGTCGGGAAGCTCGCGACGCCCGCCGCGGCGGTCACGGTGGTCGTGCCCGACAGCGTTCCGCTCCCGGGATTCGCCTGAATCGTCATCGTGACGTCACCGGCAAACCCGGTCGCCGTGTTCCCCAGCGCGTCCCGCGCGGTCACCTGGACCGCGGGCGTGATTACGGCACCCGCCGTCGTGTTGGTCGGCTGGACGGTAATGGCGAGCTGGGTGGCGGGGCCGGGGTTGATCGCGAACGGAGCGCTCGTGGCACCCGTCAGCCCCGACGACGACGCGCTCAGCGTATAGCCGCTGCCGCTCTTGTTGATGCTCAAGGTTGAGAACGTCGCCGCGCCGGATACCGCCGCGACCGTCGTCGTTCCCGAGAGCGCCGCCCCTGCGGTGCCCGTCCCCGGTGTGATCGCTACCGCCACATTCCCCGTGAAGCTCGTCACGGCGTTGCCGCCGGGATCGAGCGCGCTCACGATCATCGCCGGAGCGATCGTCGTCCCCGCGGTCGTCGTGGCCGGCGATACCGTGAAGCCGAGCCGACTCGCGGCTCCGACGGCGACGTCGAACGGCGCACTCGTCGCTCCGGTGAGGCCAGCGGAGCTGACGGCGAGCGTGTACCCGCTCCCCGCCTTGTCGATGCTGAGCGTGGAGAAGTTGGCGATCCCGGCGACCGCCGCGACGACCGATGTGCCGGACAACGTGCCGCCGCCGGGATTCGTCTGAATCGCCGCCGTCACCTCTCCGCTGAAACCGGTCGCGGTGTTGCCGAGCGAATCGCGGGCGGTCACGCGGACGGCGGGCGTGATGACTGCACCACCGGTCGTGTTGCTCGGCTGGATGGTGATGACGAGCTGGCTGGCCGGGCCCGGCGCAATGGCGAAGGCAGCGCTGGTCGCCGCCGTCAGACTGGTTGCCGTGGCGGACAGCGTGTACCCCAGGCCGCTCTTGTCGATGCTGAGATCGGCGAACGTCGCGACGCCGGCCACGGCCGCGATGGTCTGGGTTCCCGACAAGGTGCCCCCCGCCGGGTTCGCCGCGATGGCGATCGCCACGCTGCCCGTGAACCCGGTTGCGGTGTTGCCCAGCGCGTCCAGCGCGGTCACCTGCACAGCCGGGGTGATGGCCGCCCCGGCGGTGGTATTCCCCGGCTGCACGGAGAACGCGAGCTGCGTCGCCGCCCCCGGGATGATCGTGAAGGAACCACTGGTAGCGCCGGTCACTCCCGTCGCCACCGCCGAAAGCGCGTAGCCGGCGCCGCTCCTGTTGATGCTGAGATTCGAGAACGTGGCGACACCGGACACGGCGGCGACCGTCGACGTTCCCGAAAGAGAACCGCCACCGGGGTTCGCGCTTATCGCTACCGTCACGTTCCCCGTGAACCCCGTCGCCGTGTTCCCCAGGGCGTCCCGGGCCGTCACTTTCACGGCGGGCGTGATGATCACCCCCGCCACCGTCGTCGTGGGCTGAACGCTGAAGGCGAGCTGCGACGCCAATCCCGCCGTGATCGAGAACGGGGCGCTGGTGGCGGTCGTGACACCACTCGCGCTGGCGAGGAGCGTGTATCCGGTCCCCGCCTTATCGATACTCAGCGTGGCGAAGGTCGCCACCCCCGCGGTCGCCGCAATCGTCGTCGTGCCGGTCAACGTGCCGCCGGATACGTTGGCCCCGATCGTCATCGTGACGTTGCCGGTGAACCCCGTCGCCAGGTTGCCCAGCGCCGTCAACGCGGACACCTGAATCGCCGGGGACATGGCGGTACCCGCGGCAGTCGCCGCCGGCTGCACCGAGAAGACGAGCTGCGTCGCGGCACCGGGCGTAATGGCAAAGGGAGCGCTGACCGCCTCGGTCAAGCCAGGCGACGTCGCGACGAGCGTGTAGCCGGCTCCCGTCTTGTCGATGCTCAGATCCGCAAAGGCGACCACGCCGGCAACCGCGCTCCGTGTCGTTGTTCCCGAAAGCGATCCGCTGCCCGGATTCGTCTGTATTCCGAGCGTCACGTCACCGCTGAAGCCGGTCGCCGTGTTTCCCAAGGCATCCTGAGCGGTCAGCTGGACCGCCGGCGTAATCGTCGCACCGTCGGTGGTGTTCGTTGGTTGGACGGTGACGGCAAGTTTGGAGGCGGTCCCTGCGTTGATGGTGAACGGAGGGCTCGTGGCCGCGGTCACGCCGGCGGTGGTCGCGGTCAGCGTATAGCCTGCTCCACTCTTGTCGATGCTCAGCGTCGAGAAGGTGGCGACTCCCCCAACCGCCGCCACGATCGACGTTCCGGAGAGCGTTCCGTTCCCGGGGTTCGTGCCAAGCGCGACCGTCACGTTTGCGGTGAAGCCCGTCACGGTGTTGCCCCCGGCGTCGAGCGCCGTCACCGTGACCGCGGGGGTGATCGTGGCGCCCGCCGTCGTCGTGCCTGGTGGGAAGGTGAACGCCAACCGGCTCGCCTGGCCCACGAGCACGTCGAACGGCGCACTGGTCGCCCCGGTCAAGCCTGTCGCCGCGAACGCCAACGCGTAACCGTTCCCCGCCCGGTCGATGCTCAGAGTGGAGAAACTGGCCACACCCGCGATCGCCGGCACGGTCGTCGTCCCGGAGAGCGTACCGCCCGCCAGGTTCGTCCCGATCGTCGCGGTGACGTTGCCGGTGAATGCGGTCGCCGTGTTTCCGAGAGCGTCCTGAGCCGTGACCTGGACAGCCGGCGTGATGATGGCGCCACCCATCGCGCCTGTGGGCTGGATGGTAACCGCGAGCTGTGTCGCCGGGCCCGGCGTGATGGAGAAGGTCACGCTGGTGGCCTCGGTCAGTCCGGTGGCCGTGGCCGTGAGCGTATAGCCGACCCCGCTGCGGTTGATGTTGAGGGTGGAAAAGGTTGCCACGCCACCTGCCGCCGTGACCGTCGTCGTACCCGACAGCGTGCCGGACGCCGGGTTCGCGCCGAGCGCGACGGTCACGTCGGATGCGTACGCCGTCACGGTATTGCCGCCGGGATCCAGTGCGGTCACCTTGACCGCCGGCGTCACCATCGCTCCCGCGGGGGTCGTCCCGGGCTGGATGGTGAAGGCGAGCTGACTTGCCTGCCCGACCGCCACATCGAACGGCGCGCTGGTGGCAGCGGTGAGTCCCGGGGCCGTGAACGAGAGCGTGTAGCCGCTCGCGGCCTTGTCGATACTCAAGGCCGAGAAGGTCGCTACTCCCGCGACTGCCGCAACCGTTTTCGTACCCGACAGTGTGCCAGCTCCCGGGTTCGACCCGATCGCCGCTGTCACACCGCCAGTGTATGCGGTCGCCGTGTTGCCCAGCGCGTCCTGGGCGATTACCTGGATCGCCGGCGCCAGGATGGCGCCGCCCGTCGCGGAGGTCGGTTCGATCGTGACCGCCAGCTGCGTCGGGGCGCCGGGCGCCACGGCGAATGCCACGGTCGAGACGCTCGGCAGACCCGGGGAGGACACGACCAGCGTGTAGCCGGTTCCCACCTTGTCGATCATCGCGTTGTTGAACGTGGCGATGCCGCCCACGGCCGCGACCGTCTTCGTTCCCGACAAGGTGCCGCCGGCCGAGTCGATGCCGATGGCGATCGTTACGTCACCCGAGAAGCTGGTCGCGGTATTGCCCAGCGAATCCCTGGCGGTGACCTGCACCGGCGGTGACATCACCGTCCCCGCGCTCACGTCGCTCGGTTGAACCGTCACCGCCAGCGCGACTGCCGGACCGGCGTCGATGTTGAAGGCGGGGCTGGTGCCGCCCCCCGCGAGCCCAGTCCCCGTCGCCGCGAGCGTGTAGCCGATCCCCGCTTTGTCGATGCGCAGGGTGGAGAAGGTCGCCACGCCCGAGACCGCCGTCGCGGTCGTGCTCCCGGAGAGGGTGCCGCCGCCCGCATTCGTTCCGATCGCCAGCGACACGTCGCCGCTGTAGCTCGTCACGACATTACCGCCACTGTCGACAGCGGAGACCTGAATTGCTCCGATTTGCGTGCCCGCCACGGCGTTGGTGGGTGGGGTCGTGAACCCGAGTCCGGTGGCCGGCCCGATATTGATGGTGAGCGAGCCGCTGGTTGCCGGCGTGATGCCGCTCGCACTGGCCGTCAGGGTGTAGCCGGTGGCCGCCTTGTCGATCCTGAGCGTGGCGAAGGTGGCTACGCCGGCCACGGCGTTTACGGTCGTCGTACCTGACAAGACGGCGGTGCCGGAGCCGGTTCCCGGGGTGATTCCGATCGTCACTGCTCCGCTGTACCCGTCGGCGACGTTGCCCTGGGCATCGAACGCGGTCACCTGTACCGCTGGCGAAAGGAGGCTTCCGCCGTTCGTCGCAGCGGGCTGGACGGTGAAGGTGAGGGACTTCGCCGGACCCGCCACGACGTTGAAGACGCCGCTGAGAGCCGCGGTCAGGCCGTTCGCCGTGGCGCGGAGACGATACCCGACGCCCGGTCGGTTGATGCTCAAGTCGGCGAACGTCGCGACTCCGCCGGTCGCCACCTTCGCCGCGGCACCGGACAGCGTGCCGCTCCCCGGGTTGGTCTCGATCGT
>DASSIL010000053.1:0-3528 GCA_035691925.1 Gemmatimonadales bacterium
GCGATCACGACGACCTCGCCGGTACCGGCCTGCTCCTTGCGGCGCAGCGCTTCCTCCACGGCGAATTCGTCGTACGGATTGAGGATGAACTTGACGCCGGCCTCGTCGAGCGACTTGCCGTCGGCGGCGATCTTGACGCGCGTTTCGGAGTCGGCGACGCGCTTGATGCAGACGGCGATCTTCATAGGTATCGGTGTCAGGTGTTAGGTGTCGGGTGGTGAGAAGCTAACACCCAACACCTAGGACCCAACACCTCCTACCGCGGCAGGATCGGCGCCGGCGGCGGCGCCATCGCCACGCCCCACGGGCTCTGCCCGGCGGGGATCGTAGCGATGACCTTGAGGCTGTCGGTATCCACGACCGAGACGTCGTTGGAGGGCCCGTTGGCGGTGTAGAGCTTCTTGCCGTCGGGCGTGATCGCGATACCCCAGGGCCGCGTCCCCACCTTCACGGAGCCGACGATCGTGTTCGTGGCGGCGTCGATGACCTCCACGGTGCCGTGGCGGCCGGTACAGACGTACACGCGCTTGCCGTCGGGAGAGACTTTCACGCCCATCGGGCGCGAGCCCTCGGGGAATGGGATCACCGCAATACGCTGCCGCTTGGCGACGTCGACGACGGACACGGTCCCGCCGACCTCCGCCGACACATAGAGCCGGCTGCCGTCGGGGAGGAACCCCATATCCCGCGGCCGTTGGTCGACGGCGACGTGAAACAGCACCTTGCCACGAGCGGCGTCGAGCGCCGTGATGTTGTTCGCCGTCTCCGCCGTGACGAAGACGAGCTTTCCATCCGGACTCACGGCGACGCCTTCGGGCTCCGTTCCCACGGGAACGGTGGCCACGAGCTTCCCCGTGTTCGGTTCGAGGATCGACGCCGAGGCGGCGTCTTCATTGGACACGTAGAGCCGCGATCCGTCGGGGCTGAGCGCGAACTGCTCGGGATCGGAGCCCCCGGGCATCGTACGCACGACCTGGCGCGTCGCGACGTCGATCTGCGCGATGCCATCCTTCTGCTTGTTGACCGGCAGCTTGGCGCAGTCCGCATCGGACATGGTCGGCGGGCAGCGGGGCGAGCCCGACAGGGCAACGTACACGAAGCGCCCGTCGGGGCTGACGTGCACGCCGCGCACGCGGGCGCCGAGCGGGATCGTCGCGATCACGGAGTCGCGATCCGTCGCGATGACGCTGAGGTCCTGGGACACTTCGTTCGAGACGTACGCCAGGAGGCCTCGAGGAACCGCCGATTTCGCTGCCGCCGTATCCGTTGCGGGCGCCTTGCGGTCGCGGCAGGCGACCCCTGCTACCACGACCAGGGCGAGGGTGAGCGACCGCATGATCAATTGAAGGCGTTGAGCCCGGTGATTTCCTGGCCCAGGATCAGCGTGTGGATGTCGTGCGTCCCCTCGTACGTGTAGACCGACTCGAGGTTCGCGAGGTGGCGCATCGCCTGGTACTCGGCGAGGATGCCGTTGGCGCCGAGCAGCCGCCGCGTCTCACGCGCGACATCGGTCGCCATGCTCACATTGTTGCGCTTGGCGAGTGAGACCTGCTGCGGCGTCATGGTTCCCGCGTCCTTCAAGCGGCCGAGCTGCAGGCAGAGGAGCTGCGCCTTCGTGATCTCGGTGAGCATCTCGGCGAGCCGCGCCTGCTGCAGCTGGAAGGCGCCGATCGGCTTCGAGAACATCACGCGGTTCTTGGCATAGCTCACCGCCTCGTCGTAGCACGCCATGGCGGCGCCCACGGCGCCCCAGGCGATGCCGTAGCGCGCCTGGGTGAGGCACATCAGCGGCGATTTGAGCCCGCCCGACTTGGGGAGGATCGCGTCTTTGGGGACGCGCACGTCCTGCAGCACGAGCTCCGACGTATCGGAGGCGCGCAAGGACAGCTTCCCCTTCTGGTCTTTGGCGGTGAAGCCCTTTGCATCGGTGGGGACGATGAAGCCGCGGATCGAGCTCTGATCCTCGAGCGAGCCCGTCTTCGCCCAGACGATGGAGACCTGGGCGGTCGAGCCGTTGGTGATCCACATCTTGGCGCCGTTCAGGACCCAGCCGTCCGCTGTTTCCTTGGCGACGGTGATCATGCCCCCGGGGTTCGAGCCGTAGTCGGGCTCGGTGAGACCGAAGCAGCCGATCACCTTGCCGCTGGCCATCTCGGGGAGCCACCGCTTCTTCTGCTCTTCGGAGCCGAAGGCGAAGATCGGGTACATGACGAGGCCGCCTTGCACCGACGCGAACGACCTGACGCCCGAATCGCCGCGCTCCAGCTCCTGCATGATCAGCCCGTAGGCGACGTTATCGAGCCCGGCGCAGCCGTACTCCTCCGGCAGATTGGCGCCGAAGAGACCCAACTCCGCCATTCCGGGGATCAGCTGCTTCGGGAACCGGCCCTCGACATAGCACTGACCGATAATGGGGATGAGGTTGTCGTCGACCCAGCCACGCACCGTGTCGCGCACGGCGCGCTCTTCCTCGGAGAGCAGTGCATCCAGATTGTAGAAGTCGACGCCGTGGAATTTAGGAGGCATGAAGCGTTCTCGGTTCTCGGTTGTCGGTCATCGGTCACCCAGAGGCAGGGCCGGGGAAGTTAACCCGACGACCGATGACTGAAAACCGATGACGCCGTTAGACGGGGACAGCCGCTCCCTGCCGCTCCCGCGCGAATGCGAAGGTGTCCGAGGGCCGGAACCGTCCCTTCTCCCCTTCCCAGCGGAAAAACGTCACCTGCACCGCGCTCGGCTCGATGGTAACGAAGTTGAAGCACGACGGACGGCCGCCGCGGGTGCGCACCGAGAGCGTGCCGGTAGTCGAGACGACGACCTTCCCCGCCAGCACGTCGGCGCCTTCCTGGTGGTCGTGACCGCACAGGACGACGTCGGCGCCGCAGTCGAGGATGCGCTGCTGCGCGGTGCGCCAGCGCGCCAGCCCCATGCGCTGCGAGATGTCGCCGCGCAGCACGTTGTGATGCACCACGAGCACGCGGGCCAGATCGGCCGGGGCGCGAGCGAACAGGTCGCGCACGCGCTCGATCTCGCGGCGCGGCAGATGCCCCTTCACACAGAAATCGCGCACCTGGGTCACCGAGGCGAGGCTCAAACCGTGCGACGTCAGCACGCTCGCGATCAGCGCCCCGGGCACTTCGAGCGTGGGGGTGAGGTCGTCGCCGAAGTAGCGCCGGTACTTGCCGTAGATCGCGTCCTTGGCGATCGGCAGGAGCGGGCGGCGCCACCACTGCACGTCGTGGTTCCCCGGCAGCGTGAAGACCTGGCACGTCTCGGATGCCAGGTTCGCGAAGGCGCGGGCGCGCTGGAACTCCCCGTGCCGGGCGCGCTGCGAGATGTCTCCGCCGATCACCACGACGTCGGGGCGCAGGTCCGGCAGCATCTTCTCCAGCGCCTCGATCTGCCGGATGTCGGCGACGCCGCCGAAGTGGAGATCGGCGAGCTGCAGAATCTGAACCGTCACGACTCGACCTGGAGGGTGTAGGTCAACACCGCCTGGCCGCCTGCGGGTACGCGCACGCGGAAGCG
>DASSIL010000054.1:0-30426 GCA_035691925.1 Gemmatimonadales bacterium
GGTGGAGTACCGAGTGGAGCAGCACGTACCTATTTTGGGGGACCGGCTGACGGCCTTGCAGGCGGGGGCCACGCCGGGCGCTAGGGCGCGGGTACGGGGTCGAACGGTACCCGGGACGGTACCGGAGGCCGCAGGGGCTCGCGGCGGCGCCGTCCACGAAGCGGCGCAAGTGGTTGGCAGTAGGGCAGGTGCAGCATCCCGGGGCCTGTAGCTCAGGTGGTTAGAGCGCACGCCTGATAAGCGTGAGGTCGGTAGTTCAACTCTACCCAGGCCCACTAGGTAACTGCTTGCGCCGCACGCAACGGCGGCACCGATGTCAAGAGCAGGCGCAGGGGCGAGGTCACCAACGATGATCCGGGTGACATCGCCCTGGCGCTCCCCGCGGCCAAGCGGTCGGCGCCCGTCAGCGCCCGCCGATCGAGGCGCCGATCTGCCTGGCAATACCAACCAGCCCGCCCTCGGGCGGCGTGACGTTCGCCCAGGTCGCGAGCTTGCCATCGCGAATGATTACCGTTGCGCTCTCCGGCGGCAGCTTCACCGACTTGCCAGTGGGGGCGAAGGCTCGTACGCCCAGCGGGGCAAGATCCAACGTGCCGGTGTGCGTCATCGTCAGCGCCACGCCAAAATGCACGCCGTTCCCCGTCGCCTGAAAGCCGGACGCATTGAAGCGAAGGTCGGGCATCGCCGCGTACAGCGCCCGGTGCACGCCGATCCACGCATCGGGCCCGATCGGCTGCGGCGTTGGACCGCTGAAGGAAAAGTCGTCCTGCAGCAGCGCCCGCGCCTGTGCGAACTGCCCGGCCTCGATGGCGGCCATGACGGAACGCACGACCGATTCACCGGGCTGGCTCGCGCCTGGAACCCGCGCGTATATCTCGAACCGCTCCACGCTGGTGGGCTTGGGTCGCTGGTGCTTGCTGCGGGCCACCCGGTCCTGCACCTTCGCCATCGCGGCCGAAGCGTGGGCTTCGGATTCCCAGACCATGATCGAGATGCGCTTGCCGTGTTCGCGGTCCACGAGCCACAGGCCGGAGAGCCCGGGGGCCGTCTCGAGCGCGGGAATCACGTCGTCCAGCACATGGTCGATGCCAGCCTGCACCTGGTCCGGACTCTCCTCGAACGTCACGACCTGCGCGTACATGGGGGCCTCCAGACGGAGAAGGGGAGAACCGCTCTTGTATTTTCCTTTCGTAAGAAAGTATATTTTTCCATGGCCAAACGCGCAAGAGCGAGGGATGCTCCGCAGTTTCTCGACGACGACGAAGTGGCGGCCTGGCACGGCCTGCTCCAGACGTGCGGCCGGGTCCTCCGTGAGCTCGACCAGCGGCTGCAGCGGGAGCACGCCATCTCGGTGGGGGAGTTTGACGTGCTGATCACGCTGTTCAACGCGCCGGATGAGCGCCTGCGGATGGCGGAACTCGCGCGGAGCGTCTCGCTGAGTCCAGCCGGTCTCACACACCTCGTCGCGCGACTCGAACGGGAGCGGCTGGTGCGGCGCGCGACGGACCCCGCCGATCGCCGGGGATCCTACACGGTGTTGACGGCAAAGGGGCTCGCTCGGCTCAACGCTGCGCGACCGGCGCACAATGAAGTGATTCGCCATCTGTTCCTGAACCGGATCACACCGGACGACCGGCGGCGGCTTGCGGTGATATGGAGGCGAGCGCAAACCGCGTCGTAGCTCACCTCCACCGCCCCCCGGAGGGAAAGCCTCCGGGGCGCAGCGGCGGATCCGTGGACGTCAAACAATACGGCGCCCGCTCTTGCGAGCGGGCGCCGTGCCTGCAGTGGTACCGCGCGTGGTTACAGCTTGACCACGTTCTCGGCCGCCGGGCCCTTTGCGCCCTGCACGACGTCGAACTCGACGCGCTCGCCTTCCGCGAGGGACTTGAAGCCCTGCGCCTGAATGGCGGAATGATGTACGAAGCAGTCCTTCTCGCCGTTCTCCGGCGTGATGAAACCGAACCCCTTCGCATCGTTGAACCACTTCACGATACCGTTGATGCGTGCCATCTGTTGATGACTCCATACTACGAGACTGAGCGGACAGTTCAAAAACAAAACGGAGAACCACGGGCGATGCCCAGGTCCTCCGAATCGGTCTCACTGGTGTTCAGCCGACGGCACCTTGCCGCGGCTCTACGCTCGCCTGCAATATCCCCTCGTTGCAGCCGAAAGTCAAGTCATGCTGTTGCCTATCCGTGTGATCTGCGGCCGGGAGGTCGGCAGTTCAATTCTACCCAGGCTCATGGTGGGGCGAACCGGTTCACTGAACCCTGGCTCGTTTCGCACAACCGGCAGGCGTTTCTGGGCGATACTTCGTTGGACTGCTTGCGATGGAGCTTCCATGCACCGCCCCGAATGGTTCCGGTACGGCCTCCTTCCATTTCTCGCACGCCTCCTGATCGCCTCCGAATTCGTGATCGCCGTCAACGGCAAGATCTTCGGCTGGGCGGGACAGGAGGCCTACATGGCATCGGCCGGCATGACCATGATCGGCCCGCTGCTCGGAGCTGCCCTCGCGATCGAGGCGCTCGGCACCCTGTGCGTGGTGACCGGCGTCCGGGCCCGCACCGCGGCGGCGGTGATGTTCGTCTACCTCGGGATCGTCAGCCTCCGCCTCCACGGATTCTGGCACATGTCGGGGATGGCAGCCGCCGCCAACGAGACCCACTTTTTCAAGAACATGGGAATGATGGGATGCCTGCTGATGATTGCCGTGTACGGTCCGGGACAGTGGGTGGTGCGGAAACCGGGCCGTGATCAGTGACAGGTCCCGGTCCCGGAGTCCGTGAACGTCCGCCCCGCCACCGGAATGAACCGCCAATCGTAACCCGTCGCGTGCAGCTCGAGGCGCAACACGCCGTACGTGTCGGCGTTTTGCACCACGCTGTTCGCGGCGAGCGGCAGGTTGATGCGGCCGTGACTCTTCCCACCGGTGCCGACGACGATTTCCACCAGCCCGTCGGGGTCGGGGGTCTGGTCCACCTGCTGCCCCGCGAATCGCTCGTAGTCGTGGTCGTTGCCGTCGAGGACGAGCTCCGCGCCTGCTTCGTCGAGCGTTTGAAAGTACGGCGTCTGCCCCGACGAACTCCCGGAATTTCCGGAGCTGAAGCGCGGTCGGTGTGAAATCGCCACGGTGCACAGCGCGGGATGTGCCGCGAGATCGGCCCGCAGCCACTGCACCTGAGCCGAATCCACCGCCACGGCACTGTTCAGGACGATGACGTGCCACGTCCCAAGGTCATAGCTGTAGTAACCCGTGGGACCGTGCGCTGCTGCACCGAAGTAGCTGAAGTAGCCGGAGAGGGAGTCGTCGTCCCCCGCGGCGGGACGTACGCGCCACTTGTGGCGGCCCCAGGTCGAGTCGAAGCAGACGCCGTACGCCGGGGGCGGTGTGGCGTCGACGTAGTCGTTATCCCCCGCGGTGAACACTGTGCCCGCCACGCTGTCGAGCAACCGTGCCGTCGCTTCGTCGTTCGTCGATGCGCACGTTCCCATGTCTCCCGCGCCGATCAGCACCGGGTCGGTTACGGAAATCGCCATGCTCGCTTGTGCGCTCGCCGCCACGGCATGAATCGTCGCGACGCCCGGGTGCCGCCCTCGCACGAGACCGGTGGTCCCGACGCGTGCCACGGCGGTGTTGCTGCTCGACCAGCTGGCCGTCCCGCCGGGAACCGCGACACCGCTATCGGTGAAGAGCGTGAGTCGGACGGTGTCGCCGGTGAACGTGTCGCCGGCCTCGATCGACACCCAGGGCGGGGAGGCCGTGAGTCGTCCAATCGGTGGTGGGGGTGGCGGTGGCGCGCTGCTGCTCTTGCACGCGACAACGAGCGCCGCGCTCGCGACGATGGCACGCAGGTATCGTGGCATGGGCGGCTGCAATATATCCGCGCGTTTCGTCTCGTCGGCGACCACGCTAGTTTCACGATTCCAGTCCTTCCGCCGGGAGTCGGTCATGCGTCTCCGGATGTCCGTTGTCGCTTCGCTCGTAGCGCCGTGCGCGATCGCCGCCGCGCAGGCGCATCCCTTCTCGCACGCCGATACGTTACGTGGCTCCAACACCCCCGAACGGGCCTGGTGGGATGTCTCGTTCTACGACCTGCACGTCACGGTCGATCCCTCGGACAGCACGATCCACGGCTGGAACGGCATTACCTACCAGGTCCTGCAGCCGTCCCGGGAACTGCAGATCGATCTGCAGCAGCCGCTCGCGGTCGACAGCATGGTCCAGGAGGGACGGCGTCTCACGGTGCGGCGGGACGGGAACGCCTGGTTGGCGACGCCCGCCCGTCAGCGGGCCGGGGAGCGGCACACGATCACCGTCTACTATCACGGGAAACCGGTGGTCGCCAAGCGGCCACCGTGGGACGGCGGTCTCATCTGGGCCCACGACAGTCTCGGCGCGCGCTGGGTCGCCACTGCCAATGAAGGCACCGGCGCGAGCGTGTGGTGGCCGAACAAGGACTACCTCGCCGACGAGCCCGACAGCCAGCGCATCGCGATCACCACCCCCGATTCGTTGTTCGACGTGTCGAACGGCCGGCTGCGCGCTGTGACGCCTCACCCCGACGGCACGACGACTTTCGAGTGGTTCACCACCGAGCCGATCAACAACTACGATGTCGCGATCAGCGCAGGTCGCTATGCCCACTTCAGCATGATCTACGACGGTGAGGCGGGCCCCCTGACGCTCGACTTCTGGCCCCTCGCGTATCACCTCCAGACGGCGCAGCGTGAGTTCCTGCAGGTGCCGTCGATGCTCAAGTGCTTCGAGTCCTGGTTCGGCCCGTATCCGTGGTATGCGGATGGGTACAAGCTGGTCGAGTCACCCCATCTCGGCATGGAGCACCAGACGGCGGTGGCCTACGGGAACCACTACCAGAACGGGTATCTCGGGCGCGACCTGTCCCACACCGGCCTCGGCCTCCTGTGGGACTTCATCATCGTGCACGAGAGCGCCCACGAGTGGTTCGGCAACAACATCTCGATGCAGGATCAGGCGGACATGTGGGTGCACGAGAGCTTTGCGAACTACTCCGAGAACCTCTACACCGAGTGCCTGGCGGGGAAGGACGCCGGCGCCCAGTACGTGATCGGCACGCGTCGCAACATTCGCAACGATCGCCCCATCGTCGCGCAGTATGGCGTGAACGACGAAGGGTCGGGCGACATGTACTACAAGGGCGGCAACCTGCTGCACACGATCCGCCAGATCGTCGGCGACGACGCGAAGTGGCGAGAGACGCTGCGCGGTCTGAACCACACCTTCTGGCATCAGACGGTAACCGGGGCGCAGGTGCAGCAGTACATCAGCCACGCGACCGGCGTCGATCTCGGAAAGGTGTTCCAGCAGTACCTCACGACCACCGATGTCCCGGTCCTCGAATACACGCTCGCCGATTCACTCCTCACCTTCCGCTGGACCAAGGTCGTTCCCGGGTTCGACATGCCGCTCAGGGTCACGCTCGGCGACTCGGGGTTCAGCATGATTCGGCCGACGGAGGCGTGGCAGCACACCACCGTGCAACTCAAGGATCCCGCGACGTTCCGCGTCGACTCCAACTACTACGTGCTGACGCAGCACGATCTCACCGCGTCGAAGGAGGCCCGGCACTAAGTGGCGACCGCGCTGGTGATCGTGTGCTGCGTGGCGGGACTCGTGCTCGTCCCCTTTGGGCTGCCCGGGCTCTGGGTCATGGCGCTCGGCGTGATCGGCTACGGATCGCTTACCGGGTTTCACTCGGTGGGCGTGGGGATCATCGCGCTCGTCGTGGGTCTCGCCTTCCTCGGA
The DNA here is from genome assembly GCA_035691925.1 of Gemmatimonadales bacterium. GTDB lineage: Bacteria > Gemmatimonadota > Gemmatimonadetes > Gemmatimonadales > GWC2-71-9 > DASTHG01. Next base: position 5,795 of record DASSIL010000054.1, read on the forward strand.
GAAATCGTCGACTGGTGGCTGGGGTTCCGGTTCGCCGTGAAGTACGGCGGCTCGCGGCGAGCGGGATGGGGGGCGCTGATCGGCGGGATTGTGGGCGCGATCGTGGGCGTGCCGGTGCCGGTGATCGGGAGCGTGATCGGCGCTTTCGTCGGCTCCTTCGCCGGTGCCGCGCTCTTCGAGTACACGCGCGAACAGCATGCCGGCGTCGCGGTGCGGGCGGGATGGGGGGCGATGCTGGGGCGCGCGGCGGCGGCGGGCGCGAAGATCGCTGCGGGGCTCGTCATCGCCGTCGTCGCGGTTTTCGTCGTCTTGCAGGGGTGACATGCGCTCCCTCCACGCCACCGAGCGCGACGGGCGCTACACCGTTCAGCTCGTCGAGCGGGACATCCCGCGACCGGCCGCAGGCGAAGTGCTGGTGCGCGTCGCCGCGTCGGGGCTGAACCGCGCCGACCTCTCGCAGGTCGCCGGCCGCTATCCGCCTCCTCCCGGAGAGTCCGACATCCTGGGCCTCGAGCTGTCGGGGCACGTCGCCGAATCGGGCGCTGCGGTCTGTGCGCTGGTCGCCGGGGGCGCTCATGCGGAATACGCAGCGGTGCCGGAGGGGCAGCTGTTTCCCGCCCCCCGCTCGCTCGACCTGGTGCGCGCCGCCGGGATCCCCGAGGCGTATCTCACCGCATTCGTGAACCTCGTCGGAACGGCGGCGCTCGAGCGTGGGCAGCGGGTGCTGATTCACGCCGGTGCTTCGGGCGTCGGTCTGGCCGCGATCGCCCTGGCGCGCTTTCTCGGCGCCGCAGTGGCCGCCACGACCCGCAGCCCGGAAAAAGTGCAGGCCCTCATTCAGGCGGGTGCCACGCTCGCGCTCCAGACGCCCAAGGACGACGTCGCGGCCGCGGTCGAGCACGCCTGGGGCACGAACGCGATCGACGTCGTGCTCGATCCCGTCGGGGGTCCGGGGATGGAGCAGAATCTCCGCGTTCTGGCGACCGGCGGCCGAATCGTCGTGATCGCGACGATGGGGGGTGCGCGTCCCGAAATCGACTTGTCGCTCCTGATGCGCAAGCGCGCCGCCGTGATCGGCTCGACGTTGCGCGCCCGCAGCCGGGCCGAGAAGGCGCGACTCGTGTCGCGCTTCCGTGCCGAAGTGCTGCCGGGATTTGACGACGGCCGGCTGGGCGTCGTCGTCGACACGGTTTACCCGCCGGCGCGCGCGGGCGAGGCGTTGCAGCGCATGCGGGAGAACCAAAGCGTCGGGAAACTGCTGATCGCCTGGCCGTAGCCCTTGCGAGGCTGCAGCCAACCCCTATCGTGGGGTGCCGTTTCCATGTCTGCCGCCCCGCACCGCATGCCCCCACCCGATCTCCCCCTCCCGCCGGGGGAGTCCGAGGCCACCCTCCGGGCCATCCTCGACGCCGCGCCTGATGCGTTCATCCTGATCGACGGTGCAGGGATCATTCGCATCTGGAATCGCCGCGCCGCAGCGCTGTTCGGGTGGACAGAGGCGGAGGCGGTGGGCCGGCCGCTGCAGGACACGCCCGTGCTCCGGGAGCTCGAGGAGCGGCTGGAGTTCCAGTCGATCATTCTCCAGAACGTGCGAGATTCCATCATCGTCACCGATCCGGCGGGCCGAGTCCGCTTCTGGAGCAAGGGCGCGGAGGGGGTCTTCGGCTACAGCGCCGATGAGATGATGGGTCAGTCGATCGCAATCCTGTATCCCGATGGAGCAGACGCGCGGCAGGCGCTGGCCGGGGACCTGCAGCTCGCGCTCTCCGGTGGCGATACCGGCGGTGAGTGGCGGCGGCGCCGCAAGGACGGATCGATTGTGTGGATCGACTCCAAACGGGTGGTCCTGCGGGACGCGCGGGGGGCGGTGATCGGAGTGTTGGCCGTGGCACGGGATGTCAACGAGCGGAAGCGTGTCTCCGAGGAGCTTCTGGCGTCGCACGAGCAGCTGCGCGAGCTGGCGCACCGGCTCCGCAGCGTGCGTGAGCAGGAGCGCACCGTCATGGCGCGACAGATCCACGACGAGCTGGGACAATCCCTGAGCGCGCTCCATCTCGACGTCGCCTGGCTGCGCGCCCGGCTGCCGGATGACGACGTCGTGCTCGCGGAGAAGATGCGCTCGATGGCGGCGTTGATCGAGACGTCGATCGGCCGCGTGCGCAATCTGGCGACGGAGCTGCGGCCCGCAGTGCTCGACAGTCTGGGCTTGCTCGCGGCGATCGAATGGGAGACGCAACAGTTCACCCGGCGCACCGGGATTCCCTGCGTCCACGAACTGCCACCCGATCCACCGGCCGTGGACGCCGACCGCTCGACCGACGTGTTCCGGATCCTGCAGGAGGCACTGACCAACGTCGCGCGACACGCCGGTGCCCGGGAGGTGCTCGTCTCCTTGCGGTTCCGGCGCAATGAGCTGCTGCTCTCGGTCAGCGACAACGGCCGCGGCATCACCGCGGCCGAGATTGCGAACCCGCAGGCGCTCGGCCTCGTCGGAATCCGCGAACGGGCCCTGCTGTGGGATGGAGCGGTGGAGTGGCGGGCGCGGGACGGCGGCGGCACCGTGGTCGACCTGCGCCTGCCGCTCGCCGGAGGGACTCGATGATCCGTGTCGTGATCGCCGACGATCACCCGCTGGTGCGCGCCGGGTTGCGCCAGGTGCTGGCCGATGAGCCCGGGATCGAAGTCGTGGGTGAAGCAGCCGACGGCGATGAGACGGTGGCGGTGCTGCGCGCTACCGAGCCGGACGTCGTGCTGCTCGACATCACCATGCCCGGAGCGCCGTTTCCGGGATTGCTGCGCTTGCTGCGCAGCGCGTTTCCGCGCGTCGATGTGCTGATCGTGACGATGCACGGAGAAGACCAGTTTGCCGTGCGGGCCATGAAGGAGGGGGCCGCCGGCTATCTCACCAAGCAGCAGCCGCCGCAGGAGGTCATCAATGCGATCAGGCAGATCGCGAGTGGCGGACGCTACCTGACCGCGGCCGTGGCGGAGCGCGCTGCCGCCGCACTCGACGGCAACGCGCAGCGACTGCCCCACGAGCGAGTTTCGCGTCGCGAGTACGAGGTCCTCTGTATGATCGGGCTTGGCAAGAGCGTGAAGCAGATCGCTATCGAGCTCGGCGTTTCTCCCAAAACGGTCAGCACCCACCGTGCGCGCCTGCTGCGAAAGATGCGGCTCAAGACGAGCGCGGAGCTGATCCGCTACGTGCTGCAGTACGGCCTCACCGCCTGAAGAGAGGCCACGCAGGCAATCAGTTGGACCCGGGAGCTGCCTCGGCCCAGCCGGCTGGCCCCAGCATGTCCGCGAGATCTTTCTGGTAGTCGCCGTCGCCCGGATCGATGTTCGGCCAACGTCGCGCATCGTCCGGTGCGAACAGTCCCACCATCATCGCCATCATGCCGTGGAGCGTGTCGTCGGAGGGATTGTCGTAGTGCGCCTCGAGGCGGTAGTCGTGGTTCGCCTTGAGATGGGGTCCCTGACCGCGCAGGGCGAGGAGCTCGCGGGACATGCCGGTGACGTGGCCCAGGGAGTCGCGCCGGGCGCGCACCGTGACGACGACGGCCCCCGAGGTGCGGTCCACCAGCCGGATCCACAGGCCGTGATCATGCAGGTGCCCGCTGACCGCCACCAGGTGACCATCGACGGGGAAGCGGAAATCGTATTGGCGTGTGCAGCCCCCCGGTGGAACATCGAAGATGTTGTGCCCGGCCACCACGAGATTGGCATCGATGATGAACGGCATGACGCTGATCGGGCGTGGTTGCAGGTTCCCCGCCGCCCAGGAGAACGTCAACCGCACCGTCACATCGTGCAGCGTCTCGCCGGTCTCGTTGTCCCACATCACGAACACGCCGACCCGATGGCCGGCCGAGATCGGCATTCCGATGCTGCGCGGGACCGACACGTCTTCGGTTTCCTGGCCGAACCCCATCATGCGCTCGGCCAGCGGATAGACCAGCTGGCGGCGGTCGAAGTTGACGAGGTTGAGATGATGAATGAGACGGCGGGGCAGGGGGTGACCGGAAGCATCGAGGATTTCCATCCGCAGGCCCTGCAGCAGCGTCGTCATCGGCCAGTAGATGCGCTTCACCAGACTGTCGCTCCCCTCCATGTGCATCGTCATATGGCTCATCACGGGCGGCGCGGGCGGCACGGCGAAGGGCCCGATCGTGATCACCACGAGGCGCCGCGCCGAGTCGACATGCACCCCACGCTGTGCGTCCGGAACCGTTGCCTGGGGCGATGGGCCCCGTGGGAGGAGCGACGCCGCCAGCGCGACGACGAGGGGAAGGCGAGGCACGGCCCGCAAGGGATCGATCATGGTGCTTGGACGCTCGGAGTGAGGGGTGACGGCGACCGGGACACCAAGATACGGCGTGACGGGCCGGGGCGCGAGTTCAGGCTGGCACGGACGCCTCGGCGCGCGCCGCCTCGGTGAGATCGCGCGCTCCCAGTTGCACGCCCGCCTGGCGCAGGAACTCGTTCGGAGGCAGGCTGCCGGCCAGCACCCAGACGTAGTCGTTGGGGAGCTCCCGTGGCTGGCCCGCGACCTCGAGGACGACCGCCTGAGGACGGATTGCGACCGGCTGCGAGTTGAACAGCAGCTTCAGCTTTCCCGATTTGGCGAGCTCGCGCACGCGTTGCGCGTTGCGCTCCTTGATGCGCGTGAAGGCTTCTTTACGATAGGAGAGGGTGACGGTGTTGCCGCGCTGATGCGCTAGTCCCATCGCGGTTTCTACGGCGCTGTCGCCGCCGCCCACCACCAGCACTCGGGCGTCGGTGTAGGCCTCGGCGTCGAGCAGGCTGTACATCACCTTGGGGAGATCCTCGCCCGGAACGCCGAGCTTGCGGGGACTGCCGCGCCGGCCCAGGGCGAGTACCACGCTTCGGGCGGGGTAGGCTCCGCGGGTGCTCCGGACCGTGAACCCGCCGGCGGCCAGTTGCTCGACGCGCTCGACGCGCTCCTGCGTCCGCACCGACAGGTTCGCTTCGCGCCGGACCTGGTCCCAGAACTTGAGCAGGTCTTCTTTGGAGAGCTGCAACTTCTTGAACTTGCCGTAGCCGGGAAACTCGACCGGACTCGTCAGCACGAGCTTCTGGCGCGGGTAGCGCGCCACCGTCCCGCCGAATTCCTCCTGCTCGAGGATCAGGTAGCTCAGTTTCCGCTCGGTGGCGCGCAGCGCCGCGCTGATGCCACCCGGCCCAGCGCCGACGATGCACACGTCCACCGCGCCCGAGCCGACGGGAGGGCGACCGCGCCGGGCGAAGCGCTCGGCGATGGTATCGACCACGTCCCGTCCCTGGTTCACCGCGTTCTTGATCAGCGCGAGGCCGCCGAGCTCTCCCACCACGAACAGGTTCGGCACGTTCGTCTCCAGCTCCCGGGAGAGGGCGGGGAGGTCCGCCCCGATGCTGGGCTTCGCCATGACGATCTCGATCGCCCCCACAGGGCACGCCTCGGCACACAGTCCGTGCCCGATGCATTTCGCCGGACTCGCGATCGCGGCTTTGCCCGCGATCACCGCGAGCACGTCCTCCGGGCAGACGTCCACGCATGCCCCGCACCCGATGCAGTGCGAGATGTCGATCCGGGGATGCTGGGCGCGCGGTCCCTCGGTGGAGAGTCCCGCCCGGTGGGCCGCGGCGATCGCCGCCTTTTCGCGACGCCGGGTCCGTAGAACTGCGGATCCGACCAGGACGGCGACGAGTATGAAGAAGCCGATGTAAGTGGCTGTGTTGTCCACGCTAGGGGTCTCTGGTGGGCGGTGGTGCGGCATAATGAACCAGGTGCAGCATTTCACCGCAGCGCGTTGATTGACCCAGCCACTGGGTCAGATGACAACCGGTTGCGACCACGCAAGTTGCTGTCCCTGCGCTCACGTAGCCGGACTACGTACGTATTTTGCTCGCACGGCCCATGCCGGTCGACGCAACACCGCCCGGCCGTCACGATTTTCCTGAGTCTGGTCCGCGCGCCCGCCAATGGCGCGCCTTGCACGAGAAAGAAGATCGAGAGCGGCATGCGCGAGATCAACGTCGCCCCCGCGCCCCGCCCGCGTCCGGAGCCGCCACGGTCCCAGGCTGCTCCGCTCGGGCATCCCCGACCCCCGCGGCCTTCGCCGGGCAGCGCCCTTGCCGATCGGCGCCGCCCGGGCGTCGTCCTCGTAGGTGTCTTCGCCCTCATCCTCGTCGCGATATCGGTCGCCGGGCTTCCCTATTACCTCGCCCCCGTCGCCGAGCGGGTCCGGAGCCCGTTCCATCCCTGGCTCAAGCCGGCCGGCTACATCGGGCAAAGCGCCGGTCTCCTGGCGGTCACGATCTTCATCTTCCTCTGGCTCTACCCGGTGCGCAAACGGGCGCGCTGGCTCGCGTGGACCGGCTCGGTGGCCCGTTGGCTGGACGTTCACGTGCTGGCGGCGCTCGTGCTGCCGCTGCTCGTCGCCATCCATTCGGCGTGGCGCTTCGAGGGGCTGATCGGTCTCGGGTTCTGGTCCATGATGGTCGTCTGGGCGAGCGGCGTCGTCGGGCGCTACGTCTATTCCCGGATTCCGCGGGGCAAGGCCGGGATCGAGCTGACGCTGGACGAGATTGCGACCCGCCGCAAGCAGCTGCTCGAGCAAATCGCGGCCAACACGGGACTCGCGGTGGATCTGGTGGAGCGCACCCTGGCGGTCGACCGGCCATCCGACACGCGCCCCGGCATCCTCGGCACCTTCTTCCGGTTTGTGCACGACGACTGGGCGCGGCGGCGTGGGGCGCGGCAGTTACGGCGCCTGTACCAGCGCAGCGGGCCGCACCGGCGGCGTCAGGACCGCCTGGCGTTGACCATCACACTGCGGCTTGCGCGACGCGAGATGGCGCTGACGCAGCAGGCGCGCATGCTCGACGCGACGCACGCGGTCTTCCGCTTCTGGCACGTGCTGCACCGGCCGGTGGCGATCGCCGCCCTGGTGGCCGTGCTGATCCACGTGGCGGTGGTGGTCGCGCTGGGCGCGACGTGGCTGTGGTGAGGTGGGTACGGGCGTTCATTGGAGTCGTGTGGGCGGGAGTGGCGCTGGCCGGGACGGGCGCCGACGCGCAGATCTCGCCCGGGCCGCTCGCCGCCCCTCACGCATCGCTCGAGGGCACGCTGAAGTGCGGCAACTGTCACGGCGGCCGAAAGGAGCAGACATCGACGCTCTGTCTCCAGTGCCACAAGGAAGTCGCCTGGCTCATCCAGCAGGGGCGAGGGTTTCACGCGCAGGTACGCGAGCAGCGCTGCGAGAGCTGCCACCCCGAGCATGCCGGCCGCAGCTTTTCCCTGATCAGCTGGCCGGGTGGCAGCGAGCGCCAGTTCGATCACGCCAAGGCCGGTTGGCCGCTCGAGGGGAAGCACCAGTCCACCGAGTGCACCGACTGTCACAAGCCCGCGTTTCGCGTGAGTCAGGCGGCGCGGCTCTCACCGCCGGGAGGGAGTTCGCCGGGGTGGGTCGGACTGGAGCGGTCGTGCACCTCCTGTCACCAGGACGTGCATCGCGGCGCGCTCAATCACGACTGCCTGACGTGCCACGACGAAGCGCACTGGAAGCCCGCGCCGCGTTTCGACCACGACCGGACCGACTATCCGCTCACCGGAAAGCACCGCGACGTGCGCTGCGGCGCGTGCCACCGGCCGGCCACGACGGCCGCCGTGCGCGACACAGCGAGCGTGCCGCGCGTGTTCAAGCCGGTGGCGCACGCCGACTGCGCGGCCTGTCATGCGGACCCGCATCGCGGCCGCTTTGCGGGCGCGTGCCGTGACTGTCACGTGACGACCGGCTTCGCGGTGATCGACCGTGGTCACTTCGATCACTCGCGCACGCGGTTCCCGCTGCGCGGCATGCACGCCGAGGTTGCGTGCGCCAAGTGCCACGACGTGCCCGGGCAGAAGAGCCACAATCCACCATTCGCGACCTGTACCGCCTGCCACACCGACCCGCACGCTGGCACCGCAACGCTCGCCGGTGCCCCGGTGGATTGCGACGCCTGCCACACCGAGGCCGGCTTCAAGGTGGCGGGATTCACGGTGGCCCAGCACAGCAAGACGAAGTACCCGCTGACGGGCAAGCACCAGCAGGTGCCGTGCGAGGATTGCCATCGCAAGAACCCGCCGGGAGTGCCCACGTCGCAGCTCGGGAGTGCCGGGATCGTCATGCATCCGTCGTTCGCGCGCTGCCTCGATTGTCACAGCGACGACCATGGCGGTCAGTTCGCGAGCCGTCCCGACCGGGGGGACTGCACTGCGTGTCACACGGTCGCCGGCTGGAAGCCCAGCACGTTCACCACGGCGGCCCATACGACGCTGCGGCTGCGGCTCGAAGGCCGGCACGCCGAGATCCAGTGCGCCGCCTGTCACGGGCCGAATCGCTCCGGATTGGCGCCGCTCCCCGCGGCGGCCACGCTCGGCAAGGCAGGGGTCGCGTTCCACCTGACGGAGCTCGACTGCGTGGCCTGCCACATCGATCCGCACCAGGGGCGTTTCGCGGCGGGGGGTGCGCATCCTGTGCCGCAGGGGTGCCTGGGCTGCCACACGACGAGCGGGTACCGCCCGTCCACCATCGACGTCGTGGCCCACGCGCGCTACGGGTTCGCGCTGGAGGGAGCGCACCGCGCCGTGCCGTGTGTCGGATGTCACTCCGAGCTGAAGTATCCCGCCGTACAGTCATCGCTGGTGCGGGCGGCGAGCTGGACCGGGGCGCCGCTGCTGTTCACGACCAAGTCGCAGGCCTGCGCGGCGTGCCACGAAAGCCCGCACGGGCGGCAATTCGCCGCGCGACCCGACGGCGGCAAGTGCGAGAGCTGTCACGGGGTGGATGCGTTCAAGCCGGCCGCCCGTTTCGATCACGACCGTGACACGAAGTTTCCACTGCGTGGAGGGCATGCGAGCGTTCCGTGCGCCCGGTGCCATCCCGCCGAGACCGGTCCGGGGAACGCCCGAGTCATCCGATATCGGCCCGTGTCCGGACGTTGCGAGAACTGTCATGGGGATGGAGTGCGTCAATGAAACTCGCACTGCCGGTGATCTGCGGGTTGCTGGTCCTCGGCGGGACGTCGCTGGCCGCCCAGCAGGTCGCCACGGCCAAGAGCCCGCACGGCACCCTCACCCAGCCCTGCGCCGCCTGCCACAGTCCGGAGGCCTGGACGCCGGCCCGGATCACGTCGGCGTTCGACCATGCGAAGACAGGGTTCGCCCTCACGGGCGCGCATTCGAGCGTCGCGTGCAAGTCCTGCCACACCACGCTCGTGTTCAAGGGCGCGTCCCACGACTGCGTGTCCTGTCACCAGGATCCGCACCATGGGGAGCTCGGGAATTCCTGCGCCCGATGCCACACCATGCGCTCGTTCGTGGACCGCAGCGGCATGACGCGGGCCCACCAGTTGACCCGATTCCCGCTGACCGGGGCCCACGTGGCCGCCGATTGCGAGAGCTGCCACACGCCGACCTCGGGCGGCCAGATGACCTTCGCCCTGCGCATGACCGCGTGCAACGACTGCCATCAGAGGGACTTCCAGGCGACGCGCAATCCCGACCACACGGCGGGTGGGTTCCCGCACGATTGCGCGCAATGCCACGCGACCGTCGCCTGGCAAACGGCGCGCTTCGATCACAGTGCGAGCGGCTTTCCGCTGACCGGCGCCCACATCGCCGTCGCCTGCGCGCAGTGCCACGGGACCGGCGGCTTTGGTGCCCTGCCTACGACGTGCGTGGCGTGCCACCAGAAGGACTACAACGCCACCACCACGCCGGCACACCAGCCGGCGGGATTCCCGACCGACTGCACGGCGTGCCATACGACGGTGACGTGGACGGGGGCGACCTTCAACCACAGCGCGACGGCGTTCCCGCTCACCGGGGCGCACCTGCAGGCCACGTGCGCGCAGTGCCACGGCGACGGCGTCTACAAGGGGAAGTCGACCGCCTGCGTCTCGTGTCACCAGACCGACTACAACAACACGAACGACCCGAACCACCAGGCGGCGGGATTCCCCACCGACTGTACCACGTGCCACACCACGGTGACGTGGACCGGGGCGACGTTCAACCACGCCAACACGGCGTTCCCGCTCACCGGGGCGCACCTGCAGGCGACGTGCGCCCAGTGTCACGGTGACGGCGTCTACAAAGGGAAGTCCACGGCGTGCGTCTCGTGCCACCAGACCGACTACAACGGCACGACGGACCCGAACCACGCCCAGGCGCAGTTCACAACCGACTGCGCGTCGTGCCACAATACGACGGTGTGGACGTCGGCGACGTACACCGCCCACGATGCGCAGTTCTTCCCGATCTACTCGGGCACGCACGCGGGACGGTGGAGCAACTGCTCGACCTGCCACATCAACCCGAGCGACTACCGGCAGTTCGACTGCCTGTCGTGCCACAGCAAATCCGCGACGGACCCGCATCACACCGGAGTGGCCGGGTACACGTACGACAGTCCTTCGTGTTATCGCTGCCACCCGCGCGGGACACACTGATGCGTGGGACACAGATCGGATTCCTGCTCGCCGGTCTGGGCGCCCTCGCAGCGCCGGCCCGCGGCCAGGAAAGCGCCCTCTACCGCTGGACTCGCGTGAGCTACGTCCAGGCGGCGGTCGTGGCGATCGACGCCGGCAACGCCGACGGCGTGCGCCGCTGGACGCGCCTGGAGGTCGTGCGCCACGGCGTCCCCGTGGCGCTGCTCGAGGTGTCTTCGCTGGGAGATCGCCAGGCGCGCTGTACGCTGGTGTCACGCGGCACGGGCGCGGCCGGTATCGCGGTCGGCGACTCGGTGCGTTTCATCCCCGTCCGGCAACCGGGGGCGCAATCGCTCGCGACCGCGCCAACCGCTCCGGCCCCCGCGGCTGCGCCGGCCGCCGTGACGCCGCCGGCGCCGCGCGTCCCCGATTCCACGAAGTCGCGGGCTCCTGCCCCGGCCGCGACGGCGAAGCCGCCCTCGCCGGTGACCGCGGCCAGCCCGGCACCGGAAGCCGTCACACCGCAGCCCACGCAGCCGCCGCCGGCGCCGGTGACGACACCGCCGGTTGCGTCGTCGTCGACTCCCGTGAGCCAGGCCGCTCCGGCGCCGAACCTCGTGACGCCGCAAGTGCCTGCGGCGCACCCGCCCGCTGCGACGGCGTCACCCGCGGCGGAGCCTGCACCCGTGGTAACTCCACCCGCCGCAGCGTCGCCGTCGGTCGCACCGCAGTCCGCCCCCGTCGAGCGGGCGACGGCAGGCAGGCCACGGACGGCACGGGTGACGTTTCTGACTACGGCTTCCGTATACATCGACGCCGGGAAGTCGGAAGGCCTGGAGGAGGGGAGTCGAGTCGACGTGCTGCATGGCGGGACGTCGGTCGCCGAATTGAAGGTGGCGTTCGTGTCCACGCATCAGGCCTCGTGTCAGGTCGTCTCCAAGACCGCGCCGCTCGCAGTGGGTGATTCGGTGCGCTTCACCGCGGTCGCGAGGCCCGGCGCGACCGACTCGAGTGCCGCCGTCGCCGCGGCTCGCCCGGCTCCGCAGGCGCAGGTGCCCGGAGGCATGCAACGCCCGGGGTACGGCCGGCTGCGCGGCCGCATCGGACTCTATTACCTGACCGTGCAACAGCAGGACAGCTTCGGCGGACGATTCTCCCAGCCTTCGGGGGACATCCGGCTCACCGGTGGCGGCCTGGGCGGTACGGCCATCGGTCTCGTGGCGGACCTCCGCACCAGGCGCCTGGTGCAGTCGCTCCCCGGCGGACCGAACAGCACGACGGATCAGACCCGCGTGTACCAGGCACTGCTCTACTGGCAATCGCCCGGCTCGCCGTTCCGGTTCACCACGGGTCGCCAGTACGCTCCGGGGATCACGTCGGTAGGCTTGATCGACGGCGGCGCGGTGGAGCTGTCCCAGCCGGCCTGGGACTACGGCGTCTTCGGCGGGATGTCCCCCGATCCCGTCAGCCTGGGGTTCTCCGGGGACAGTCTGACGCAGCTGGGCGGTTACATCCGGCGGCACAATCGCCTCGGGTCCCTGTCCCACTGGTCCGTCACCGCGGGCGCCAGCGGCTCGTACGACAGCTGGCACACCAATCGCGAGTTCTTCTACGCCCAGGGGAATTACCAGTCGCGCCGAGTCTCCCTCTACGCCGTCCAGGAGGTCGACTACTACCGGCCCTGGCGGCGCGTGGGGACGAACGAGAAGATGCTCTCGCCCACGAGCACGTTTGCGAACGTGCAATACCAGGTGACGGATGCCGTGAGTGTGAACGCCGGCATCGATAACCGGCGCAACGTGCGACTCTATTACTACGTGATCAACCCGGCGATCGTCTTCGACGACACTTTCCGTCGCGGCGTATGGGCCGGGGCGTCAGCACGATTCGCCGGGCATTTTCAGGTCGGGGTCGATGCCCGCACCAATCACGACGACACGAACGGTGACGCGAACACCTATACACTCGGTCTCGGGGCGGACCGCCTCACGCCGATCGGCTTGAGCCTGCGCTCGCGCAGCACGCGGTACACCATCGGACCGCGTCAGGGGTGGCTCAACTCCATCACCCTCGGGCTCGAGCCCTTCGGACGGAGCAGCATTCAGCTGACCTCCGGGTGGCGCACGGAGCACGACACGTCGGCAGCACCCACGCTCAACGTGAGCTGGCTCTCCGCCGACGTCGATGTCAATCTGATGCGCTCGCTCTTCGCCATCCTCTCGGCGTACCGCGAGCGCGGTGGCATCCAGGCGCACGACCTCCTGTATTCGGGGCTGAGCTACCGCTTCTGATCCCGGCGTCGCGGTCTTCATGAAGACGACGCCCCACCCACTGGACCGGAACGCACCACCCTGGCGCATTTCGGACTAGGCGGGCACTCCGCGGCGCCGCGCCGCTGCGCGCACCCGTCTCGTATGGTTCTTGCCCTCGCACCGGGCGTGTCCCGCGCCACGTTGCTGGTCGCCGGTATCGCCCTCGGCATGCCGCTCGCCGTGTCGGCGCAGCAAATCGCGGAGACGAGCCCGCACGGGCCGCTCGCCGAAGCCTGCAGCGTTTGCCATAGTCCGGAAGCGTGGTCGCCGGCGCGGATCGACCGATCGTTCGATCACCGGAAGGTGGCCCGGTTCCCGCTCGTCGGCGCCCACGTCACGGCATCGTGCCGCGCCTGTCACGTCACGCTCAATTTTCAGGGTACGCCACGCGCCTGTGTCTCGTGCCACACCGATGCGCATCGCGGGGAGGTGGGGAACGATTGTGCGCGCTGCCACTCCACGCGGAGCTTTCTCGATCGGGCGGGCATGACCGGCGCGCACCAACTGACGCGCTTTCCGCTGACCGGCACGCATCTCACCATCGACTGTGAGGCGTGCCACGTCGCCCCCCAGGGTCGCCTCGTCTTCGTGGCCCTCTCCGGTGAGTGCTCGTCGTGTCACCGCCGCGACTACCAGGGCACTCAGGATCCCAATCACGGCGCGGCCGGATTCTCCACCGATTGTGTGCAATGCCACGCCACGACCAGCTGGCTCCGGACGCGGTTCGACCACGCGAGCACCGGGTTCGCGCTCACCGGCGCGCATCTGCGCATCTTCTGCTCTCAGTGCCACGGCGTCGGCCAGTTTCAGGCTCTGCCCTCCGCGTGCGTGAGCTGTCACCAGGCGGACTACAGCCGCACGACCGATCCGAACCATCAGGCGGCGCAGTTCCCGACGGATTGCGCAGCGTGTCATACGACCAACACCTGGCGCGGCGCCAGGTTCGACCACGACGGGTTGTTCTTCCCGATCTTCTCGGGCGCGCACCAGGGTCGCTGGGCGTCCTGTTCCGACTGTCACACCAACCCCAACGACTTCCGGCAATTCAATTGTCTGGCGTGTCACGGCAACGCGCACCCGGGACGGAATTACACGAGCCAGCAGTGCTACAGCTGTCATCCACGAGGAACGGGAGGCGATGGATGATGCGGCGCGTGGGTGAGGGGATGCTCGTCGTGGTGCTGTGTGCCGCACCGGCGTCGGGTCAGCGACCGGCGGGCTCGCCACGCTGGGCCAGCGTGACGTACCTGACCACCGCGTCGGCGTACATCGATGCCGGCCGCGCGGAAGGAGTGACCCAGGGGATGCGGCTGGAGGTGATCCGCGGCGACACGAGCGTCGCCGTGCTGCGCGTCGCGTTCCTCGCGACGCATCAGGCCGCGTGTGACATCGTGTCCGCGACGGGAACCCTCGTGGTCGGCGACTCGGTGCGCTTCACGCCCGTCGTCCCGCCGCCGGACTCCGGCATCGCCGGGGTCGCGAGAACCGCGGCACCGCCGGTCTTCTCGTCTCGGGCCGGCGGCGTCCTCCGGGGCCGCGTCGGCTTCTACTACTTCGGGTTGCGCCAGCTCGATGGCAGCGGCGCGACGTTCAGCGAGCCGTCGGGTGACCTCCGCCTCTCCGGCACCCGGTTGGGACAGACGGGATTTGGGCTCGATCTCGATGTGCGCAGTCGCCGGGTGACGCAGGCACGCCCCGACGGATTCGGCACCACCGCGTGGGGGCAAACGCGCGTCTATCAGGCGCGGGTGGACTGGCAGCAGCCGGGGTCGCCCTTGCGAGTGGCCGTCGGGCGGCAGTTCGCGCCCGGGATCGCCACCGTTGGGCTTGTGGATGGGGTGTCGGCGCAGCTCGACGGGCCCGGCGTGGGGGGCGGCGTCTTCGTCGGGAAGCAGCCTGATCCCGTCAATCTCGCCTTCTCGGGCGATCTCACCGATCTGGGGATCTACATCGAGCGTCACAGTCCGATCAATGCGACGACCCGCCGGTGGTCGCTCGTCGGCGGACTGAGCGGGTCGTATCTCGGGGCGGGAACGAACCGCGAATTCCTGTACCTGCAGGGCGACTATCGCTCACGCCGCCTCTCGGTGTACGCGGCGCAGGAGGTCGATTATTACCGGCCGTGGCGCCGTGTCGATGGCGAAGCGGCGTTCTCGCCCACGAGCTCGTTCGCGACGCTGCAGTTCCGCTTGACGGACGCCGTGGCGCTGACGGCCGGGCTCGACAACCGGCGCAGTGTGCGCCTGTATCAGGACGTGGTCAACCCGGAGGTCGCGTTCGACGACGCCTTCCGGCGCGGGGCGTGGGTCGGCGTATCGGCGCGTGCCGGGCGGGTGGAGGCGACGCTCGACAGCCGCTCCTCGGGTGGCGGTCCCGCCGGGCCGGCCGCGTCCTATACGGCGTCGTTCGGCGTCGACCGGCTCACCGGATACGGGCTGAGCCTGCGAACGCGCACCACGCGCTACACCAGCGCGGCCCGAGCCGGCTGGTTGCAGTCGTTGTCGCTCGGTGTCGAGCCGTGGGGGCTCGGGCTCCTGCAGGTCACGGGCGGGTGGCGGCGCGAGCAGGCCGACACGATCCCGCTGACGGCGTCTGCGATCCAGTGGATCTCGACCGATCTCGATGTGAACCTCGGCCGGGCGTGGGCGGTAGTGGTGTCGGCGTATCGTGAATGGGGTGGGATCGAAGCCCACGATCTGGTTTACGCGGGGCTGACACTGCGCTTCTGACGGTGGGGCGGGTACGACTGGCGGAGCACGCCTTCCGCCCGTAAGCTTCCGCCACCACTCGCCATGATCCGCTTTACGCATGTGAAGGGCTCGTTACAGGGCACGACGTCCAGCAGCGACAAGCGGTGGCTGCGCGTCGGGACGGGCCACGACTGTGAAATGCGCTACGACGCTGCCGCAGAGCCGCGCGTCGCTCCCTACCACGCCGCCGTCGTCCTCAAGGAAGGCGTCTACCACCTGATCGACCTCGATGCCCCGGGGGGCGTCCGCGTCAACGGCAAGAAGGTCTCCAAGGTCGAGCTGCGCACCGGCGACAAGATCCGCTTCGGCGCCACCGGCGGTCCCGAAGCGCAGGTTGAGATCGTGATCGATGCGACGTACGACGCCGCCCAGGACGCGGCGGAGATCCAGAAGGTGTTGCAGGCGGGGACGCGCGGGTCGGCGACGGGGCAGATCTTCGCCCTGACGGCGCAGCGTATCGCCGAGGAGCGGGCCAAGGCCGGCGGCGTACGCTCGCGCAAGACGATGGACCACATCGCCACCGCGGTGCAGGAAGTCTCCGAGGTGGTAAAGAAGCAGACCAAGAAGCGCTGGGTGAAAGTGGTCGGGATTGTGACCGCTGCCGCGACGGTGGTCATCGCCGTGATGGGGACGGTGATCTACTTCCAGCACCGCCAGATCGCCCGGCTGCTCGACGCCAAGGGGCGCTTCGACGCACAGATTCGTCAGATCCAGCAACAGATGCAGGCCGAACAGGACTCGGCGAAGCTGGCGCTGCTCGAGCAGCGCTACCTCGACGCGACCTCCAACGCCGAGCGCACGCTCGCCGATCTGGCGCGCGCCGATCAGGCCAAGGCCAACGAGGCGGCGAACACCGGCGACGAGCTGGACAAGGAAATCCGCAATATTCTCGCGCAGTTCGATGCGACGACGTACGCCGTGCCGCCGATCTTCAAGGAACGGCTGCAATACCAGATCAACCAGATGCTCAAGGATCCGCAGACGCTGCGCCAGGTCTACCAGCGGAAGGTGCAGTACTGGCCGATCATCCAGCGCGATTTCCGGGCGCTCGAGCTCCCCGAGGTGATGGGGTACGTCGCCTGGACCGAGTCGCGCTTCGACCCGAAGGCCCACAGTCACGCGGGCGCGGTGGGGATGTGGCAGATGATGGCGGTGAGTGCCCGCGAGCTGGGCCTCAAAGTGGACGAGCAGGTGGACGAGCGGACCGACGTCGACAAACAGACGCGTGCCGCGGCGCGCCACCTCGCCAACCTGCTCGCCGAGTTCGGTGAGGATGCGTTCATGCTCGCCATGGCGAGCTACAACCGCGGCGAGAACGCCGTGCGTGGAGTGCTGCACAAGGTGGCGTTGACGCCGGGGGGCTTCAAGAAGCAGAACCGCGACTTCTGGCACCTCTACCGCATGAAGCTGCTCCCCACCGAAACGATGGAGTACGTGCCCAAGATTCTCGCGGCGGCCGTGGTGTGCAACAACCCCGAACGGTACGGCCTCACCTCTCCGGGCACGCCGGTCGCGGTGACCACCCCGCCGGCTCCCGCTCCGTCACCGGCATCGGACCCGGCGCGCGTGGCGCGCCGTCCCGCGCGCTAGCGTGGGCGCGCCGGCACCGGCGCCCGCCACTGCATCGGCTGTCACGCTCGAGCACGTCGCCAAACGGTTCGACGGCGTTACCGCCGTACACGATGCGCATTTCACGATCGGGCGCGGCGAATTCTTCTCCCTGCTCGGCCCCTCAGGCTGCGGCAAGACGACCACGCTGCGGCTGATCGCGGGCTTCGAGACGCCGTCGGCGGGCCGGGTCCTGCTGGAGGGCCAGGACGTGTCGGCGGTGCCGCCCTACCGCCGCCGGGTCAACACCGTGTTTCAGCACTACGCGCTCTTTCCGCATCTCTCGGTCTACGACAACGTCGCATTCGGCCCACGCAGCCTCGGCCTCGCCGAGGGCGAGATCCGCCGCCGCGTGGGGGAGCTGCTCGGCGTCGTGCGGCTCGCCGATCTGGGGGCGCGCCGGCCGGCGCAGCTGTCGGGCGGACAGCAGCAGCGCGTCGCGCTGGCCCGCGCACTCGTCAACTCACCCATCGCCCTGCTGCTCGACGAGCCGCTCGGCGCCCTCGATCTCAAGCTGCGTCAGGCGATGCAGCTGGAGCTGAAGCGCATTCAGCGGGAAGTCGGCGTCACGTTCCTCTATGTCACGCACGACCAGGAGGAAGCGCTGACGATGTCGGACCGGATCGCGGTGATGGCGGAGGGACGCATCGAGCAGATCGACACGCCGCAGGCCATGTATCATTCTCCGGCCACCGTTTTCGTCGCCGACTTCCTGGGCCGCGCGAACCTGCTCGCCGCGCGCGTGACCGCCGTGAACGGCACGCGTGCCAGTATCGCGATCGCGGGAGGGCACGTCGTGCAGGTCCCCACCCCCGCATGGAAGGTGGTGACGGGGGCTGCCGCCGTTCTCATGGTGCGACCGGAGCGGGTGCGCGTCCTCCCCCAGTCGGCGCCGTCCGCGTTGCCGGCGACTGTCGTGGACGTCGTGTTTCAAGGGCCGGTGGTACAGTGCGCGCTGCGGGCCGCCGACGGGACGGAGCTGATCGCGCACCTCGGTCCGGAAGCCGCAACAGTCGGGCTCGCGCCGGGGCAGCAGGTGTACGTCGACTGGGACGGCGATGCCGCGCGACTCCTGCCGCCGGCGGAGAACGGCGCAGCGTGAGGCGCTGGAGCCGGCGCCGGTTTCTCGGTGCGTCGCTTGGGTCGGTCGCCGGCGCGCTCGGCGGTATCGGCGTTGCCGGGTGTCGGTCGTCGGGTGGCGGCTCGCGCGTGGTGCGAATCTCGAACTGGCCGTTGTATATCGACGACCGCACCGTCCCCGATTTCCAGCGAGCCACGGGCATCACGGTGCAGTATCACGAAGATATCAACGACAACAACGAATTCTTCGCGAAGATCGCCGAGCCGCTGCGCCGCGGGCAGAGCATCGACCGGGACGTGATCGTCCTGACCGACTGGGTGGCGGGTCGCATGATCCGCCGCGGCTACGCGACCCCGCTCGATGCCGCCGCATTCCCCAATCGCGTGAATCTGACGCCGCTGGCTCAGGACGCCGACTTCGATCCCGGGCGGCGCTACACCGTCCCGTGGCTGTTCGGGATGGTGGGACTGGGCTACAACCCGCGCGTCACCGGCCGGGAAATCACGAGCGTGCGCGATCTCTTCGATCCGGCGTTCAAGGGTCGCGTGACGATGGTGACCGAGATGCGGGACACGCTGGGGCTCGTGATGCTCGGCGAGGGGCGCGATCCGGCGAAGTGTACCGCCGACGACATCCGCGTCGCCGCGGCGCGGGTACAGCTGGCGCGCGAGAGCGGGCAGATCCGCGCCTTCACGGGCAACGACTACACCGAAGACCTTGCCAACGGCAACATCGCCGTCGCGATCGCCTGGTCGGGGGACATCCAGGGGCTGCGGGCCGACAACCCCGACCTCGTGTGGGTGGCGCCGCGCGAAGGAGCGATTCTGTTCTCCGACAACATGCTGATCCCGAAAAGCTCGGACCGCGTCGCGCTCGCGATGCAGTGGATCGACTGGTGCTACGCGCCGGCCCATTCCGCCCAGATCGTCAGCCGGGCCGGGTATATCAGCGCGGTGCAGGGCGCGATTCCAGAGCTCGCACGCATCGCCCCGCAGCTGGCAAAGAGCCCGCTCGTCAACCCGCCGCCCAGCGTGCTGGCGCAGCTGCGCAGCTTTCGCTCGCTCTCCGACGCCGAAGACGCGAGCTTCACCCGCATCTTCCTCGATGCCATCGGCGGGTAGCGGGATGCGCCGCGCCGCCGTCGCGCCCGCGCTGCTCGTCCTCCCCGGCGTCGCGTGGCTGGTGCTGTTCTTTGTCCTGCCGCTCGTTACCCTCGGCCGCACATCGGTCGGGGCTCCGTGGTGGGACGGGTACGCGCGGGCGTTCACGGGCTACGGGACCATCTTCGCCCGCTCGTTCGGGTTTGCGGCGCTCGCGACGGCGGCGGCGCTCCTCTTGGCATATCCCCTCGCATACGTCCTGGCGTTCCGCGCAGGACGCTGGCGCCCGGTCCTGCTTGGTCTCGTGATCCTGCCGTTCTTCACGACCTTTCTGGTGCGCACGTTCGCCTGGAAGACGATTCTCAACGACGGGGGGCTCGTCGTGCAGCTGTTGCAGACCGTGCACCTGCTGTCGCCCACGGGGCGCCTGCTCGACACCGGCTGGGCGGTAGTCGGCGGGCTGACCTACAATTTTCTGCCGTTCATGATCCTCCCGATCTATGCCAGCCTCGAAAAGATGGACCGGCGGCTGGTGGAAGCGGCGCAGGATCTGTTTGCGAGTCCCGCCCGCGCGTTCCGGCGCGTTGTGCTGCCGCTGTCGCTCCCCGGCGTGCTCGCGGGGTGCCTCCTGACGTTCATCCCGGCGGCGGGCGACTTCGTGAACGCCGAGCTGCTGGGCGGCCCCAACCAGCGGATGATCGGATCGGTGATACAGGCCCAGTTTCTTCAGGCGCGGGATTATCCGCTCGCCGCGGCGCTGTCCTTCGGGTTGATGGCGCTGATCGCCGTCCTGGTGGTGGCGGCGGCGCGGCTGCTGCGGGAGGAGCAGCTCGCGTGAGGCGTTTTCTCGACGCAACGGCCGGGCTCGTCCTCGGGTATTTGTTCCTGCCGATCTTCGTGATCGTCGCCTACAGCTTCAATAGTCCCGCGGGGAAATTCAATTTCGTCTGGAAGGGGTTCTCGCTCGCCGCGTGGCTCGACCCCTTCCGCTATCCCGCGCTCGTCGAGGCGATGCGCCTCAGCGTCATCGTGGCGAGTCTGTCCACTCTGATGGCGACGGTCCTGGGGACGATGCTCGCCCTGGCGTTGTCACGGTACCGGTTTCGGGGAGCCGGTGGGGTGGGGTTGCTGCTGGTGTTGCCGCTGGCCACCCCCGAAGTGGTGCTCGGGTCATCGCTGCTGTCGCTGTTCCTGACGGTGAATGTGCCGACCGGCTTCGTCACGATCGTGATCGCCCACGTGATGTTCTCGGTGAGCTACGTGGCGTTCACGGTGCGGGCACGGCTGCGCGGCTTCGACTGGTCGCTCGAGGAGGCGGCGATGGACTTGGGTGCAGGGCCGTGGCGGGTGTTCCGGACGGTCACCCTGCCGCTCATCACCCCCGGCGTCGTCGCGGCGGCGATGCTGGCGTTCGCGCTGTCGCTCGACGATTTCGTCATCACCCTGTTCAACTCCGGGAGCAGCGTAACCTACCCGCTGTATGTGTACGGCGCCCGGCGCGCCGCCTTCCCCCCGCAGATCAATGTCCTCGCCACCGCCATCCTCGGGCTCAGCTTGGCGGTGCTCGGTGTGAACGCCTGGTGGCAACGGCGCCGGATGCACCCGGCCTGAGCGTGGCGCGGCGCAGCCAGTCGATCGAGCAGGCGTGCTACTGGCTGGCGCGCCGTCCCGAGCGCCAGGTCCGTTCGCTCGAGGGGGGACGCGTCGCGGACATCGCCGTCGTGGGTGCGGGACTCGCGGGACTGTGGACCGCCCTGTGGATCAAGGAGCTCGATCCGATCAGTGAGGTCGTGGTGGTGGAGCAGGGCGTCGCGGCGTACGGCGCGTCGGGACGCAGCGCCGGTATCGTATGGGACAGCATCGACTACGACCACGCCCTCGCTACCCGGCACTTCGGCGAAACCGAAGCGTACCGCTTGGCCCGCCTTGGCGAGGCGAATCTCTCCGAGCTCGCCGGCTTTCTCGCCGAGCGCAGGATCGACTGCGACTACGAGCCGACGGGGCGGCTGCTCGTGGCGCAGACGCCGCACCAGATGGATCGCTGCCGCGTGATCGTCGAGGCGGCAGAGCGCGTCGGCATCGCGACCAGCCAGCTGCTCGACAAGGATGCGCTGCGTGCCGAGGTTCACTCCCCGACCTACGTCGGTGGCGTGTCGGTCACGGCGGGCGGCGTCCTCGATCCGGTGAAGCTGGTCGACGGCCTGCGGCGCGAGGTCGAGCGGCAGGGAGTGCCGGTATTCGAGCGCAGCCACATCGTGGCGATCGAGCCGGTCGGCGCCAGCGTCCGCGTGCGTACGGGTCGGGGACGGGTGGAAGCCCGGACTGCGGTGCTCGCCACGAGCGCGTATACGGGCCAGCTGTTCCCGAGCCTCGCCGCCCGGATCATTCCGATGTTCGCGTACGCCATCGTGAGTGAGCCGCTCACGCCGGCGCAACGCGACGTGATCGGGTGGCGCGGTCGCCAGGGGGTGAGCGACGCCCGGACGTTCGGCAATTTCTACCGGCTCACCAAGGACGATCGTGTGCTGTGGGGCTCGAGCGACGTCGCCTATCACCCGGGGTCGGTCGTCGATCCCGCGGGCGACCACTCGGACGCGCACTACGATGCGCTGCGGGCGAGCTTCCGCCGTCACTTTCCGGCGATGCAGGGACTCGAGTGGGCGTATGCCTGGGGCGGGCCGATCGCCGTCACGACGCGGCTGACGCCCTTCTTCGGGCGGGCGCGCGAGGGACGCGTCGTGTACGGGCTGGGATTCTCGGGGCGGGGACTCGCGTCGACGCGTCTTGCGGGCCGGATCATGGCGCTGCTCGCGCTCGAGCGCACGAGCGATCTGCTCGATCTGTCGATGGTGAAGCGCCCGCCGCCGCGGTTCCCGCCGGAGCCGCTGCGCACCCTCACCGTCCGCGCGGTGCTGCGTGCGCTGCGGCGCGTCGATGCCGGGGCCGAACCCGGCCTGTTACTGAGTCTGCTCGACCGGCTCGGCCTCGGGTTCGCGCTCTAGGCGCTGACCTTCTCGAGGGCTCGATCCAGCGCGGCGATCGCAAAATCGACGTCGGCCGCGGTGATGCACAGCGGCGGCTTGATCCGCAGGACGTTTCCGTACAGCCCCCCCTTGCCGACCAGCACACCACGCTCGCGCAGCTGCTCGAGCAGCTCGGCGGTTTCTTCTCGCGCCGGTTCTTTGGTGGCGCGGTCGCGCACCAGCTCGACCCCCAGCATCAGCCCGCGGCCGCGCACGTCGCCGATGAGACGGCGGCGCGTCGCCAGCTCCTCGAGTCCCGCGCGCAGACGCGCGCCCACGACGCGGGCGTTCTCCTGCAGCCGCTCCTGGTCGATCACGTCGAGCACGGCGAGCCCGGCGGCCATCGCGACCGGGTTGCCGCCGAAGGTGTTGATGTGGGAGCGCTCGGTGAGCTTCTGCGCGATTTCCCGGCGCGTCGTGACCGCTGCCAGCGGGAAGCCGTTGCCGATTCCCTTGGCCATCGTGACGATGTCGGGAACGACGCCGAAGTTCTCGAACCCCCAGTAGTGGTCGCCGGTGCGGCCGAACCCCGGCTGTACCTCGTCGGCGATGCACAGGCCGCCCGCCTCGCGCGCGATCGCGTATGCTTCGCGCAGATAGTTCGGCGCCCCATGCGTGACGCCGCCCACTCCCTGGTACGCCTCGGCGATGAAGGCGGCGATGCGACCCGGCGTCGAGAAGCGCACCAGGTCGCGAATGTCGGCGGCGCTCTGGGACGCGATCTCCTCGGGGGTGCCGCGGAACGGACTGCGGTACGGGTCCGGGTTCATGGCGTGGTGCACGCCGGTATTGAGCTGGGCGGGATACTTCCACGTGTGAGGCGAAGTGAGCGCCATCGCCGCGGGAGAGCCGCCGTGGTAGCCGTTGCGCAGCGCAATGACGTCGTGGTTGCCGGTCGCCAGCCGCGCCAGCAGGACCGCGAGGTCGTTCGCTTCGCTGCCGGAGTTGACGAAATACGTCACGTCGAGCCCCGCCGGCATCTTGGCGGCGAGCCGCCGGGCGAACTCCCCCATGAGCGGATGCAGGTAGATCGTCGACGTGTGCCCCAAGAGCTCGAGTTGCGCCTCGACGCGCTTGGTCACGACCGGATGGGCGTGACCACAGGCAACGGTGGCGATGCCCGCGAACAGGTCGAGGTAGCGGCGCCCGGTCTCGTCGAACAGGTACTGGCGGTAGCCCTCCACCAGCATCAGCGGCTCGCGGTAGATCGTGAAGATCCCGGGGTTCGCGAATTGCCGGCGGGTGGCGAGCACATCCTGCCGCGTCGGTCCACTGTAGGGTCGCGGCACGTGGGGGCAGGGCGGGAG
Organism: Gemmatimonadales bacterium; assembly: GCA_035691925.1. GTDB lineage: Bacteria > Gemmatimonadota > Gemmatimonadetes > Gemmatimonadales > GWC2-71-9 > DASTHG01. The sequence continues at coordinate 29,452 of DASSIL010000054.1, forward strand.
CGTCAGTTCGGTCGCGGCGGTCGTGGTCATGGGTGTCCTCTCGAGGCAGTGTGCCGGGCCCTGCACGCGTTGTCAATCCGCATCATTCGCCCGGCGGCCGCTCGATGTGCGCGTAGCGTGCTTCGGCGGCGGCGCGCTCAGCCGCATCGCCGAAAATCTTGTCGCCGTCGAACCGGCCGTTTTCGATGAAAATTTCGGATATCTGGTTCCCCGCGGTCGCGCTCCCCGCGAGATGCACTCCGGGCACCGTGGTGGCGAGTGTGGCGGGATCGAGCGCCGGCCGCCCGGTGGCTCGGTCGTAGGCGATGCCGATGCGGTCGAACAGCGAGAGGTCGGGGTGGAATCCGATGAGCGCGTAGACTCGATCGGCGGGGAGCTGCTCGCGCGCGCCGTCCGCGGCACGAATCATCACGTGCCGGGCGGTGATCGACTCCACCTGGGCCCCGAGGCGCGCCGCCATCTCATGCGCCTTGAGGCGGTTCTCGAGATCGGGCTTGAGCCAGTACTTCACGCTGCGGGGAAACGCGGTGCCACGGTAGACCAGCGTGACGCGGGCGCCGGCGCGAAACAGCTGCAGCGCCGCTTCCACCGCGGAATTGCGGCCGCCGATCACCACGACGTCCTGCCCGTAGCATCGATGTGCCTCGTCGAAGTAGTGACTGACGTGGGGGAGGTCCTCTCCCGGGACGTCCAGTCGATTGGGGTGATCGAAGTAGCCGGTGGCGAGCACGAGCCGGTCGCAGCTGATCGTCTCGGTGCCGAGGCGGGTCTCGAGGACGCAGGCGATCCGCCCGCCGCGCGCCTGAGCCTCCACCAACCGGGCATAGGTTCGCACCGCCAGTCCTTCCGTACGGACCGCCCCGCGATAGTACTTGAGCGCCTCCTCGCGTGTCGGCTTGGCGCCGGCGCACACCAGCGGGTGCCCGCCGATTTCGAGCCGCTCCGGGGTCGTGAAGAACGTCATCCCGACGGGGT
>DASSIL010000055.1:0-3926 GCA_035691925.1 Gemmatimonadales bacterium
GCGTGCAGAGTGGCCTCCACAGCGACCCGGCGGAGTGGACCGACCCGCGGCACAAGCAGGGGCTCGCGGCAGAAGAAGCGGCGATCCGCTTCCTCGGGAGCCGCGGCTGGCTGGTCCTGGCGCATCGCTGGCGGGTGGGACGAATCGAAATCGACATCGTCGCGCGGCGCGGGGTGCTCGTCGCGTTTATCGAGGTGAAGGCCCGGCGCGGCGACTCTTTCGGGCACCCCTTCGAGGCGGTGACCGGAGCGAAGCGACGGGAGATCGTCCGGGCCGCCCGTGCCTGGATCGACCGCTTCGGGCAGCCGTCCGACATCTATCGCTTCGATTGCGTCGGCATCATGCAGGGGAAGCTGGAGCATCTCGAGGACGCGTTCCGCCCAGGGTGGCGGTAGGGGCGGCTTCGGTATATATTCGGGTCTCGCACACCACCCCAAAGCGAGGCTCCCAACCGATGATGAGGACCCCGATGGCGGAAGAACGCGACGCGGCGAAGTTGACCGATGAGCGCAAGAAGGCGCTGAACCTGGCCATCGCCCAGATCGAGAAGAACTGCGGCAAGGGCGCGATCATGCGTATGGGATCGGAGTCGCCGCGGGTGCGGGTGGACGCGATCTCGACCGGCGCGATCAATCTCGACGCGGCGATCGGCGTGGGCGGTGTGCCTCGCGGCCGGGTCACCGAGATCTTCGGCCCCGAATCGAGCGGCAAGACGACGCTGGCGTTGTCGGTCGTCGCCAATGCGCAGCGTGCCGGCGGTGCCGCAGCCTACATCGACGCCGAGCACGCGCTCGACATCGAGTACGCCAAGAAGCTCGGCGTCGATATCGACAATCTCCTCGTCTCGCAGCCCGACACCGGCGAGCAGGGACTCGAGATTACCGAGATCCTGGTACGCTCGGGGGCGGTGGACATCGTGGTCGTCGACTCGGTGGCCGCGCTGGTGCCGAAAGCCGAGATCGAAGGCGAAATGGGCGACTCGCACGTGGGGCTGCAGGCTCGCCTCATGAGCCAGGCGCTGCGCAAGCTCGCGGGCGCGATCAACCGCTCCCGCACCTCCGTCATTTTCATCAATCAGCTGCGTGAGAAGATCGGCGTGATGTTCGGCAACCCCGAAACGACCACCGGCGGCCGGGCGCTGAAGTTCTACTCCTCGGTGCGGCTCGATATGCGGCGCATCGCGCCCGTGAAGGAGCGCGAGGCCGTGATCGGAAACCACGTGCGGGTGAAGGTCGTGAAGAACAAGGTCGCGCCGCCGTTCCGGCAAGCGGAATTCGACATCATGTTCGACGAGGGAATCAGCCGCGAATCGCTGCTCGTCGATATCGCCGCCGAGGCGGGGATCATCGACAAGTCCGGCGCCTGGTACACGTATGGCAAGGACCGCATCGGCCAGGGCAGAGAAAACGCCAAGCTCTACCTCAAAGACCACACCGACATGGCGCTCGAGATCGAGGGCAAAGTCAAAGAGCACCTCGGCGTAAAGGTCTCGGCGCCCGTGGAGTCGGCCGAGGAGGAGTCGTCCAGCGGCGAGGAGTGACGTGCCCGTCCTGACCAGTCTCGCCCCCGATCCGCGCCAGCCTGGATATCAGGTACTGGAGGTTGATCGGGGGCGGTTTGCATCTCTCCCGGTGGCCGCCCTCGCCCCGCTCGGGATCGCTCGTGGTGAGACCATCGCCCCCCCGACCTTCAGCCTGCTGCAGGAGCTCGCCGACATCGAGGCGGCCTATCGGGCCGCGGTGCGAGCCCAGACGCGGCGTCCCCACGCCCGCGCCGAGCTGCGACGCCGTCTCATGAAAAAGCAGCACCCCGGGGCCGCTGTCGACGCCGCCCTGGAACGCCTCGCCGCCCAGGAGCTGCTCGACGACCGGCGTTTCGCCGAGCACTTCGTCGCGACGCGTGCCGCGCAGGGTCGGGGTTCGGTCCGGCTGCTGCAGGATCTCCGGCGTCAGGGGGTGGATCAGCGGGTCGCGGAAGCGGCAGTGGCCGCGTCGCTCGCTGCGGAAGGGATCGATGAATCGACGGCGCTGCGCCGGGTCGCCGAGCGTCGCGCGCGACAACTCGGTGCCTTGCCGCAGACGGCGAAACGTCGCCGGCTCCTCGCCTATCTCGCGCGGCGTGGGTACCGGGGGGCGGAGGTCCGCAAGGTCGTGGAGCAACTGATATCGGAGACCGAGGAGCCCCAGGAGTAGTCCCCTTCTCGGGGTGCTAGGATCTGGCCCCGCAGGCCCCCGCTATATTCCCCGGATGAAGTCGGCCGACATCCGCGCCAAGTTCATCCAGTACTTCACGGCCCGCGGGCACCGGGAGGTGCCCAGCTCGAGCCTAGTTCCGGCCGACGATCCGACCCTGCTGTTCACCAACGCCGGCATGGTTCAGTTCAAGCGCGTGTTTCAGGGCCTGGAACGGCGCGACTATGCCCGCGCCGTCACGAGCCAGAAGTGCGTCCGCGCCGGCGGCAAGCACAATGACCTGGAGCAGGTCGGCCATACGGCCCGCCACCACACCTTCTTTGAAATGCTCGGGAACTTCTCCTTCGGCGACTACTTCAAAGCCGACGCGATCGAGTTCGCCTGGGAGTGGGTCACCGGCAAGGACTGGCTCGGAATCGACCCCGATCTGCTCTACGTGACCGTGCACCACACCGACGACGAGGCGCGTGCCCTGTGGCGCAAGATCACGGGGATCAAGGACACGCGCATCTACGGGCTCGGCGACAAGGACAACTTCTGGCAGATGGCCGATACCGGCCCCGCCGGCCCGAACACCGAGCTGAACGTCGACCTCCGGCCGCGCCACGAGCGCGGCAAAGGGGAGGTCGCGCTCGACGACTTCGTGCGGCTGAACGACGCGGGGCAGATGCTCGAGATCTGGAACCTCGTGTTCATGCAGTACGACCTCCAGGCCGATGGATCCCGGCTGCCGCTCCCCAAGCCCTCCGTAGACACGGGCGCGGGGCTCGAGCGCATCGCCGCGGTGCTACAGGGCGTCGCTTCGAACTTCGACACCGACCTGTTCACGCCGATCATCCAGCGGGCCGTCGAAGTCGTGGGGCTGCCTTACGACCGCGGGCCGGCGGGCGCGCCCTACCGCGTGCTCGCCGACCACGCACGGGCGGTAGCCTTCCTGCTCGCCGACGGCGTCTACCCATCGAGCGACGGCCGCGGCTACGTGCTGCGGCGCATCCTGCGCCGTGGCGTGCGGCACGCCTGGCTGCTCGGCCGGCGCGAGCCGACGCTGGTCGAGCTGACCGAGCGGGTCGTGGATCAAATGCGCGGCGTCTTTCCCGAGCTCGAGGCGAAGCGCACGCACATCGCGCGCGTCACCCGGGCCGAAGAAGACCGTTTTCTCGAAACGATCGAAGGCGGCCTGAAACGCCTCGACGAGCTGGCCGGCTCCACCGTCATCAGCGGGGCGGATGCGTTCCGGCTGTACGACACCTACGGATTCCCCCTCGACCTGACGCAGCTCATCGCGGCCGAGCGGAACCAGCAGGTCGACGCGGCCGGATTCGAGCGGGCACTCGACGAGCAGCGCAAGCGCTCGCGAGCCGCACGCGGCGGCGGCCCGGCAATCCGCACGTCGCGCGCGGGAGAATGGGTGCAGGTCAAGCCGAAGGGCCGCCAGCACTGGGTCGGCTACGAGCGGACGTCGAGCGAGACCGATCTGCTGGCCTTCCGCCAGACCGGTGACGCCCTCGAGTTGGTGCTCGAAGAGAACCCCTTCTATGCGGAGTCGGGCGGGCAGGTGAGCGATACGGGAGTAGTGGCGGGCGATGGATGGGAGCTGACCGTCGAGGACGTCGAGAAGACCGACGGCACGAGCGCCGTGGTCGGACACTTCGGCGAGCCGTTCGAGCCGACGGCCGCCCAGGCACTCGTCAATCGCGAGCGGCGCCACAACATCGAGCGCAACCACACCGCCAC
>DASSIL010000056.1:0-7338 GCA_035691925.1 Gemmatimonadales bacterium
TTACCTCCGTGCCGGTGCAATCCGCCCCGACCTTCGCCGTTGGTCAGCGGACGGCGCTGTTCGACGCCTCGAACTTCGTTCTCGCAGGATTCCACCAGTCCTACGACGTGACGCCCGATGGGCGGGCGTTCCTCTTCGTCAGCCCCCGGCGTACGGGGAGCACCGGAGCCCCGCAACTGGTCTGGGTTGATAACTGGTTCGCGGACCTCGCGGTCAGACGGGGACGCTGACAGGTCTCGCGGCCGTGAGGGCGGCCAGGCGGCGCTACTGAAGTGCCGCCTGGACCAGCCCCCCGCCGGGCATTTCAGGCCGACGCGCGTCGTTTCTCGGGGGAATGCCCCCGCATTTCTCGAGCAACCGCCCCGACAGCAGCCACGGCGCCGGCGGCCAGTGCGGCTTTCCCCGCCGTCTTGAGTACTCGGCTCGCCTGCTGAAGCGTACGCCGCATCTTGCGGCGACGCGCCGCCGTCTCGGCCTTCTCCCGCGCGACTTTCATGAGCGCGTCCGCCTGGTGGGCGGCGGCGATCGCGAAACGCTTCGCCTCGCGTCCTGCGCTCAGAATGCGTGATTTCCACTGCTCCCGATTCGCCATCACAACCCCCGGGTGGGTAGACAGCGGTATGTACCGCCCCTGCAACGCAAAGTTTCCCCGCAGGTGGGGGTCCTTCGGGCACGGGTTACGACACCCCGCATTTCACCCTCCAGCGTACTTTCCTCCAATCGGCGTCCGAAACGACGGAAACGGCCGCCTCGGCTTCCTGAACAAACACATACCCCGCACTGGCGGGCGGGAGCGCGAGGCGCACCGTCGTGGCGGCCCCTGCTGTGCCGAGCAATTGCGCGCCCGCGGGGCTGAACGCGTAGACCAGGACGGCCGCCGGGAGGGGATTCGTTATCTCGACGATGCGCCCCTGCGGGCACTCCGCCGCGGTGGGCGGCGGCGGCGGCGCATGGCGCGTGGCCCGCACCTCGACCGGGAACCGCACCAGCCCGGGGACCGGAATGTGATTGATCAGCTCCGGAGTGAAGCGCAGTAGCTGCACCGTGCTCAGGGCGGCTCGATCGAAACCCGGATCTCCTGAGGGGATCTGCACCTTGAACGCGGCGAGCGACCCGTCGGGGCGGACGAGGAACTGCAGCACCGCTCGGCCCGGCGGGACGCCGGCGGACTGCATCGCCGCCGTGTAGCGACCGACGTCCGCCTGGCGCACCACCGGCGGGCATTCGAGCGCCGGCGCGACTCGCAGGCGCGTCTCCTGGTTCCGGTCGATCCGAATGAGCAACCGTGTGGCGATCCGGTCTCGCAACGCTCCGAGCACGGCGGCGCGGATCGACTCCTGCAACGAGTCCGGCAGCGTCGTCTCGACGATGACCAGACTGTCCGGGCGAGGGCCAAACTCCTCGTGCCATGCCGTATCCGCGGGCCAGAAGGCGAGGGCGGCCACGACACTCCCCGTCCCGAAGCGGGCCACGGCCCGGCCGAGTGCGGTCGTATCGAAGAGCAGATCGACCGCCGGTGACGGTTTCTTGCTGACGAAGCACTTCTGGCCGGTCGGGGGCCGCCAGGGAGCGAGGAAGAGGCTGCGGGGATCGGTGCGGCCGGACGCGCAGGCGCCCTGGCTCAGAACCACGAGCGTGCCGATACCCCGTGCGACGCGCCTCATCCGCTGGCCATCCTACCCCACGGTCGCGATGCACTCGATTTCGACGCGCGCCCCGAGCGCCAACCCACTCCCCGCCACCGTGGATCGCGCCGGCGGATCCTTCGGGAAATACGTCGCATAGACGGTGTTCATCGTCTGGTAGTCGGCGATGTTGGTGAGAAACACCGTGCACTTGACCACCCGTTCGAGCGAACTGCCCGCCGCGGCCAGCACCGTCTTGATGTTCTCGAACGCCTGGCGGGTCTGGCCCGCGACGCCGGTATCGGCGAGCTGGCGCGTGCCGGGAGTATTGCCGATCTGTCCGGCCAGAAAGAGCAGATTCCCTACGCGTGTGGCACTGGAGAACGGCAGCCCCGCGGGCTCGTTCACGTGGATCACCTGATGATCCTGCGCCACGACGACGCACGGCGTCACCAGGAACAGAGCAGCAATGATCGCTCGACGCATGGAGTCTCCCGCTCTTGATGTTGACCTTCCCGGCCCATTCACGTCAGCCTCCCGCGACCGCTCCACGGCGCGCGACGACCAGCCACGCCAGCGCAACCACGACACCGAGCAGCGCGCTGGCGCCGAATGCCCACGACGCGCCGCAATACCTCGTCGCGAGCCCGAGCAGCACGCCACCGGCGAGGGCGGCCACGCCGGTCGCCGCGTAGTACACGCCGAAGCCCGTTCCCTGCTTCCCACCCGCGAGCCGCGACACGATAGCGCGCTCGGGGCTCTCCGTCAGCCCGGCGACGACGCCGAAGACGAGGAACAGCGCCCACGCCGCCGCCGGGCTGTGGGCGCGCGCGAACCCGAACGCCACCGCCGCGTAGCACAGCCACCCCGTCCACATGGTACGGCCCGGTCCGATGCGATCCGACAGCTCGCCTCCGATGAAGCTCGTGCTCGAGCGCACGACGTGGAGCGCCGCCCACAGGAGCAGCACCGACGTAACCGTCACACCCAGCCGCTGCGTGTGGAGCAGCATGAGGGTCTCGGGCATGCGGAGGAGATAAAAGAAGGAGATGGCGATGATGGGGGCTGGTAGGAGACGGTAGGGGACGGTAGGAGACGACAGTAGAGGACGGTAGGGGTCGGTAGGAGTCGGTGGGGGTCCGTCGGGTGCATTCACCCCTTCCGTCTCCTGCCGTCTCCTACCGTCCCCTACCGACCGCACCGCCCAGACCGCCAGAACGAGCACCAGGACTCCCGGCACGATGCTCGCCCCAATCACCCCCCGCAGATCGAGCGTCTTCGACTGCAGCAGCCACCACGCGACGAGGGGCCCGAGAATCGCGCCGATGTGATCGAGGCCGCGCTGCAGGCCGAACGCCCGGCCGTGGAGCTCTGCGGGCGTGGCGTCGGCGATCATGGCATCGCGCGCCGGCGAGCGGATCCCCTTCCCGATACGGTCGGTGACGCGCAGCCCGATGACTTCCCAGGCGGCGCCGGCGAGGGCGATCACCGGACGCACCAGCACCGCGACGGCGTAGCCGAGAATCACGAGTGTGCCACGACGCTCCGGGTCGTCGGAGAGGCGGCCCGCGCGGTACTTCACGAGCGCCGAGGTGAGGTCGGCGGCCCCGTCCAGCGTGCCGAGCGAGACCGCACCGCCCCCCAGCACGCCCGTCACGAACGCCGGGAGCAGGGGGTAAATCATCTCGCTCGCAAAGTCGTTGAGCAGCGAAACGAAGCCGAACAGTTTGGCCGTGCGGGGAAGCTTACTCACCGAGGCCCAGTCCCCACCGGATCAGCGTGACCGGCAGGCCGCCGTAGGCGAGGACGGCGTCGTGGAATCTCCGCAGCGAAAATCCGTCTCCGTGCGCGGTCCGAAAGTCGTCACGCAGGCGGAGCAGATCGCGGCGACCGACCGCGTAGCACAGCTGATATCCGGGTGTGGCGCAGTAGCGGCTCACCTCCGCTGCGGCGTTGGCGCGATCCATGTGCACGACGTCCACGAGCTGCGTGACGGCTTCTGCGTACGTCATGCCGCGGGTGTGCAGTCCCACATCGAGTACGATGCGCATCGCGCGCCACAGCAGATGGACCCGCTGGAAGAAGCGCTCTTCCGGTCCGGCATAGAACCCTTCGTCGCCCATCAGCTCTTCGCAGTACAGCGCCCATCCTTCCACGGTGAGGGGCGTGAAGATGTTCTTGCGCGTTTCGGACGGGTTCGCCTGTGCGAGTACCAGCTGCAGATGGTGGCCGGGGAATCCCTCGTGCAACGACGTCGCCGCGATCTCGTGACGTGAATGATCGCGCAGGATCCGCTCGCGCGTCGCCTCGGGAAGCGCCGCGTCCGGCACCGTCACGTAGAACAACCCGCGCGGATCCGTCGCGTAGGGGCCGGGGCTGTCGTAGGCAGCGAACGGAATCAACGGTCGCAGAAATTCCGGGGTGGCGATCACGTCGAGCGGCACCGCCGGGACGGGCGCCAAGCCGCGCGCCACCACGAACTCGCGCGCCCGGTCCATTTCCCGCGCGTAGGCCCCGACCAGCTGCTCCGCCGTAGGATGCTCGCCGCGCAACCGGTCCACCAGTGCCGGCCAATCGTCGTTGCCCGCGATCTGCCGGGCGAGACCCGCGAGATCGGCGATCACCTCGTCCTTGAGACGCAATCCGTAGCGCCACAGCTCGGGGGCGGTATCCCGCAGGGCGTGCTGATAGTGCAGCAGGAAGTCGAATCCCTCTTCCCCCTGTGCGAAGTGCTCGCTTCCCGATTCCACCCAGCGATCGAGATCGTGCTCGAAACTCGCGAGCGCGGCGCCGGCGCCGTCCGCCGCGGCGGCGATGGCCTGCGCCGACGGCCCCCCCGCGTACGCCGCGGCGATCTCCCGCACGAGGAGCAGGCCGCCGGGACACATCTGCAGCGCCGTCTCGGCGAACAGCCGCACCGGCTCGACGAGCGCCAGGCGGGCGTCGTCCAGCAGCTTGGGGAGATCTTCGAGCCGGGCCGCCATCGCCGCGGCGTTGGCAGCCGAGCCGCGATCAGAGCGGCGTAGCAGCCCGTGCAGCCCGCCGAACAGGTGCGACAGCCAGAACTCGGGGTTCTTCGCCTGCCAGCGGTCGTGCTCGAACGAGCGGATGGTGACGCGAATCTCGTTGAGCACCGCGGTGCGGTCGATCTCGACCGGGAGATCGTCGACGGCCGTTTCCTCGAGCGCCGCCGACAGCGACTTCAACGCCGCGAGATGCGGCGCCAGCGTCGTGGGACTGTAGCGACCGAAGCGATCGTCGTAGTCGGTGCGGCCCGCCAGCGTGGCGGCGACCGGATCGAGATGCCAGCGCAGATCAAAGTACGACCGCTCGAGCTCCCGAAACCCTCCTACCGCCATGCGCCCTGCCGCAGCAGGCGATGGCATTCCTCCTCGGCGAGCACGCGATCGGCTTTCTTGGCAGCGTTGAACAGCGCCTGGCAGGCCGCTTCGTCGTCGGGGTCGTAGCCGTGGCTCTGCAGCCAGTACTTCACGTTGGAGAGACCCGAGACGGGGGAGATCTCGATCACCTGTGCCAAGCCCAGCTCTTCGGCGGGGACCGAGCTGTACACCCGGTCGGCCAGCCAGGTATGGCCTTTCTTCTTTGCCTTGATGATCGCCGCGGCGTGCACGCCGGTGCCGGTGCGGAACGCGTCGCTGCCCATCACCGGATAGTTGAGGGGAATCGGAATTCCGACGGCGTCGGCGACGGTGCGGCAATACTCGGCGAGCTTCGAGAGATCGGCGCGATGGGCGCCCAGGAGCTTGAGGTTCACGATCAACAGGTCCATCTCGGCGTTCCCGACCCGCTCCCCCACCCCGAGTGCCGTGGCATGGACCCGGTCCACGCCGGCCTCGATCGCAGCGAGACAGTTGATGAGACCCATGCCCCTGTCTCGGTGTCCATGCCAATCGATTTTCACGCGGTTCTTTTCGACGGCCTTCTTCTCGACGATCTCTTTCTTGACGAATTGGACCAGCGCTGCGACGCCGTCCGGTGTCGCGTGCCCGACGGTGTCGGCCAGACAGATCCGCGTGGCCCCACAGTCGATCGCCGTCCCGTAGAGCAGCTTCAGCGTCTCGGGATCGGCCCGCGTCGTATCTTCCGTCACGTACATCACGGGGAGGCCCGCCCGCACGGCGAACGTCACCGCCTCCTCGGTCGCTCGGCGCATCCGGTCGATCGTCCAGTCTTCGGCGTACTGGCGGATCGGGGAGGACCCGATGAACGTCGCCGCTTCGATCGGGATGCCGACCTCCTGGGAGATCCGCACCACCGGCTCGATGTCGGCGATTACGGTGCGGGCGGCGCAGTTGGGGGCGATGGGAAGCTTGTTCCGGGCGATCTCCTGCGCCAGCGCCCGGACCTGCTCGACGACCCGTGGGCCGGCGCCGGGGAGGCCGATGTCGGCGGCGACGATGCCGAGGTCGGCCATGAGGTGCAACAGGCGGCGCTTGGTCTCGAGGGAGGGGTCCTTCACCGACGGCGACTGCAGGCCGTCGCGCAGCGTCTCATCGTTCAGGTCGACCTTGGCGGTCGTCCAGTCGAACGGCGCCGCGACCCGGTTCCAGTCGTAGATGAGGTCGCGCTCGTTCATGCGGGTAGTGTCGCCCCGCAGCCCGCACGGGTCAAGTAGATTTCCCGCATGGATTCACCCCTCAAGAGTCTCCACCACGTCACCGCCACGGTGGACGAAGCCCAGCCCGACGTCGACTTCTACACGCGGTCGCTGGCGTTGAGACTGGTGAAGAAGACGGTGAACTTCGACAATCACTACGTCTACCATTTCTACTACGGCAACGAGACGGGCACGCCGAGCACGATCATGACGACGTTCCCCTACCACGGGTGGGGTGTGCCGGTGGGCGCGAAAGGGGCCGGGCAGATCCGCACCACGTCGTTCTCGGTTCCGCGCGACACGCTCGGTTTCTGGCACCGGCGGCTGGCGGGTGTCGATCGCACGATCCGAGATGGCGAGACACCGTTCGGCGATCCGGCGCTCACCATCACCGATCCCTCGGGGCTGATCCTCGAGCTGGTCGGCACCACCGGGGACACGCGTACCCCCTGGGTCACGGAGGCCGTCGCAGCGACGCACGCGATCCGCGGCCTGCACAGCGTCACCCTCGAGATCCGCAATCCCCAACGGACGATCGACTTCGCCAGGGATCTCCTGGGATTCCGCGTCGTGAACGAGGCCCCCTCGCGCACGCGTCTCGCCGTCGGGGGTGCTGGTCCAGGGCAATTGATCGACATCCTGCATGCGCCCGAAGCGCCGGCCGCCATGAACGGCCTCGGCACGGTACACCACGTGGCCTTCGCCATCTCGGATGCCGAGGAACAGCTCAAGATCCGCGCCGAGCTCGTACGACGGGGAGTGCAGGTCACGGAGGTGCGCGACCGCCAGTATTTCCGCTCGATCTACTTCCGCGAGCCCGGCGGCGTGCTGTTCGAAATCGCCACCGTCCCGCCCGGCTTCACGGTCGACGAAACGCTGCCGTGCCTCGGCCAGGACTTGAAGCTCCCGCCGTGGGAGGAGCCGCACCGCGCCACGATCGAAACGAAGCTGCCGGCGCTCACATGAAGCCCCACGCGGGCCAGCCGCTGGCCAGTGCCGGCGCGCCACTCGGCCAGAGCCCGGTCGTGATGATCCTGGTCCATGGCCGCAACGCCGCACCCGCCAACATCCTCTCCTTCGTTCCGGCTTTCCAGC
>DASSIL010000057.1:0-10844 GCA_035691925.1 Gemmatimonadales bacterium
CGGCGGCGCGCACAGCGCCAACGAATTTCGCTTCATGCAGACCGAAGTATCGCGCGAGCGCCCGGTGGATTACGCAGTGCTCGCCGAGCTGCTCGGCGAGGAACGTGCCCGCGGGGGCACGACGGTGTGGGTCGTGGGGCCCGCGCTGGTGCACGCCCGCGCACGTGAGGACATGATCTGGTTCATCGAGCATGGGTACGTCGGCGGCCTGCTCGGAGGCAACGCCGTGGCGGTTCACGACCTCGAGGCCGCGATCTTCGGGACGACGCTCGGCATGTCCAGCTCGGGCGAAGGCGTCTCGGGTGGCCACGCCCTGCACATGCGGGCGATCAACGCGATTCGGCGCGCCGGGTCGATTGAAGCGGCGGTCGCGCAGGGAATCGTGACCAGCGGGATCATGCACGCGCTGGTGCGGCACAAGATCCCCTATGTGCTGGCCGGTTCGATCCGCGACGATGGACCGCTCCCCGGCGTGGTGAGCGATACCCTGGCGGCGCAGGATGCCATGCGGGAGTTGACGGTACGGGCCACCTTCGCCGTCTTCATCGCTACGGCGCTGCACGCTATCGCCGTCGGCAACATGTTGCCGGCATTCGTCGACGCCTCGAACCCCTCCGACGTCCGTCCGCTGACGACGATCTGCGTCGATCAGACCGAATTCGTCGTCAACAAGCTGCGAGATCGCGGCACGCACCAGGCGTTCGGCGTCGTCACCAACGCCCAGGATTTCATGCACGTCCTGCGCTTCTACGTGGAACGATGGGAACAGGGCTCCCCCCGGACGCCGGCCCCGGCCCGGCGCTAGGAGCCACGCCGCCGGGTCTTGGCCCGGGTTGGGCGAAGCTCTCGGCCGCCGTGGCGCTCACGGTGCCGCCCGAAGAGATCGACACGATCTATCTCTTCCGGCCGATCAAGCGCGAAGGGCGCGAGTGGGGCACGGCCGTGGTGACCCGCCGCCACCCCGAGGGGCGACTGGTGGTCTATACGGCGCGCTATATGCTGGTGGTGCGCGGCAAGGAGAAGGGCGGGTCGCGCATCGAGGTGGAGGAGGTCGCGCTCTCCCCGGCGGAGGTGGTAGCGCAGGTGATGCAGCACACTGCCGATCGCACGGGAGACGCGGAGCCACCGCAGGCGTGCAGCGCGGCCGTCTGGTATGCGCGTTGACGGCGCCCGCGCGCTGGCGGCGTTCCGCCGCTTCCTCACCGACCGCAACCTCCCCGCAACGCAGCAGCGGCTCGCGGTGGCGACGGTCGTGCTCGACGCCGCAGATCACCTGTCGGCCGAAGACGTGCTGCGGCGCGTGGCCAAGGGCGGCACGGACGTCGGCCTGGCGACGGTCTATCGCACCCTCGATCTCCTCGTGTCGAGCGGTCTCGTCGCGGAGCGCGACTTCGGCGAGGGGTTCCGGCGCTACGAGCCGGTCGCACCGGGGCAAGCGCACGAGCACTGCATCTGCTCGGCGTGCGGGCGCGTGATGGAGCTGTCGAACGACCGGCTGGAGCGCGTGATCGCGCTGGTCGCCGAGGAGGTGGAGTTCCGGCCGCACCACCACCATCTCGAGGTCTTCGGGTTGTGCCGGGACTGTCAGCAGTCGAACCCTTTAGCGCGGACCACGACGACGTGATCGATCCCTCGCAGTTCATGCCGAGCCGGGCGTTCCTCACGAAGGGGGTGGGGCGCCATCGCGAGAAGCTGACCAGCTTCGAGATGGCGTTGCGCGACGCGCATCTGGCGGTGTTCAACCTGGTCCGGGTCAGCTCGATCTTTCCGCCGCACTGCCAGCTGGTGGACCGCGAAGAGGGGTTGCGCAACCTGCGCCCCGGGCAGGTGCTGTTCACGGTACTCGCCGAGTCGGCCACGAACGAGCCGAGCCGCCGCGTTGCCGCGTCGATCGGCCTCGCCGTGCCGTCCGATCCCACGCACCACGGCTACATCTCCGAGCATCACAGCTACGGCCAGAACGAGAGCACCTCAGGAGACTACGCCGAGGACCTCGCCGCCTCGATGCTCGCCACCGTGCTCGGCGTGCCGTTCGATCCCGACCAGGCCTGGGACCAGCGGCGCGAGCAGTGGATGCTCTCGGGGGACATCGTGCGCACCTTGAACGTCACCTCCACGGCGGAGTGCGGCGACGACGGGCGCTGGACCACGGTCGTGGCCGCCGTGGCATTCTGTGGGTAGCGAAGCCGGGGCCGGCGTTTCGCTGTTCGTGGCATTCGCCGCGGGTCTGTTGAGCTTTCTCTCGCCGTGCGTGCTGCCCCTGATCCCGAGCTACATCGGCTTCCTCACCGGGCTCTCGGCGGAGGAGCTGCAGCTGAGCCGTGGCACGGCGCTGCTGCACGCGGTGTGGTTCGTCGCCGGCTTCGCTCTGATCTTCATCCTGCTCGGCGCCTCGGCGTCGGCCCTTGGCGCACTGCTGTTGCGCTCGCAGGTATGGATCGCCCGGGCGGGGGGCGTCATGATCATCCTGTTCGGCCTGTATCTCCTGGGCATCATGCGGCCGGCGTTTCTCCTGCGGGAGCGCCGCATCCACCTGGTCCGCAAGCCGCTCGGCTACGTGGGCTCGTCGGTCGCCGGAATCGCCTTCGGCGCCGCGTGGACGCCCTGCATCGGTCCAATCCTCGGGGCCATCCTCACCCTCGCGGCCACCCGCTCGAGTATCGCGCAAGGCACGGCGCTGCTCGCCGTCTACACCCTCGGGCTCGCGCTGCCGTTCCTGCTCACCGCCCTCGCGCTGGACCGCTTCCTCGTCTGGTTCCAGCGGTTCCGCCCCTACCTCGTGTGGGTGGAGCGAATCTCCGGCGTGCTGTTGATCCTGCTCGGCATTCTGCTCTTGACCGACCGGTTCACGCTGCTGGCGAACTGGCTGCAGGGGCTGACGCCGGAGTTCTTGCGCAGCAAGCTGTAACCCGCCGTTCTCCTACACCTGGAGGAAGCGATCGTGCTCGATCAATTCAAGAAGTTCATGCTCGAAACCAACGCGTTTTCGTTGGCGATCGGCGTGGTCGTCGGCGGCGCCGTGGCGAAGCTGGTCACCGCGTTGGTGGCCGATCTCCTCATGCCGATCATCTCGCTCATCCTCCCGGGAGGCGCCTGGCGGGAGTTCAGCATCTCCCTTGGTGCAGGGCACGATCCCCTCAAGATCGGCGACATTCTCGGGGCCACAATCGACTTCCTGATCATCGCCCTGGTGGTGTACGTGGTCGTTGCGAAGCTCTTCAAGATCCAGCCAGCCAAGTAGACGCAGCCTCGCTTCCCTCGGGCCGGCGGCTGCTCCGAAAGAGCTAACTCGCCGGCCCCCAGTCGTTAGGCCGCATTTCATCCTCCCGAGCGATGTGCGGCCGGCACGTCAGGGCGCAAGTTCCTTTCGTGCGGCGGTGTCATGTCCCCCTGGAGGAATGTCATGAACAGAGCGGTGCTGGTCTTGGTCACCGGGTTGTGCGTCATGGTCCTGAAGCCCGTGGCGGCCCAGCAGGTTGCTGGCGCTGCGCCAGCGGCCGGCGTGAGCCCGGCGCCGGTGAGCCCGTCGACGACCGCTCAGTCCGGACCGCGCCTCCAGCCGGAGTTTCGTCGCTTCGAGGCGAGTGTCTCCGATAGCAGTACAGCGGCGCGTGCGTCGTCCGTGAATTACAGCGGGGGCGGCAGCCATACCATCGTGCTGTCGACGCTGGCGTTGATTCTCGTCGTCGTGATCATCGTGTTGCTGGTCGTAAAATGAGTAGGGCGGGGCGCGTGTGACGGCGGGGCACTCCCGCCGCCCGCGATACCCCCGAACACCTTAGGAGTCTCGTATGCCTATCCTGGCCTGGATCATCGTCGGCATCATCGGCGGCTTCATCGGCAGCAAGATGGTCAACAAGCGTGGCGAAGGGCTCGTGGGAGATCTGTTCCTCGGCGTCATCGGCGCTGTCGTGGGCGGCTGGCTGTTCAATCAGTTCGGCCACTCGGGCGCCACCGGCATCAATCTCTACAGTATTCTGGTGTCCGCCGTCGGCGCGATCGTCGTCCTGGTCGTGTACCATGCACTGAGCGGCCGTCGCATTCACGCATAACGGATTCACCCCCCGCGCCAAGGGCTCTTCTGTCCCCCTCTGACAGAGCGCCGCGCGGGGTCCCCCGGGCAGCTGCTTCGATCATCACTGCGCCGGGGGCTAGCCGAAGAAGACGCCCCGCAACGGACCCAATCCGTTGTGGGGCTCTTTGGTAGCAGAGCCGGGCAATTCTTGACACGCGGCACGCCGCGGTGGACTTTTCCCAGCGACGCAGCGCGATGTTCGAGTAGGATCTTCGACTACCGGCACCCCCGCCACGCTCCAGCTGTCGGGCATCGCACTCTGTTCCCAAGAGGCCCGATGGCCGCAACCAGCCGCCGCCGCAGGTCAGTCTCGACGAAACGAGCCGGGAATGGCGGGTCGCCGACCGGCCATCGACTGGCCAAAGCCGCGACCGGCATCGCGGGCTTGGACGAAATCACCAACGGCGGACTGCCGCGCTGGCGGCCCACCCTGCTGTGCGGCGGCGCGGGCTGCGGCAAGACGCTGCTCGCCCTCGAGTTCCTCGTGCGCGGCGCGCTCGAGTATGACGAGCCCGGCATTTTCGTCTCGTTCGAAGAAACGCCGGACGAACTGGTCACCAATGCCCGATCGCTCGGCTTCGACCTGGACAAGCTGAGCGCCCGCCGCCGGCTGCTGCTCGATTACGTGCACCTCGAGCGCAACGGGCTCATCGAGACCGGCGAGTACGATCTCGAGGGGTTGTTCGTCCGGCTGGGTCACGCGATCGATACGATCGGCGCGAAGCGCGTCGTGCTGGACACCATCGAGCGGCTATTCTCTGGACTCTCCAATACGTTCGCGCTGCGGAGCGAGCTGGACCGGCTGTTTCAGTGGCTGAAAGCGAAGCGCGTCACGGCCATCGTGACGGGCGAACGCGTGGGCGAGCAGCTGACGCGCCACGGCCTCGAGGAGTACGTCTCCGACTGTGTGATCGTACTCGACCAGCGAGTAGTGGAGCAGAGCGCCACCCGGCGGTTGCGCATCCTCAAGTATCGCGGCTCGGCGCACGGCGGCAACGAGATGCCGTTCCTCATCGACGACCACGGCATCTCCGTGCTGCCGATCACGTCGCTGGGACTCGCGCACCCGGCGTCCACGGCGCATCTGTCCACCGGGATCGCCGGGTTGGACGAGATGTTCGGCAAGAAGGGATACTATCGCGGCAACAGTGTGCTGGTGTCCGGAACGGCCGGCACCGGCAAGTCCAGCCTGGCGTCACATTTTGCGGAAGCTACCTGCCGGCGCGGGGAACGCTGCCTGTACCTGGCCTTCGAAGAGTCGCCGGATCAGATCACCCGCAACATGCGATCGATTGGCCTCGACCTGGGGCACTGGATGCGCCGGGACCTGCTGCGTATCCACGCCCAGCGACCGACCGCCCTGGGTCTGGAAGCGCACCTGGTGGCGATTCACCGGTTGATCGACGAATGGCAGCCTCGCGTGGTCGTGATGGACCCGGTCACCAACATGATCTCGGTTGGCAGCGAGGCCGAAGTGAAGGCGATGCTCGCCCGGCTCATCGACTTCATGAAGCACCGGCAGATCACCGCGCTCTTCACCTCGCTGACCGAGGGGGGCGGCGCGGCCGAGCGCACCGACCTCGGCGTGTCGTCCCTGATGGACGTCTGGATGCTGGTCGGCAACCTGGAAGCGAACGGCGAGCGCAACCGGGCGATCCAGATCGTCAAGGCCCGCGGCATGGCGCACTCGAACCAGGTGCGCGAGTTCGTGATGACCGACCACGGCATCACGCTGGTGGACGTCAGCCGGCGGGCCGACGGGACCGTGGCGATCGGCTCCGCCCGCGGTGTTCAAGAACGCCTGACGCGCACCGGAGATCTGCAGCCGCGTCGCCGCCCCGCCTCGAAATGAAAGACGGGGCGCGCCGCACCTGGCGGCTGCGGCTCTATGTGGCGGGGCAGACGCCGAAATCGATCATGGCCCTCGCCAATCTGAAGCGCGTGTGCGATACGCATCTCGCCGGACGGTATCGCATCGAAGTCGTCGACCTCGCGAGCCAGCCGCACCTGGCGCGCCGGGACGACATCGTCGTGCTCCCGACGCTGGTGCGGCAGCTGCCACCGCCGATTCGCAAGATCATCGGTGATCTCTCCAATGTGGAGCGCGTCCTGGTCGGGTTGGACGTGTCGCCGCGTGATAACGCGGACTGAGCAGCGCGCGCTGTGATCAGGAAGCGCAAGACGCCACGTCGCCCTCCGGATGGTACCGAGGAACTCCGCAGCCGGCTCGAGGCCGCGGAGGATACGCTGCGCGCCATCCGGGCCGGCGAGGTGGATGCCCTGGTGGTTGCCCGAGCCGGGGACGACCAGGTGGTAACGGTCCAAGGTGCCGAACTGCCGTACCGCATGCTGCTCGACCAGATGTATGCGGGTGCGGTGACGCTGACTCCGCAGGGCGTCATCGTCTACTGCAATGCGCGGTTTGCCGACATCGTCCGGACGCCGCGCGCGGGCATCGTCGGCTCGTCGCTGAGCCGGTTCGTGCCGCCTGCCGGGCAGCCGAGGCTCGCGGCGCTGCTTGCTCCCGCGAACGGCACTCGGACGAAGGGCGAGCTGATGTTTCGGGCGGGCGATGGTACGCCGGTGCCCGTGTCCGCCACCTTCGCGCCGCTGCGTTTGGACGGGAACGCGGACGTCAGCGGCGTGATCGGGGTGGTCGCGGATGACACCGAGCGGAGGCAGCAGGAGGAGCTCCGCAACGTGCTGATCGAGCAGGTGATGACCGCCCAGGATCAAGAGCGGAGACGCATCGCTCGTGAGCTCCACGACGAGACGGGGCAGGCGTTGGCCGCGCTCCTGGTAGGGTTGCGGACGATCGAGGAAGCCCGGACGATGGCGGAGGCGTGCGCCCTGGCGCAGCAGCTCCGGGAGGTGGCCGCCCGGACCCTGCACGACGTGGGACGCCTGGCCCGGGGCCTCCACCCGATCGTTCTGGACGAGCTGGGGCTCGCGGTGGCGGTGACCCGCCACGTGCAGGAGTTTGCCCGACTGCACGCAATCGCCGAGGAGACGCACATCGAAGGGCTCGATGCCGAGCCCCTGCTGCCGTTGGTGCAGAACACCGTCTACCGCGTGCTGCAGGAGGCCCTCACCAACGTCGCGAAACACGCCGGAGCGCGGCGCGTGCGCGTTCGCCTGGAGCGCGACGACACGACGGTCGAGTTGCAGGTGCGCGATGATGGCGTCGGCTTCAAGCCGGGCGCGAATCACCGCGGCCTCGGTCTCCAGGGCATGCGGGAGCGGGCGGCGCTGCTCGGGGGGACCGTGGAGCTCGAATCCGCCCCCGGACAAGGAACCCTGATCACGGCCCGCTTCCCCGTGCGGCGATCGTAGCGCGTATGCCGCGCACGCGAATCCTGATTGCCGATGACCACGCCATCCTCCGGACCGGTCTCCGGTTGCTCATCGACGCGCAATCCGATATGAGCGTGGTCGGCGAGGTGGCGGACGGGACCGAGGCGGTGAGCCGGGCACGGGAAGCCCAGGCGGACGTCGTCCTCCTGGACCTGACCATGCCCGGGCCTCCGGCCACGGTGACCATCGAGCGGCTGGTCCGCCTGGATCCGAGCCCGCGCGTGCTGGTGCTCACGATGCACGACGATCCGGTCTACCTGCGGACCGCCCTGCAGGCCGGCGCTGCCGGCTACATCGTGAAGAAGGCGGCGGATGTCGAGTTGTTGACCGCCATCCGCGTCGTCCAGAGCGGCGGGACCTTCGTGAATCTGACGCGACCGGGTGAAGCGGAGGCCGGCCACGCGGTCCGGCCAATCCCCCGCGCCTCACCCGCGGGTGGGCAGCCCAAACCGCTGAGTCAGCGGGAGATCGAGGTGCTCCGGCTGCTCGCTCAGGGGCACACGAATCAGGAAGCTGCGGACCGGTTGGCCGTGAGCATCAAGACGATCGAAACACACCGCAGACGACTGAGCGACAAACTTGGCCTCAAGAGCCGTGCCGAGCTGTTCCGGTTCGCCGTCGAGTCGC
Organism: Gemmatimonadales bacterium; assembly: GCA_035691925.1. Lineage (GTDB taxonomy): Bacteria > Gemmatimonadota > Gemmatimonadetes > Gemmatimonadales > GWC2-71-9 > DASTHG01. The sequence continues at coordinate 8,057 of DASSIL010000057.1, forward strand.
GCCTGCTCTAACGGTGTCGGGGATTCCCCCGATATCCGCGTCCGCCTTGGGGGCCTTTCCCCGATCCCCACTGCATCCGTCGCCACATAGGTTGAACTCGGCGAATTCCGCTATGATGACGTTACATTACCAACGTCGGGGAGGGCTCCCGATGGCCCCACGAACCCAAAAGAGGACTCCTGCCCTGGCAAAACGCATCCGTGTGCTGGTCATCGACGACAATCGCCTGGTGCGCGAGGGACTCGGCGCGTTGCTCGATGCGCAGCCGGACCTGACGGTCGTGGCGGCCGCGGATGACACGGCCACCGGCCTGGGCCGCCTGTTGGAGCTCAAGCCCCACATCGTGCTCGTCGACGCGGCAATGGACAATGGCGACAGCCATCACTTCGTCGAAAGCCTGCGCAAGGCCGCGCCGGAAGCCAAGGTGATCGTAATGGACCTGCTGCCGGCGCCCGAAGACGTGATCGAGTTCGTGCAGGCCGGAGCGAACGGGTTCATCATGAAGGACGCGTCGGTCGAGGATCTCGTGAGCACGATTCGATCGGTCGCTCTGGGCGCAGACGTCGTTCCCCCCGCCCTCACCGGAACGCTGCTGACCCACATCGCGCAGCAGGCGGCGATTCGCCGGCTGCCGGGCGTGGCGGAAGCGGTGCGGATGACGAAGCGGGAGCGGGAGATCATGAACCTGATCGCCGAGGGGCTGAGCAACAAGGAGATCGCCCAGCGACTGAGCATTGCGACCTATACCGTCAAGAGCCACGTGCACAACATTCTGGAGAAGCTGGCGTTGCACAGCCGGCTCCAGATCGCGGCGTACACCCATCGGGTGGCGCCGACCCCCCCCCCCCCGACATAGTCGCCGCCGACTGACCGACCGCCGCCCGCGGCGGTTCACGCGGCGCGCGATCGCCCTCTGGTGCGGCCGTTCTTGGCGGCTGGTACCCGTCGCGTGCGCGGGCCAGGTTTCGGTCGCGGCAATGCAAATCGCGCAGGTCCCGTCAGGGCGAAGTCCATGTTGAGGTGCTTCAGCTCGACCTCGATCGCCCGGTCGACATCGTGCACCTGGCCCGGGTGGTCGGTCACCACCAGGATGTGGGTGATGTTGGTCTCGAGGACGATCCGGCCCGTCCACAGCCGTCCGCCGCGCCGCGCCGCCAGCTGCGCGCGGCGCAACAGCGCCCTGATCTTCCTGAACCGCGGCTCGGGTTGCGGCGGATTGAGCTCATAGGCGTACACCCAGCGCGAGCGGGCGTGGGGTCGTTGTCGCTTGGTAGTCATAGGATTCCGTCCTCCTCAGTCTCAGATCGCAAGCTACCTCACCGAGGTCTCACGGCGCCATCCATCCTGGTGGGGACGCCACCGCGCCGGTGGAGTGAGATCACGAGGATCGATCCTGCCTCCGAGGTCCCTGAACCTCCAAAGAGCTAGCTCGTTCGATGCGCGGCCGGTCCTCCGGCCACCCTCCGTTGCTAAGTCGCTTTTCATCCGGCAGAGGGATACTCGTGTCGCGCGTACACCAGCAGGTTGTGTGCGCGCGCGTGGACGCTCCGGCCGACGCGCACGGCGGGCCGGCGTCTCGAGGAGGGGAAGTGCACCGTGATGAACCAGCGGCGTGGGACGCCGACGAACCTGTGGGCCTACGCTTATCAGATCGTCCCACCACAACCGAAGAGCCGTCTCGACACGATCCAGGGGCTCCTGGATCACGAACACGAGGCGGCGCGTCTCGAGGCCCGTACCTGGACCGGTCGGCTCGTGCTGGAGCGACTGGCGACGCGCATCCTCATCGTGAGTGACAGCCCCGACCAGGCGCGTGGGGTCAACCGCGATCTGGCGAGCGAGCTGCATCGGCTCCAGGTGACGTTCAGCTATACCGCGCCGCTGGAGATGCCGGCGGAGATCGCGGGGGTGGGTGAGAGCGAGGAGGGAGACTGACATGTTGCTGCTTCTGGTTGTCGTGCTGGTGGTGGCCTGGATCATCGGTTGGGGAGCGTTCCACGTCGCAGGCGGTCTGATCCATCTGTTGCTGCTCGTGGCCGTGGTGTTTTTGGTCCTGCACTTCGTGCGCCGCCGACAGGCGTGACGTTCGTCTCATGACCGACTTCATCGGGGCGGGTATGCCGCCGGCCGATATGGCGACGCTGGCCGGCGCGCGCCCGGCGCTGCAGCAGCTCGACGACCACCACCTCGTGCAGCGGCATCTGGCGGGCGATCCCCGGGCGTTTGGCGCTCTGGTCGACCGGTACCAGGCCGGCCTGCACGAATTCATCACCGGGGCCGGCGAGGACCGGGAGCGGGCGGAGGAGTTGGTGCAGCAGGTCTTTGTTCGCGTGTTCCGCCACCTGCGCCGCTTCGACCCGACCAAGAACCTGGCGACCTGGATCTTCGAGCTCGCGGCGAATCTGGCGCGGGACAATCCACGGGAGCGCGGACGCGATCCGCTGCTTCCTGGTCTCGAGTAGCACGCGTCCCAGGCGCAGCGACATGGTTGACGATACCTGGTCGCACGCAATCTCAACGATGGAGGGCAGTCTCATGGCGACACGAACGGACCGGTTCTTGAGCGCGGCGGTGCGCACCGCCCGGCGGGCCAAACAATGGGCTCTGGTGGCGGCGCGAGAAGCCGACCGGGTGCTGCAAGAGGCCCGGACGCAGGCCGCATCCGAGGACCGGCGCCGCCGGCTCAAGCAAACCCTGCTGAAGACGGAACGGGTGCTGAAGGTCGCCGGACGGGCGGCGCTCGTCGCCGGGGTGGCGGCGGGGATTGCGGCGGCACGCGCTGAACGTG
>DASSIL010000058.1:0-5397 GCA_035691925.1 Gemmatimonadales bacterium
GAGATTCCGGCTCGATGATGCGGACCTGACGGATCTTCCGCCGTGCTTGGCCTGTGCGGCGCTCGGCGAGACTTTGGATCCGGAAATGAAGGTTCGAATCCTTCGGGGCCAACTGCCCTAACGCGAAACTCGCTCGGCGCAAAAATGCCCGTGCGCCTCCTCCTGCATCACGCCACTGGCCCACCCGCCACGCATGGCGTCGCTCGATACCTCCCGCAGGTAGAGGACCGTGTAGGCGCCTTCGATCTGCAGCAGCGTCGGGTGGATTTCCTCCTGGCCGATCCGCAAGACCGCCGACATCCTCCCGTCCGCACCGCGTGAGACCCAGATCCCGAGCCCTGGCCTCGCTGACTCCAGCGAATGAAGGTCGCCGATGCGCCGTGCACCCACCGCTTCGAGTGCAATATCCGCCGCCCCGATGACCGGTACCGTGACGACGGTGGGCCCCGGACGCTCCACGCGCCGCTGCACCGAATCCTGAACTCGCAGGGTCATTTCCCCCTGCACGCTCCGTCCCGTCAACGACCCGAACGTCGCAACCAGCGTGAGGCGCCAGGTGCCCGCGAGGCTGTCCCAGGGAGCGTTGGCCGACAGGCGCCCCGTAGTCGGCTTGCACTCGCTCGCCGCCGGTGTCGTGTCGGCTCGACCGTGTCCGGCACATGCCAGCCCCATGAGGGCCAGGGGGACGAGTCGCCGCCCCCGCTTCACTGTCGCCGAATCACTTGCACGATCCGGCCGCCTTGATCCACTACGTAGATCGGACCGTGGCCGACATCATCGTCGAGCGACAGGAGGCCGCTTTGGGCACCTCCCACCACCAGGCTGAACGTCTGCGTGTACGCATCCGCACCAGCGTAATTCACAACGTAGCCCAGGTCTTCCATCGCGGCCGCGGATAACCGGCTGAGGGGATTGGGCACGCTGACGGAGATAAACGGCGTCATCAGCTCGGCGCCGAACACTGGCTCGCGCCAATGCCCGTTCACGCTGCCGGCACCGCACCCGGGTGGGGAGGCAGGACCGCAGTTCTCGACCGGGACCTTGTTCCCACCGGTGTAGTTCGTGCCGCCGATCGAGTCGAACATCGCTCGCCCTTTGGCGCAGCTGAAGAACGTGTCGAGAATCGTCCCGGGTGGAGTGGACGGATCCTGGAGGCAATTGAATTGCGTCTGCGTCCACAGCGTGCCGAACCCGAGCACGTGCCCCATCTCGTGCAGGATCACGCTGTTCAGCGCCCCCGAGGAGTTCAGGAGCGCCACGTCGGCGGAATCGAACGTCATCTGGCCGAGGATCGTGAGGCCGTCCGAGACGCGGATCGCGCACGGCCCCGCCTGACCGAGGACTTTCCCGGGGCCGTCGATCGAGTCGAACTTCGCCAGAATTATGATGTCATCCACGGTGATCGGACCGATCGCCGGCTGCCCGGAGAAGCAGGTGTTCGCGGGCACGCTGAAGTTCGTAATATCGGGCAGATCCTGGTAAATGATCTGCTGCCACTTGGCGACGGCGATGTTGAACGCGGTCTGAACGGCCGGCGTGAACGGCGGACCGACGTTCTGAATCGTGATGTTGAATGTCGCGGCGGCGCCGGTCGCCGTGAAGGTCACCGGGTTCCCCGCGATGCCGGATCCGGCAACCGTCGCCGTTAGGGTGTTCGTCCCCGGATTCCCGCCGAGCACCCAATCACCCACCTGCGCCACGCCGTTTCCATCGGTGTTGATCGTGGCGTTCCCGACGATACTGCCGCCCCCACTCTGTACCGCGAACGTCACGCCGACATTGGAGACGGGATTTCCCCCGGAAGTGAGGCGCACGGCTGGGCGGACGTTGACCGCGTAGCCCACGAGTCCCGTCTGGTTGTCTCCGACGAAGGCCACCACCGATGACGCACTGGCCACGGTGAAGTTCACCGTCAGGGTCTGCGGGTTGTTGGACGCCACCCCGGACTGCACCGGAATCGTCGCCGAGTAGGCCCCCGGCGTGAGACTCCCGGTCACCGGCTGGATGGTCAGCGTCGCCGGTGCTGTCGTCCCACTCAGGTTGGGCGCCTGCAGCCAACCGGTGGCGCCGGCCCCATAGACGATGGTGCCCGTACTCAAGCCGGTGAGCGCCCCGCCGCCGCCGTTCGTGATCGTGATGAACTGGCTGGCGGGGTTCGCACCACCTTCCGTCGCATTGAAGTTCAGCGTTGCCGCTGACAGCTGGATCGCCGGTGATGCCGCCACGTTGAACGTCACCGTGAGGTTCTGCGGACTGTTCGACGCCGCGCCCGATTGTACCGGAATCGTCGCGCTGTAACTCCCCGGGGCGAGACTCCCGGTGACGGGCTGGACGGTGAGCGTCGCCGGTGCCGTCGTCCCGCTCAGGTTGGGTGCCTGCAGCCACCCGGTGGCGCCAGCCCCATAGACGATGGCGCCCGTACTCAAGCCGGTGAGCGAACCGCTCCCGGTGTTGGTGATCGTGATGAATTGACTCGCGGGGTCGGCGCCACCCTGGGTTGCCGAGTAGGTCAGGGTCGTTGCGGACAGCCCGATCAAGGGCGACGCCGTGATCGTGAAGTTCACCGTGAGCGTCTGCGGGCTGTTCGCCGCCACCCCCGACTGCACCGGGATCGTCGCCGAGTAGCTCCCGGGAGCAAGACTCCCCGTGACCGGCTGAAGGGTGAGCGTCGCCGGCGCCGTCGTCCCGCTCAGATTTGGCGCTTGCAGCCAGCCGGTCGCACCGGCCCCGTAGACGATGGTGCCCGTCCCCAAGCCGGTGAGCGACCCGCCGCCGCCGTTGGTGATCGTAATGAACTGGCTCGCCGGATTGGCGCCGCCTTGGAGCGCCGAAAAGGTCAGGGTCGCACTGGAGAGACTGATGCTCGGAGGAGGAACGACGGTCACCTGGATGGCGCCACTCTGACCTCCTGCCGTCGCCGTGACAGATACCGGGCTCGCGGTGGCGCTGACCCCGGTAATCTGGGCAGACGCCCCGTTGGCTAGAATGCCGACTGCCGCGCTGCCACTTGCCCAGGTCACGCCGGGCGGGGTTGTGCAGTTCGTCGCGCTGACGGTGGCGTTGACCGTCGTACTCTGCGCGACGGTGAGCGTGACGGAATTAGGTGTGACGGTCACGCTCTGCACCATGCAGGTGGGAGCAGTCGTGGTCTTGCACGACGCTGCCGCCAGGATGATTCCGACAACCGCTCGGACCGGCTGCATCGCACGGAGCAGGCGTCTGAACGGCGGGCGGATCTCCCGGATCGGCGCTTCACGCAGCACAGACGACCTCTGGACGGAGGGATGGGCGAATGTACGGACCGCAACCAGAGGACCGCAAGCAAGACTAGACGTGGAACAGGTAGCTGACCTTCGCGAAGAACCCGTCGCTCACCCGCGACAGCCCACGGAAGCGAAATGCCGACGGCTCCTCCAGGCTGTTCCCATATCCGAGATAGACAACGGTGCCCGGCGTGGGGTGGTAAGAGAACAGCCAGTCCACGCGCGCCACGTTGCTCGTGGTGCGGGTCGAGCGGGTGAAGCCACCGGTCACGGGATCGCGAATCAGAATCGCGCCACCGGTGCGGGAGTCGTCGCGCAGCGAGTCGGTCTCGTTCGACGTGTACTGCCCGACGATACGGATGAAGATCGGCCGCGACAGCTGATACTCGATCTTGAGCCGCGGGACGCGGATGCGCGAGACGATGCTGCCGTCGTCGCGGCGGCGCACCTCCTGGTGCTGGTACAAGAGCTCCGTCCGCAACCGATCGGTCGGCCGCCACGTGGCGGCCAGGTTCCCGATGATGAGGTGCCCGCTCGCCCACTCGAAGAAATTTTCGTCGTGCCCGTCGAGCAGCGACGCGGTGAGCGAGAAGGACTGGAAATTCGGCGTCGCGAGGCTCGCGGCGAAATCCAGGTTGGGAATGCGCGGCGTGCCGGTAAACGGGATCGTGTCAACGATCGTGCCGCGCGTTCGCTCGATCCAGTAATTGGCATACAGCGACGCCGGATAGCCGAACGATTCGATCGACCACGCCAACCCGACCTGCCACCCGCCCCGCACCGTCCACCCGGTGCTGAAATCGGCCTGGCGGTCGTCGGCCGGCCCGTTGCCGAAGCGACGGTACTGATTCCACCGCGCAGCCAGATAGACATTCGCGTTGAAGCTCTCGAGCCAGGACCCCGGCGCGCCCGCCATCGTATAGCTCGGGATCATGCTGGTCGACACGTAGTCGGTGCGGGAGATGAACCCGCTGGCGGCCCGGAAGTTTTCCCCTGCCGCGCGACTCGCGATATTGAGTCCGAAGCGTCTCCCCGAGCGCACCAGGCTCGCATTCCAGGCCGGCGCCCACTCGAGCGGCGCGCTCGCCGAATCGCGCGTCGCACTCCCCGCCCCCTGGAACGCGAGCGTCCAGGCGCGACCCAGCACAACTCGGCCATCCACCGCGGCCACGTGGTTGGCGCTGCCGCCATCTTCGCGATCGGTGTAGACGAGGCCGAGCGAATTCGCGCCGCCCAGGTCACGACGGATCCGCAGCGCGCTCAACACGGGATGGTCCGTTCCCGTAACCGATTGCTCCGTACCATCCACCCCTGAGAGGGCGGCGATCGTCGTCGCGCCGACCTTGCCGGTGAGCTTCGCCGCAGCCTGCGGGTCTGCCAGGCGCCGCGTGTAGATCAGCTGAATCGGGGTCTGAAACAGCTCCAGCCCGTCGAGAAAGAATGGCCGCTTCTCGGGGAAATTCAGCGCGAACCGCGGATCGAACTGAATCTGCGGAACGTCGGCCTCCACCTGCGAGAAGTCGGGCCGCACCGTGCCGTCGAGGGTGAGGTTCGCCGTGACGCCCCAGCGCACCGTGGCGCCGATGCGGGGATCGCCCCCGCTGTAGGCCCACCCCGACGGCTGCGGTGCGCCGGTGACGGTGCTCGTCGCCTCAGGCGTCACGTCGAGCACCAAACCGCGCCGCAGTCCGGTGAGGCCGGTCAGCGTGCCGCTCTGCGCGAGAAACGACGCCCGCGTCTGCAGCACACGCGTCCAGGTGAGCTGATGTCCCGTCGCCTGTACGACGCGGATGACGTTGACGCTCCAATCCTGCGGATCGCGCGTCTGATAGCGCAGCGTCTTGAAGGGGATGCGGATCTCCACCTCGTACCCCCACGCGGTGAGGCGGCCCTTCGACGCGTAGATGAAGTCGGGACTGAGGTCGAGGGTGTAGGCCCCGGTGGACGCCGCCGACAGCGTCGTGGCGACCTGCCGCGGCGCATCGAGCAGCGTGCCGTCCGCCTGGGCCCCCAGGGGGTTCACGCCGAAGACGAGCGCCTGGCGGTGGTCGTTGAACGTGTCGAGCAGGATCTGGACGTAGTCGTCGCCCGCGATCTTGTCGCGGTCGGCGAGCGTCGCCCGCACGCTGCCCGA
>DASSIL010000059.1:0-11426 GCA_035691925.1 Gemmatimonadales bacterium
GACGCGCCACGATGCGCGTGCGCGCGTTTCAACGTCTCCACGAGGCGCGGCTGCTGCGTGTCGATCGCGCGGGCCACGAACCGGGCGCCGGCGCCGAGGGCGAAGGCGCAGGGAGAGACGGGGTTGTCGAGCGATCCCGAGGGCGTCGACGGCGACTTGGTGCCGGGGCGCGAAGTGGGCGAGTATTGCCCCTTGGTGAGACCGTAAATCTCATTATTGAAGAGCAGGATCTGGAGATCGACGTTGCGACGCAGCACGTGCAGCAGGTGGTTCCCGCCGATCGAGAGCCCATCCCCGTCCCCGGTCACCAGCCACACGTCGAGCCCCGGATTGGCGAGCTTCACGCCGGTGGCGATCGCCGGCGCGCGGCCGTGGATCGTGTGGAAGCCGTAGGTCGAGACGTAATACGGGAAGCGCGACGAGCAGCCGATCCCGGAAATGAAGACGGTGTTCTCGCGCCGCGCGCCGAGATCGGCGAGCGTCTTCTGCACCGCCTTGAGGATGGCGTAATCCCCGCATCCGGGACACCACCGCACTTCCTGGTCGGAGGCGAAGTCCTTGGGTGCCAGTGTGGCCGTTGCCGTCATAGCCGCTCCGCGATCGCCTCGGCGATCGTCCCGACCTTGAACGGTTTCCCCGTGATCTGGTTGAGACCCTCGGCCGGGATGAGGTAGGCCGCCCGCAGCAGCTGCACCAACTGGCCGTTGTTCAGCTCGGGCACGAGCACGCGATCGAACCGCCGCAGCAACTCCCCGAGGTTCAGCGGGAACGGAGCCAAATAGCGAATGTGGATGTGCGACGCCTGATGTCCCGCGGCGCGCGCCCGCTTCACGCCCTGATGGATCGCTCCATAGGTCGAGCCCCAGCCGACCACCGCGAGCGGCCCCCGATCCTCGCCCAGTGCGACGGTCTGTAGAGGAATGTCCCGCGCGATCCCCGCGACCTTCGCCGCGCGCGCCTTCGTCATGCGGTGATGGTTGTCGGGGTCGTAGGAGATGTGCCCCGTCTCGTAATCACGCTCCAGCCCGCCGATGCGATGTTCCAGACCCGGAGTCCCCGGAACCGCCCAGGGGCGCGCCTGCGTTTCCGGATCTCTCAAGAACGGGTGAAACCCCTCCGCCTTGGTCCGGAACTCCACGGGGAAGTGCGGCAGCGCTCCGGCATCGGGAAGGCGCCACGGCTCGGCGGCGTTGGCGAGGCTCTCGTCCGACAGCAGCATGACCGGCGTCATGTAGCGCGTCGCGAGCCGCACCGCTTCCATCGCCACCTCGAAGCAGTCCGACGGCGTCGCGGACGCGATTACGGGCAAGGGAGCGTCGGCGTTGCGTCCCAGAACCGCCTGGAACAGGTCCGACTGCTCCGTCTTCGTGGGCATGCCGGTCGACGGGCCGGCGCGCTGCGAGTCGATCACGACGAGCGGCAGCTCGGTGGCGATGGCGAGCCCCAGCCCCTCGGTCTTCAAGGCAATGCCCGGGCCGGACGATGAGGTGACGCCGAGCACGCCCGCGTAGGCGGCGCCGATGCAGGCGCAGATCGCCGCGATCTCGTCTTCGGCCTGGAAGGTGAGGACGCCGTGCGACCGCAATCCCGCGAGGGTGTGCAGCACCGGGGAGGCGGGGGTGATCGGGTACGATGCGAACACCATGCGCTCGAGCCCCGCGGCGCGCATCCCGGCGATCAGCCCCCACGCGATCGCCTCCGTGCCGCTCACGGCGCGGTACAGCCCCGGGGCGACGGGGGCCGGCGCCACGTGATACGTGCCGACGTTGCTCGGCAGCTCCGCCGTCTCGCCGAAAGCGTGTCCGGCGTTCAACGCGGCGATGTTCGCCGCGGCGATGTGCGGCGTCTTCGTGAACTTGCGTTGCAGCCAGTCCACGGTCGCCGCGCGGTCGCGCCCGAACATCCAGAGCATCAGGCCCAACGCCCACATGTTGCGGCAGCGGTGCGCGTCCCTGGTGCCCAAGTCGAACGGCTTCACCGCCTCTTCGGTGAGCCGCGTGATATCCACCGTGAGCAGGCGGTAGGTCGCGAGCGAGCCGTCGGTGAGCGGGTTCGCGGCGTACCCCGCTTTGGCGAGGTTGCGCTCGTTAAACGCGGCGCTGTCGACGACCAGCGTGCCGTCCGAGCGCAGGTCCTCCAGGTTCACCTTGAGCGCAGCCGGGTTCATGGCCACCAGCGCGTCGAGCTGGTCGCCTGCGGTGAGCACGTCGGACGAGCCGAACTGAATCTGGAATGCCGAGACGCCGAACGTCGTGCCGGGTGGGGCGCGAATCTCGGCCGGGTAGTCCGGGAACGTCGAAAGATCGTTGCCGGCGAGCGCGGTCTCGATGGTGAACTGGGAGCCCGTAACCTGCATGCCGTCGCCGGAATCGCCGGCGAACCGGATCACGGCCTGCTCCCGCTCCTCCCGGGAGACCGCGCGCGCGGGCGGGGATGCGGTAGCCATCGACGATCGAATCATACGTCGTCCGCGACGGTCGAGCCAGCCGGTTGTCGCGCCCCGGCACGGCCCGTAGGTTAGCGCTGGGACCCGCTCGCCCCGAGGATCGCTCGTATGCCCCGCTGCGCCCCGTTCCTGCATCCGGCACTGGCGTTCGCCGCCCTGGCGTCGCTCGCTCCCACCGCTGCGGGACAAAATGCCCCCAAGCGGCCCCAGCTCGATCCCGGCACGGACACGAACTCGGCTGCCGCTTACTACAGTTTCGGCATGCGGATCGCCCGGAACGATCCGCGTCACGCCGGCGACGCGTTCTACTGGGCGGCACAGATCAACCCGACCTGGGCGCAGCCGCTGTACGCCCGCCGCATCGCGCTGATCCTGGCCGCCGATGATCCCTTCGTGACCAATTACCTCGAAGGGGACCGGAGCGTCCATCGGTCCAAGCGGGGAGCCTACATCGACTCCCTCGAGCTGCGCGCCCGCATGCTGGACCCCTTCCTCAACCGGGAGTTGGACGACGAACTCCTGCGGCGGTACATCGTCGCCGAATTCCAGATGGAGCAGCACGGGGTCGCCAGGGTCGACGCGTCGGCGGCGTCGGAGTTCTCCTATTACCTCGACTCCTACTGGAAAACGGAAGCCCCGCCGTATATGCGCGCCGTCCTCGCCGCGAGCGAGCGGCGGTTCCCCGACGCGCTGCGGTACTACCGCGAGGCGCTGTCGCAGAACAAGCAGGAGGCCGCGGAGATTCATCTGGCGCGGGGCCAGATCTTTTATCTCATCGGCAACGATGACAGCGCCCGGGTCGAGATGCAGCTCGGCCTCGATACGCTGCGCGGCCGGGATGCGCGGGATTTCGTGTACCTCTACGAATCCAAAGGGGTGCTCGAGCACAGCATCGGATTGATCAACGAGCGGCAAGGGTTGATCGACCAGGCGCGCGAGGCGTATGCACGGGCGCTGCAGGAAGACTTGAGTTACTACCCTGCCCACGTACACCTCGGCGTGCTCGCGATGACGGACGGCGATACCACCACGGCATTGAACGAAATGGATCTCGCAGCGCAGATCCGGGACGATGACCCGTGGGTCCATACCGCCTACGCCTCGATCCTGAGTCAGTTGGGGCACATGGAGGACGCGGACAAGCACCTGCGGCGGGTGATCGCCCTCGCGCCGTATTACGCCGCCCCGTATTACGCCCTCGGCCGGCTCGCCGAGATGGCGCAGAAGCCCGCCGAAGCCGCGCAGCAGTATCACGCGTTCCTCGCGCACGCCGCGGTGCTGGATTCCCGCGTCGCCGACGCGCGCAGCCGTCTGGCCACACTGGAGACCGGCGCCCAGCCGCACCAATGAGGCCTCGCCCGCAGCGGCTCGGGTTTGTGTTCACGGTCGTCGTGAGCTGCACGGCGTGCGGGGGGACCAGCGATTGGCCGGTCACCGGCGGCGATCCGGGGAACACCCGCTATTCGTCGCTCGACCAGATCAACCGCGACAACGTCGCGCGGCTCCGGGTGGCGTGGACGTTTCATACCGGCGATGCGCCGCGGGGCGGTTCGTCCGAGATCCAGGCAACGCCCATCGTCGTGGGCGGTATGCTCTACACCACGACCCCGGCGCTCGCCGTCATCGCGCTCCGCGCCGGGAGCGGCACGCTGGTGTGGCGCTTCGATCCCTTCGCGCATCGCACGCGCACATCGCACGTCAACCGTGGCGTCGTCTATTGGTCGGAAGGCGGGGACCGGCGCATTCTTTTCACCGCCGGACGCCGCTTGTACGCGCTGAATGCTCGCACCGGGACGCCGATCGCCACCTTCGGCGACACGGGCTCCGTCGACCTGGCAGCCGGACTCGGGCGCGATGTGGGGGACGCGTATCTCGTCGCGACGAGTCCCGGCGTCATCTACAGGGACCTCCTGATCCAGGGAACGCGTGTCGGTGAGGAGGAAGGCTCGGCGCCGGGGGACGTGCGCGCGTACGACGTCAGGACCGGCCGGATTCGCTGGACCTTCCACACGATCCCTCGTGCCGGCGAACTCGGATACGACACGTGGCCGCGGGACGCCTGGCGCACGGCGGGGGGCGCGAATTCCTGGGCCGGGATGAGCGTCGATACTCTGCGCGGCATCGTGTACGTCCCGACCGGCTCGGCCACGCCGGACTTCTACGGAGGCGCGCGGATCGGCGCCGATCTGTTCGCGAATTCGCTGCTGGCGCTCGACGCCAGGTCGGGCACCCGGCTCTGGCACTACCAGACGGTACACCACGACCTCTGGGATCGCGATCTCCCGGCCGCGCCGAACCTCGTCACCGTCTCGCGCCAGGGAAAGCGGGTGAGCGCCGTCGCGCAGATCGCGAAGAGCGGCTTCGTGTTTCTGTTCGACCGCACGAACGGAACGCCCCTCTTCGCGATCGAAGAACTCCCCGTCCCCGCGTCCGATCTGCGCGGTGAGCATGCATGGCCGACGCAGCCCTTCCCCGTCCAGCCGGCGCCGTTCGCGCGTCAAGCGATCGCCGACAGCGACCTGACGGACCTTTCGGACGAAGCCCACGCCGAGGCGCTCCGCCGCTTCCAGACGCTCCGTCGCGGATCGCTGTTCACACCGCCCAGCCTCGCCGGAAGCATCGTCCTGCCGGGCTTCGATGGCGGCGGGGAGTGGGGCGGAGCGGCGGTGGATTCGACCACGGGCGTACTCTACGTCAACGCCAGCGACGTTCCCTGGATCGCCGCGATGCGCCCGGTCGCGACGATCTCGCGGGCGCTGGTCGCGGCGCGCAGCGGTCCGGCGGTCTACGCAGCCGCCTGCGCCGCCTGCCACGGAGCTGATCGCCGCGGCCGCGATCGCGCGCCGCCGCTGGTCGACGTGGCTGCCCGTGTCTCGGCGCAGCAACTCCAGCAGCTGCTCGCCTACGGACGCGGCTTCATGCCCTCGTTCGCGATCCTGTCGGAGGATCAGCGGTGCGCCGTCACCACTTACCTGCTCGGAACGCCGTGCGCGGAAGCACCGCCTGCACCGCTCATTCCGTGGCAGTCGCCCTACGAGTTCGTCGGCTATGAGCGCTGGAGAGACTCAAGCGGGTATCCCGCCGTAAAGCCGCCCTGGGGCACGCTGAGCGCCATCGATCTCAATACCGGGGCCTACCGCTGGAGAATCCCGCTGGGTGAGCATCCCGGGTTGGCGCCGAAGGGCGGCGTCAATACCGGGACGGAGCAGTATGGCGGTCCCATCGTCACGGCTGGTGGCCTCGTGTTCATCGCCGCCACGATGGATGGGAAGTTCCGCGCGTTCGACAAGACGACGGGACGCCTGCTCTGGGAGACCACGCTCCCGGCGGCCGGTTTCGCGACGCCCAGTACATACATGGTCGATGGGAAGCAGTTCGTGGTGATCGCCGCCGGGGGCGGCAAGCTGGGAACACCGTCGAGCGATACATATCTCGCCTTTGCCTTACCCTGACAAACCCTTCAATAGCGGGCCGTTGCGGCGCACGGTAACTGTGGAGTATGAAAACTCTTCTCGTAGTCATCGCGATCTGCGCCGCTGTGTCCGACACCTTACCCAGCCAGACTCAGCACTTTCCCCCGGACTCGCTGATCAACGTGAAGGTGATTCCGAGGAGCACGCCCGTGGGTCAGGTCATCGGGACGATGCGCAACATCACCGCCGCGCTCGGTGTGCGCTGCCCGTTCTGCCACGTGGGCCAGGAGGGGCAGCCACTCGAGCAGTTCGACTTCGCCAAAGACGAGAAACACACCAAGCGCATCGCTCGCCAGATGATGAGTATGGTCGAGGAGATCAACCGGCGGCTCGACACCTTGCCCAAGCATGAACACGAGCACGAGCAGGAAGGACCGAGTGTCCCGGTGACCTGCATGACGTGCCACCGCGGCGTAAGCCGCCCGGTCCCACTCGAGGCGCTGCTGCAAGAGACCGCGACCTCGTCGGGCGCCGACTCGGCAATTCGGTTGTACCAGGCGCTGCGGCAGCGCTATTACGGGCGCGCGTCGTATGATTTCGGCGAGCCGTCACTCAATATCGCCGCGTTTCGGCTGGGCCGCGCCGGCAAGTTCGACGAAGCCTTCGCGCTGCTACGCCTCAACGAGGAGTTCTTTCCCGGATCCTCGGGGATGTATGTGTTCCGCGGCAATATCCTGCTCATGCGCGGGGACACGGCCGCCGCGGCCGGGGCCTTCCGCGAAGCCATTCGCCGCGATTCCACCAACGCTGAAGCGAAAGGCCGGCTGAAAACGGTCGAAGGAAGACCGTGAGCCTGCTGCTGGCGATGACCGTCGGCCGCCTCGTTACACAGCAGGGTCCCGTCCCCGTGAGCGAAAGACAACCCTATCCCCATGCCGGGGAGCCGATCGGGACGGTGCGGCAGATCTACGACGGCGCGCTCAGTCCCGCGCTGGCCGTCAATACCTTTCGAAACATCGACCGGCTATTTCCGACGCGCCGCATTCCCCACGCGGCCAAGCCATGGCCCCTTCCCTCCGCCACCGTACCGCTCGGCGACGTGCCCTTCACCGACCGGGGAACCGCACACCACCTCGAGGATTACCTCGAGCTCAACCGCGTCGCCGGGCTGCTCGTGCTCGACCACGGCCGCATCGCGCTCGAGCGCTACCGCTTCGGCAACGGCCCGCACACCCGCTGGATGTCGATGTCGATCGCGAAATCGATCACGTCGACGCTGATCGGCGCCGCGGTGAAGCAGGGCGCCATCGCGAGTCTCTCCGACTCCGTCACCCACTACGTCCCCGCGCTCGCCGGCAGCGCCTACGACGGTGTGACGATCCGCGACGTCCTGATGATGACGTCGGGGGTGCGCTGGAACGAGACCTACACCGATCCCCGCTCCGATCGGCGTCGATTGCTCGAGGCGCAGATTTCCCAGGTTCCCGGATCGGCGCTGGCGGTGATGCGCAGCCTGCCTCGAGCCGCCGCGCCGGGAACCGTCAACAACTACAACACCGGTGAGACCCAGGTTGCAGGGCTCGTCCTGCGCAGTGCCGTCGGGCAGCCGCTGGCGGCCTACCTCGGCGAACGGATCTGGAGCCGCTTCGGGATGGAGGCGGACGCGAATTGGTGGCTGGACTCACCGGACGGCGTCGAAATCGGCGGCAGCGGGATCAGCGCGACGCTGCGCGACTATGGCCGGTTCGGTCTCTTCATGCTGGCCAACGGCGTCGCCGCCGGGGACTCGATGCTTCCCGCCGGCTGGGTCGCGGAGGCGACGACCCCGAAAACGCTGCGCAACGGGTTGCCGCTGGACTACGGCTATCTGTGGTGGACTGCGCCGACGGCGGCGGCGCGCCGGGACGGCGCGTTCGCCGCCGAAGGCATCTACGGACAGTTCCTGTACGTGAACCCCGCGGCACAGGTCGTCATCGCCGTGTGGAGCGCCCGCGCGCTACCGGTGGGAGCGGACGCGATCGACGATTGGGCGTTCTTCGACGCCGTCACCGCCGCATTACAGCGGCGGGCCGGGCGCTAGCTTGTACGTCTCCCTGGCCAGGTCGTACGCCAGCGCCCGCGCCATGCGACGCGCATCATCCATCCCGATCACGTGCCGCGCGACCAGGCCTCCGAGGAAGTTCGCGTCCATGCGACGCGCCAGGTCGTGCCGCGCCGGAATCGAGCAAAACGCGCGCGTGTCGTCGGTAAAGCCCGCCATCTTGTAGATCCCCGCCGTTTCCGTGGTCCGCTCGCGGAAGCGGATCATGCCCTGCATCGAATCGTGAAACCACCATGGGGCGCCGAGCCGGACAGCCGGGTAGTGCCCCGCGAGCGGAGCCAGCTCGCGGCTGTAGGTGGACTCGTCGAGGGTGAAGAGCACGAGCGTGAGACGGGGATCGTTGCCGTAAGCGTTCAACAGGGGACGCAAGTTGAGGGTGAACTCGGTCGCCATCGGGATGTCACCGCCTCGGTCGGGACCGAATCGCTCGAACACCACGCGATTATGGTCCCGCAGGGCACCGGGGTGAATCTGCATGACGAGCCCGTCCGCGACGGACAGGCGCGCCATTTCCATCAGCAGGTGTCCCTCGAAGCGCCGTTGGTCCGCTACCGTCGCTGATCCGCTGCGCGCCTGCTGGAACAGCCGCTCGGCCTCGCTGGGAGCGAGCGAGTCGGCAAACGGCTCGAGCACGCCATGGTCTGTCGCCCGAGCCCCGAGCTCCCGGAAGAACATCCGTCGTTGCTGCAGAGCTTGAATGAACTCCTCGTAGGTGTTGAGCATACCGCCGCCTGCGCGCGCGAACCCGTCGAGCTCCGCTCGCCATCCCGGAGCGGCGATCCGGAACAGCGCATCGGGCCGGAATGTCGGGATGACCCTGCCCTTCCAGCCCGAGCCGCGGATGGCGCGGTGGTGCTCGAGTGTGTCGCTCGCCTGGTCCGTCGTCGCCAGCAGCTCCAGCCCAAAGCGCTCGAACAGCGCGCGCGGCAGAAACTCCGGCGCCGCGAGCTGTTCGGCGATGTGATCGTACACGCGCCCTGCGGTATCGCGGTCGAGCCGCTCGTGCACGCCGAACACCCGGCTGAGCTCGTCGTCGAGCCAGAAACCGGTCGGGGTCGCCTGGAACAGGAAGTAGCGTTCGGCGAAGCGCTGCCAGATCGCGCGGGGATCGGTCTCTCGGGCGGCGTTTTCCCGCGTCGGCACGCCGAGCGACTCGAGCGGCACCCCGTGCGCATAGAGCACGCGCAGGATGTAGTGGTCGGGGGTGACGATGAGCGACGCGGGATCCGGAAACGGCTTGTTCTCGGCGAGGATTCGGGGATCGACGTGCCCGTGTGGGGAGATGATGGGCAGCCCCCGAGTCTCCTCATAGAGAGCGCGGGCGGCGCGCCGTACCGAGGGCTCAGGATCGAAGCCGCGGTCCTCGTGCGGCGCAGAGCCCCTCATCTACACGACGGGCATCCAGCCCGGGGCGTACTCCCGCTGCCACTGCTTCATGGCATCCGCATCGTCGACGATGTGCCCCGCGGCGTCGATGCGGAGCGCGCGTCCGGTGCTCTGAGCGATGTTGCCGAGGTGGCACAGCAGCACGCTCTTCGCGCCCTCGCTGATCGGCTGGTGTAACGCGGCGCCGGTGCGGACGGCGTCCACGAAGTTGGCGATGTGCATCCCCGTCATTTCGTCGTCGGCCACGACGTTCAAGGGATCCGCCGGTTTGGCCGCTGCCGCTTGCCGGATCATCTGGCCCTTCTGGTCATAGACGACGTAGCCGTCGCGATCGACCACGACGCTTCCTCCCGTGCCCAGGACCGAGACACCGCGCGAGCGACCGAACAGCGGGAGCCCGTTGCAGCTCTGACCCTGCCAGATGATCGTCTTGCCACCGGCGAACTCGAAGGTCACCTCCTGGGTGTCCGGAAACTCCCAGTCGTCGTCGAACTGATAGCGCCCACCGGTCGAGCCCACCTTCGTGCAGGTGTCGACGCCCAGCATCCAGCGGCTCACGTCGATCTCATGCGTGCCGTTGTTGCAGATCTCGCCCGTCCCCCAGCGGTGGAACCAGTGCCAGTTGTAGTGGATCACGTTGTCGTGATAGGGCGTGCGGGGGGCCGGACCCTGCCACAGCTCGTAATCGAGGTTGGCGGGAACCGGCGCTTCCTTGCCGCGCCCGATCGTGCCGCGATTGTTGGCGTACCAGGCGCGCGCCAGGTAGGGCTGACCGATGAGACCTTCCTTCAGCGCCTGCACCAGTTCGATCGAGCGCGCTGCCGAGCGTTGCTGCGTCCCCATCTGGACCACGCGCTGGTGTTTGCGCTGCGCCTCCACGATCAGCTCGCCTTCGCGCGCGTTGTGGCCGCAGGGCTTTTCGACGTAGACGTGCTTCCCCGCCTGCAGCGCCAGGATGGTCGCCGGTGTGTGCCAGTGATCGGGAGCGGCGATCACGAGCGCGTCGACGCTCTTATCGTCGAGCGCGCGCCGGAAGTCCCCTATGGCTTTGGGTGGACTGGCCTGGAGCGGGCCGACAGCGGCAGCGGCTTTGGCCAGAACCTGGGAGTCCACGTCGCACACGTAGGCGACGCTGGCGTTCGGTGTCCGCGCGAATCCTTTGGCGAGCACCGTCCCACGCCCGTTCAGGCCCATCACCGCCACAGCGATGCGCTCCCCCGGCGCGCCGAGCGCCCAGGGGCGCACGCGGGCTGTCGCGATCCCGAGCCCCGCAGCGGACGCGGTCTTCAAGAACCTGCGGCGTTTCATAGCGGTCTCACTTTGATATTGCGGAAGTACACTTCGTCGCCGTGGTCCTGCAGGATGATGTGGCCGCCTTCCGTGCGGCGCTGGCCGAACCAGGGCAGCGTGTGGAACTTGCTCGCGGCGATGGCAGAATCCATGGCCGGAGTGCCGAGCTCGAAGACGACAATGCGCGCCCCGTTGAGCCAGTGCTCGCCGTGGTTCCCGCGGAAGACCACCCGCGACTGATTCCACTCGCCCACCGGTCTGAGATGCTTGGCGTCACTGGGAGCGACGAGATCGTAGAGCGCCCCGGCCCGGTGCGTCGGGAGCTTGCCGTCAGGGTGACGGTCATCGTCCAGCATCTGATACTCGAAGCCCAGGGCGGCGTGGTTCGGGGCGTTGTGCAGCGACAGCGCTTCGGAGACGTTGTACTTGACGCCGCTGTTGGCACCGGGCGTGACCTTCCACTCCCACGACAGCTCGAAATCTCCGAACACGTCGACGGTCATGAGGTCGCCACCCACGAGCGGCTGGCCGTCGGGCAGCTTGGGGACATTGCCGCTCGCGATCTTCTTGATCGCGCCGTCGACCACCACCCAGTGCGCGGTGGGGACGGTGTCGTAGCCCAACCCGCGCCAGCCCGTGAGGGTCCTTCCGTCGAACAGCAGCCGCCATCCGGCTGCGCGTTCGGCGTCCGTGAGCTGATTGGGTGCGGCCGGTGAGGGGGTCTGCGCGGCGAGCGATCCGGCACAGACGGCGAGCGCGAAAAGACGGTAACGGGGAGTCGTCATAGATG
>DASSIL010000060.1:0-3632 GCA_035691925.1 Gemmatimonadales bacterium
CACCCGCTGCCCCGCCATCAGCGCCTGGGCATCACGCACCGGCCGCGCCACGGCATCGGCGTACTCGCCGTCCCCATCGCCGGGCGCGATGCGGCGCCCTTCGAGTGCTTCCTCGAGGACGAACTTCAGATTCTCGAAGGCGCGTCGCTGGCGATGGCTGTAGCGCACGACGAGGAGCGCCGGATCGCCCGGGCGGCCCAGCACCGTCATCGTCGTGGCCGAAAGCCCGGGGGCTTCGACCACTGCCTGCGCCCGCGACCGCCACACGCTCTCGACCTCCCACCGCTCGTCTGAACGGCGTGCGGTGGCGAGATGCGTGGGGCCGAGCAGCAGCCACGTCTCCGACAGTTGATGGGCGTGATCGAGATCGGCCAGTGCGTAAAGTTGCACCGGCGCCCCGTCCCACAACGCCTCCACCTGCCGACGCAGCTCCGGCGGGAGCCGGGTGGGCTGCTCGAGGTAGCGCGCGACGATCGCTCTATTGTGTTCCTGAACCTGGGTTTCCATCTGCGCGATCCTTTGGAGTTATGGCAAACGAAACGGCCTTTCGGGTTTTTGGCGGAGCACCCGAAAGGCCGGATCACACAGCGGAATCGCGGACTTCTAGGGTGCTCGTCTCCTCGACTGCTCGTCGACGGACGCACGACGCCCGCCGATCGCCACGATCAGCGCGGTCCGGATGGCGAACATCCGGGCCCACCGGGGCGCGCAGGGCAGTGCGGTGTGTGTGTACATGATCGAGAAGAAACCCTCAGAGTTTGGTTATTGAGACGGCTACTGAACGCAAAGTACGGAGCTGCCTCACGTGAGGCAAGGGGAGATCGTCAGGAAGGCGTGGAGTCCGCTGCATGCCCGAGCCCCGGCAGTCGCCGCTTCCCCGCGAGGAGCTGCTGCACGAATTCCTGGCCACGACCGAGCTGCGCGACACGTTGCGCCAGCTCGCTGATGCGATCGTGCACGTCGGTGGTGTCGGTAGCGTCGCGGGAGTCGCGCGAACCGAGCGACGCCGCCAGCCGGTCCTCTAGCTGATTGAGGCGGGTGCGCGCCCGCCACCAGGCGGCGCCGAACAGCACGGCACCGGCCAGGGCGGCACCGAAAACGGTAAAGAACACGGCCTCGTCATCCATGCGCATTGGTGGGTTTCAGGAGTGTTCACCGTACGGATGGCCGACGGCCGGGTTTCAACCGGAGTTACGGGGGGAGAAACGCCCGCAGGCCGTGCACCTGGAAGCTGTACTCGTCGTCGGCCACCGATGCATTCGGATCCACGGAAACCAGGGTCGGATAGCCCAGATTCGCGTCGTAGTCCGCCCGGAAGCTGGCGGGCTTGGCGTCGAGGTACCGTTGTTCGGCCGCGAACATCCGGTCGACCGTCAGGACGTTCTCGAAGTAGATGCTGTCCACCGCGGTCCCGCTGTCGGTGCGGACGAGGCTCACCACCTGGTGATTGCGCACGCTCACCGTGACGGTCCCGAACGACGACGCCACACAGAAACAGCTGACCTGAACATCGAAGTCGTAGCTCACAGGGCCGGCCGCCGCCCAGCGGGATTCCGCTTTGGCCAGCTGGCTTTCGGCCGGCCCGAGCGGGTTGCCATCACACGACCCCGACCACGCAACGATCGCGAGCGCGAGGACCGCCGAGGCTTGTCGGTACATGTGGTGCCTGATACACTTGACGCGCACCGCAGGGTGCACCCCGTCCGCGGGAAGGGACCATCCCACCTGCGCCGTTCCAGTCGTCACAACACGACCTCTCTTCTGCCCCTCGTGCGGACACGGGCGATCTCGAAGGGAGGAGTGTATGACCCGCCGACTTCCCCGCAATCCCAGCCTCGAGCACCTGAAGAAGCAGGCCAAAGTCCTGCTCGACGAGCTCGCCGCTGGCAATCCTGTGGCACACGAGCGATTCCGGGCGCTGCTGTCTCGGGCCGCTCCCGCTGCACCGCAGCTCGCCGATGCCCAGCTTGCCCTGGCCCGCGATTACGGCTTCGCGAGCTGGGCGAAGCTCAAGGCGCACGTCGCCCAGAACACCGCTGATCCGCCGACGGAGCTGGTCGCAGCCATCCAGACCAACGATGCGAGCCGGCTACGGGATGTGCTCGAGCGCTACCCCGAGCTGCGGACGAAGCTCAACGACACGATGCCCGGCCTGCATTTCGGCGCGACTCCCCTCCTCGCCGCCGTACCGTTCACCAACCGCGCGATGATCGACGTGCTGCTCCAGGCCGGGGCCGACATCAACCAGAAGAGCCACTGGTGGGCGGGCGGGTTCGGGGTGCTGGACGACGATCACGGCATGGCGGCCTTTCTGATCGAGCGTGGCGCACGGGTCGACGTGCACGCGGCGACGCGGCTCGCCCGGATGGACGACCTCGAGCGCCTCGTCACGGCAGCCCCCGAGCTGGTGCACGCGCGCGGCGGCGATGGGCAGACCCCGCTCCACGTCGCCCCGACCGTCGCCGTGGCGCAGTGGCTCCTCGACCATGGCGCAGCTATCGATGCTCGGGACGTCGACCACGAATCGACCCCGGCGATGTACATGCTTCGCGATCGCCAGGACGTCGCTCGCTTTCTCGTCTCCCGTGGCTGTCACACCGACATCCTCATGGCAGCGGCACTCGGCGATCTGGCACTGGTCCGCAAGCATCTCGAGGCCGATCCCGAGTGCATTCGCATGCTCGTCGCGGACGAGTGGTTCCCCAAGCGCGATCCGCGTGCCGGAGGCTGCATCTACCTGTGGACATTGGGGCAGCTCGCCACGCCGCACAGCGTGGCCCGGGAGTTCGGCCATGAAGAGGTGTTCCGGTTCCTCATGGAGCGCACCCCCGAACAGCTCAAACTCGCCCTCGCCTGCGATCTGGGAGACGAAGCCACGTTCCGGCAGCTGCTTGCGGCGCGACCCAACCTCGCCGCTTCCCTCTCCGACGAGGATGGCAAGCACCTCGTGCGCGCCGCTCAGAGTAACAACACGAACGCGGTGCGCCTCATGCTCGCTGCCGGGTGGCCGGTCGTGGTGCGCGGCCAGCACGGCGGGACGCCGCTACATTGGGCCGCGTGGCACGGTAATGCGGAGATGGTGCGCGAGATTCTCCGCTACCACCCCCCGCTCGATCTCCGCGGCGACGACCACGACCTCCCCGCCCTCGGCTGGGCGCTGCACGGATCGGAGCACGGATGGCATCGCAAGACGGGTGACTACCCCGCGGTCGTGGACGCGCTGCTCGCGGCGGGGGCGAAGCTCCCGGAGAACGAGTTCGAGGTCAGTGAGGACGTGCGGCGGGTTATTGAAGAGTACAGCAATAAGGCGTAATCGGTCGTCGGTCATCGGTAACGTCCTTACCGACTACCGATGACCGATGACGTATCCCTTGGCCTATGGAGAGTCGCTTGCCCCAAGTTGGCCCGTCAACAGCTCCGTCACCACTCGATGCGCCCCATACACCTTGTCGAGCGCGGCCTGGATCGCTCGCACGTCCACCATGACGTTGCGCCCACGCTCCGGCAGGTAGATGTAGTCGCGCACCAGCGCCTCGATGTTGCGGTCGAAGTTGAGGCCGACCAGCGCCAGGTCCTTCGTCACGACGGGGGAGCCTGAGTTGCCGCCGTACGTGTCTGCCGTCGAGACGAAA
>DASSIL010000061.1:0-5961 GCA_035691925.1 Gemmatimonadales bacterium
GCGCTGCGAGATCTGTTGCGGGGCCGCGAGACGGTTTTCACGGGGGCATCCGGTGTCGGAAAATCGAGCCTCTTGAACGCGCTCGAGCCGGGGTTGAAGCTCCGCATCGGCGCGATCAGCGAGAAGTGGCGCACCGGGACGCACACCACGCGCGCCGCCGAGCTCGTGCCGCTGGCGGTCGGTGGCTACGTGGTGGATACGCCGGGGATGCGCGAGGTGGGCACGTGGGGGATCGAACCGGACGAGCTGGGTGCCTGCTTTCCGGAATTCCGCCCACTGCTCGATCAATGCCGCTTCGATAACTGCCGCCACAAAGCCGAGCCCGGGTGCGCCGTGCGCGCGGCAGCCGATGCGGGGCGTGTAGACCCGGACCGCTTACTCTCGTACGAGCGAATCCTCGAAGAGATCAGTGTTCCTTCCTGGTCCACCGGTTCGCGTCGCGAGTCCTGATCTTCGTCATCACCGCGTCGAACGCCTGATCGAGATCGATCCCCTGCGCATTCGCCAGGCAGATCACTACGAACAGGATGTCCCCCAGCTCGAGCGCAAGGTCCCCGTCAGCCTCGCCCGGCTTCTTCTGCTTCTCACCGAAACGGTGGTTCAGCTCGCGGGCCAATTCGCCCACTTCCTCCGTGAGCCGGGCGAGAATCGTGAGCGGGGGGAAGTAGCCTTCCTTATATTGTCGGATCCACTCGTCGACCGTCGCCTGAGCTTCGCGAAACGCCACGGGAGTCTCCGTCGCAAGGATGGGTGTCGACTCGCTGCTCGTCACGCCGTTCATGGGAGAACGCTACGCCGATGCGGCCGCGCTCTCGCGCCTCATCGCGCCCCCCTATGACGTGATTTCCACCGAACAACGCCGCCGCTACGCCGCCAGTGACCCGCACAATATCGTCCACCTCATTCTCCCGGAAGCCGTGGGCGAGGCGAGCCGCTACCACACCGCCGCGGCGCAGCTCGCCGCGTGGCGTGCGGCGGGCGTGTTCGTGCGTGACCCGAGACCCTCGGTGTACGTGGTCGCACAGGAGTTTCGAACGCCCGCGGGCGAGCGCCACACGCGCGTCGGCATGTTCGCCGCAGCCGCCACGGAGCCCTATGAGACCCGCCGCATCCGGCCGCATGAGAAGACGCACCGCGGTCCCAAAGTGGACCGGCTGGAGCTGCTGCGCGCGACCCATACCAATCTCGAATCGATCTTTCTCCTCGCCCCTGACGCCGACGGCACGCTCGCGGCAGGCCTGCGCGCGGTAGTGCAGGGGTCGCGTCCCCCCGACGCCACCGCCGAGCTCGACGGCGTCACGATCCGCCTGTGGGTCGTGTCGGGACCGGACGCCGACCGTCTCGCCGGGGTCGCCGCCCCGCCGCTCTACATCGCCGATGGCCACCACCGCTTTGAGACGGCGGTCGCCTACGCCGGCGAGAATCCGGCCGCGCGGCGTCTCCTCGCGTTCGTCGTGTCGACTCACGATCCGGGGCTCATCGTGCTGCCGACGCACCGTGTCATCTACGCGGGCGACCGCAACGTGCTCGGCCTCGAGCCGGGATGGCGGACGTACTTCGACATTCAGCCCGTGCCCGAGGACGCCGATCCCGTCGCCCTGCTGGCGACCGCGGGACGCGACCGCACCGCCTGCGTCGTCGCGACCGAGGGGAAGAAGGACCTGCTGCTCGTGCTGCGCGACGACGCGCCGCTCGCCTCGATCGTCGAGCTTGGGCGCACGCCGGCGGTGCGCTCGC
This sequence comes from Gemmatimonadales bacterium, assembly GCA_035691925.1. GTDB lineage: Bacteria > Gemmatimonadota > Gemmatimonadetes > Gemmatimonadales > GWC2-71-9 > DASTHG01. The sequence goes on from DASSIL010000061.1 coordinate 1,738, forward strand.
TCGACGTCGCGATCGTGGAGCGCCTCGTCGTCCAGGAAATTCTGGCCTCCGGCCAATCGACCCCCACCCTCACCTACACCCCCAACGCCACCGCCGCGCTCGAGATCGCCCACCTGGGCAAGGCGCTCGCCGCGGTGCTGCTCAACCCTACGCGCGTGGACCAGGTGCTGGCCGTCGCCGACGCGGGCGACGTCATGCCCCCCAAATCGACCTACTTCATCCCCAAGGTCCCGAGCGGGCTCGTGCTGCGGCGGGTCGACGCCTGAGCGCGGTATATCTTTTCGCGTATGCCCCCACGCCCGCGCGAGCGCATCCTCGCCAACCTCGAAACCGTTTACCGCGAAGCGTACGATCGCGCCAAGACGGCCGGCGATGAGCGTCGTATGCTCGATCTCGACGCCGCGTTCCAGCGCGAGCAGTTGCTGCTCGAGGTGCTGCTCGACATCCGCGACGCGTTGAGCGCCCCCGCGCGCCCCGACACGCCCGGCGTCGATCCGCTCGCCGCGCTCGATACGCTGCGCCGCGTCGCCAAGCTGCGCTGATCAGGAGACTCCCCATGACTCGCACGGTTGCCGCTGCCGGGATGCTCGTCTGTCTGGTCGCCTGTGGAGCGGGAAACTCCGCCGACACCGTCATCACGCACGGGATGGTCTGGACCGGCCTCTCGTCCGGCGACGCACGGCCGGGCGCCGTCGCGATCAAGGCCGGCAAGATCGTTGCGGTCGACGACTCGGCGGCGATCGCGAAGTTCATCGGCTCGTCCACGCAGGTGATCGACGCGCATGGCGGGCTCGTGATGCCGGGCTTCGCCGACGGGCACACGCACTTCGTGGACGGCGGCTTCCAGCTGGCGTCGCTCGATCTCCGCAACGCCGCCTCGCCCCAGGAGTTCATCCGTCGCGTGGCCGCGTTCGCGAAGACCCGCGCGCCGGGGCAGTGGATCCTGGGCGGCGACTGGGATCACACGTTGTGGCCGGGCCAGCCGCTGCCGCGCCGCGAGTGGATCGATTCCGTGACGCCGAACAATCCGGTCTTCATCAATCGGCTCGACGGTCACGAGGCGTTGGCGAACTCGGCGGCGCTCAAGGCCGCGAACGTGACGAAGGCGACGCCGACGCCGTCCGGCGGAGAGATCCTGCACGACGCGCGCACCGGCGAGCCGACGGGGATTCTCAAGGACCAGGCACTCGACCTGATCTTCAAGTCCGTCCCGGAGCCGACGCCGGAGGAGACGGACTCCGCCGTCGCCCGCGCGCTCGCCTACGCGGCGTCGCTCGGCGTGACGGCCACGGCCAACATGTCGGCGTCGTGGGCGGGGCTCGCGAGCTACCGGCGGCTCGAGAAGGCGGGCCGCATGACGCTGCGCGTCTATCTCTATCTCCCCATCGACCAATGGCGCGCCGTCGCCGACACGATCCACGCGAGTGGCGCGGGGGACGATTGGGTGCATATCGGCGGGCTGAAGGGGTTCATGGACGGGTCGGCCGGGGCGCGTACGGCGTACTTCTTCGACGCGTACAACGATTCGGCCGGGTACCACGGGCTGCTGCAGAATCCCGAGAAGGACATGGCGACCTGGATCGGCAACGCCGACTCAGCGGGGCTGCAGGTCGCGGTCCATGCCATCGGCGACCGCGCCAACGCCGACCTGCTCGCGATGTACGACAGCGTCGCCAAGGTGCACGGGCAACGCGACCGCCGCTTCCGGGTCGAGCATGCGCAGCACCTGCGCCGCGAGGACATTCCCAAGTTCGGCCAGGAGCGCATCGTGCCGTCGATGCAGCCCTATCACGCGATCGACGACGGCCGCTGGGTGGAGCAGCGCATTGGCCCAGAGCGCATCAAGACGACGTACGCGTTCCGCGACCTCCTGAACACGGGCGCACCCCTCGCCTTCGGCTCCGATTGGACCGTTGCGACGATCGATCCGCTGTGGGGCGTCTATGCCGCAGTGACGCGGCGTACGCTCGACGACAAGAACCCCGGCGGCTGGGTGCCGGAGCAGAAGATCACCCTCGCCGAGGCGCTCAAGGCCTATACGGCGAACAACGCGTGGGCGGTGTTCGCGGAGCACCAGTGGGGCACGCTTGCGCCCGGTATGGATGGGGACGTCGTGGTCCTGGACCACAACCTCTTCACGATGGCGCCCGAATCGCTCGCCACCGCGCGAGTCGCGGTCACTATTGTGGGTGGGAAGATCGTCTACAAGAAGAGCTGACAGCTGATAGCTGTCAGCTCTCAGCTGTATTTCAGCCCCGCTTCTTTGAGCGTCAGTGGCTCCGCATCGCCGTTTTCGACTCCCGCTCCGAGGATCTCTCCCAGGACGAGGGTGTGATCGCCGGCGGGGAGCGTCGCGACGACGCGACATTCCACCCATCCCACAGCCTCGGTCAGGACCGGCGACTGCGCGACCGGCGCGGGTTTCGTCTTCACCCCCTTGAGCTTCTGCTGCGACTGGGATGAAGAGCGCGCCAACTTTCCTGCCAGCTCCCGCTGCCCTGTAGTCAAAAGACTGACACCGAAGTGATGGGCATCACGGATGAGGCCGATCGTCTTCGAGGTATTCTCGATGGCGACGGCGAGCATCGGCGGCTCGAATGATGCTTGGGTGATCCAGTTGGCGGTCATGCCGTGTTCGTCGCCGTCGTGAGCGACGGTGACGACGTACAGCCCATAGGGGAAGTGCTCGAGAATCACCTTCGTGGCGGCAGCGTCCATGTGGAGAAAATTGGCCATCCGGACCCCGGATTGCCATGTTGGAGTCTGGGAGCCGTCATGATTGCTCGTGCTGCGCTGCTTGCATCGTTGATCGCCGTCCTCGGACCGGGGCTCGACGCCCAGAGCCTTCCGTCCCTTGCCGAGCTGCAGGCGCGTGCGCGCGCCGACTCGAACGATCCGGTCGCGCACTATGCGCTCGCGCAGGGCTTTCTTCAGGCGAAGCAAGTGGACTCTGCCCGGCATTCGCTTGAAACGGCGATCCTGATCGATCGCGAGTTCACCCCCGCTTACGTATTGCTCGGTAGCATCGAGGTGGCGCAGCTGCCCCCCGGGAGCTTTGCCCTGCTGCAGGCGAATGGGCAGATTCGTTTTGTCCGGTTGCCGCGCCCCGGAGTCCAGGACACCACGGCGTTGTTGTTTCGCCGCGCCTTTCTTCTCGACCCGCTGCAGGGGTTCTATGCGGCGAACGGGCTCCACATGCCATACGAGTGGGCTGGGACGCTGGAACACGCCATGAGGGAATACCGACGCAACCGCCTCGAGGAGGCTGCGGCACTTTTCGATACCGTAATCGTGAAATCCGATCAGCGGCACAAACCGCCGCCGCCCTTTGCGCTATGGTTTCACGCCCGCTCCGAGGTCGAACTTCAACAATTCGACTCCGCGATCAACGATATGGAGCGGTTGCTGGATCAGGCGATGCGGGACTCGACGGTGTTGGGCGATTATGCCAGCAGGTACGTGCGTTACATCATCGCGTTCCTGAACCAGCGTGCAGGCCATTACCAGGAAGCCGAGCGTCTGTATCGCCAGCTCGTTGAAGAGGACATGAGTCTCGACCTCGCCCATACCCAGCTCGCGAATGTCTACGAAGCCCAGCAACGTTGGCCCGAAGCCGTACAGGAACGCCGCAGTGCGCTGGCGGTCGCGTCCGGAGACCCGACGCTGCTTTACGATCTCGGGACGACGCTGCTGGAAGCTGGACAAACCGCCGAGGCAGCAGACACGCTGCGGCGCGTCGTCATCCAGAACCCGCGAGAGTCCCGCGCTGACTACATGCTGGGCATCGCCGCCGCCAGACTCGGGGAGTACCAGGAGGCTCGGGATGCCTACAACCGGTTCCTGCAGCTCGCCCCGAGCCGCTACACCGATATGATCGCCGACGCCAAAGAGCGGCTGGCGCATCTGCCGCCGCAATAGCCCGGAGCTGACGCATGCGGAGCTTGTTGATCAGCGTGGCACTCGTGATTCCAGAAATCTGCGCCGCGCAGACGGTACCCGCACCGGGGGCCGCGTCCGCGTACATGGACCGCTACCGCGAGCTCCAGAGTCTCGCGCCCGTTCCCGGAAAGGTGGCCGAGGTCGACCATCTCGTGTTGACGCGCGACGTCGCACAGCTCACGCTGGAGCACGGGCAGCTCTACTTTCTCTCACCCGTCGGCGGCCGCACCGTGGGTGCTGTCTTTCGGGGATCGGGGGCGTTTAGTTTCGCGCCCCCGGTCCCCG
>DASSIL010000062.1:0-3142 GCA_035691925.1 Gemmatimonadales bacterium
TACGGTCACGCCGCGGGAGCGCAGCAGCTCTTCTTCGCCGAGAAAGGTGCGGTGCTCCCCGACGATGACCCGGGGGATGCCGTATAGCAGGATCGCCCCGCTGCACATGGCGCAGGGAGACAAGGTCGTGTACAGCGTCGCCGCCCGGTAGACGGACGCGGGTTGGCGTCCCGCGTTCTCGAGCGCATCCATCTCGGCGTGCAGCACCGCGCTCCGCTGCTGCACCCGGCGGTTATGGCCCCGTCCGAGGATTCGTCCGTCGTGCACCAGGACAGAGCCGATCGGGATGCCGCCCTCCCGGGCCCCCTGCTCCGCCTCCGCGATCGCAGCGTCGAGAAAATCAGGCATCGAAGATGCGCCGCGCCGCCGCCACCAGCGCGGCATTGCTGGGCGCCGGGGCGCCGTCGGGGAGCGTTACGGTGTCTTCGAAGCCGATGCGAGTCTGACAGCGGCGCCGCGCCGCTTCCCCGATCATCGGCCAGGCGGTGCGGTCGATGCCGTGCAGCAGCAGGGGAAGGGTGATGTGCGCGTCGTCCAGCACGACCTCGACATCCCGGACGATCCGGAGCGCGGTCTCGAGATCCTGCGACTGGGGCTCGAGCAGGATCCGGAGACAGCGTGGGGCCAGCCCGCTCCGGGCGAGCCGCGTGGCCGCGACGGTGTTCGCGACACCCGCCTCGATTCCGATACCGCGCTCGAGCAGCAATGTCGCCAGGAGCTCTGACCCCGGCTCGTCGAAGTTGACGGATGCGTAATCGGGAAGCTCGGTCCAGCATGCCACGAGATGGTGACGGCGCTCGGTGTTGGGGACGATCCACGCCCCTGTGCTCACCCCGATCGGTACGCTCGGGACGGCCTCCCGCAGCGCCCGGACTGTTCGCGCAATGTCCGTCGCGTCGAGGCTCTCCACCCCACGCTCGTCACGCACATGAACGTGGATCGCCGCGGCGCCCGCCTCCACGGCGTCTGTCGCGGAGTGTGCGAGATCGGCGGAGCTCCAGGGGATGGCCGGGTGGTCCCTCCGGCTGCGGGCTCCGTTCAACGCCGCCTGCAGCAACGCCGCTCCGCCGCTCAAGGGCGCGGTGGCCATCCCCCAAGGTAACTCTCGGGGCGCGGCAGGCAGGACAGCCGGACCGCCCGCGACGTAGGGCGGCCCGGCAGGGACTGCAGCTTAGAAGGAGAGCCCGGCGAGGAGCAGGAATGACCGGGTCTTGTAACTCTGCGAAGAAGTGACGGTGCTGAGCTTCAGGTCGTTGAGCCCATAAATGTATCGGCCTTCGAGCGTGAACCCGCTCTGCGCGCCCAGCCGCACGCCTCCGCCCAGGATTGCGGCATAGGTCGTCTTGGGGCGTCCGTTGCTCGGACAGGTGGCGCCACCGCCGGCGCTACAGCTCAGTTCGAATGAGAATTGCGGACCAGCGTATGCGAACGGCGCGATTCCGGGAGTCGGAAGCCCGACGCGCAGATACACCGGAAGGTCGACGTAATTGAGCTTCCAGGAATCACCGCTGGTGCTGCTGACTACGCCGCGCTGCGCGTAGAGTCCTTCGACGCCAAAGCCGACCAAGCCGGTGCCCGAGAGCGCGATGCCCGCGGCGAAGCCGGTCCGGTTCTTCAGCGCCCCCGGGAGAAAGCCGCGGTTCGTGACGTCGCCGTACGAGAATCCGCCTTTGATCCCGAAACCGCCCTGAGCGCTCGCCAACTGCGGCAACAGCACGAGACTCAGTCCTGCGAGAACAGCGAGTGTGCGCTTCATGGGGCCTGTCTCCTTTGGTAGAGTCCCCCCCTGTCTCGGCTACACCCGGGACAGCAGCGGGTTGCCGGGGAACTTTTCGCGGGATGCCCTCTGGGGCCGGAAGCGCTACTGCTGCTTGTGTTTCGACCGTCGTTATCGACGCACGCCGTCTCAGTCCAGCACTTCGACGGTCGCGACGTCGGTGCGACCCTCGTACAGCGAGAAGATCGCGCCCGGCTTGAGGCGATCGTGCGGTGCCGCCTCGGCGAGAAAACGAATGCGCGCCTCGGCGGGATTGCGCTGCAGCACTGGAGGAGCGTCGAAGGCGCATACGATGCTCCAGGCATCGTTCGGCCAGCTGTCGTCTTCGGCGAAACGGGCAATGGTGGCGTACTGGAGACCGGTGGGCAACGAGCCGCTCCCGCCGGGCCGGGGCGCCCAGGTGATACGCGCACGATGCTGCGTCACGGAGAACTCGTTTCGAGTGCGAGGAGTCAGCAGCAAAGCTGACCGCGCCGCGCTGCGAGTTCAAGTCCGCCGGCAGTTGTTCGGTGTGAAGATGGGTGTCGCCTGCATGCAACGGATCTCGATACACGCACGACCGACCGTGCCTTCAACCGGCGCCACCGAACAGCGCGCCGGCCGCGGCGGTCACGGCCATCGCGAGAGCGCTCCACAGGGTGACACGCGCGGCGCCGACCCATACGCGGGCTCCGCCGACGCGCGCGGCCACGCCGCCCAGCAGGGCGAGCAGCACGAGCGAGGCTCCGGCAACGATGGTGCTGACATGGCGGGCGGGGCTCAAGATCACCGTCAGGAGCGGCACGGCGGCGCCGGCGGCGAAGCTCGCCGCTGAAGCCAGGGCGGCCTGCAGCGGGCGGGCGCGGAGCGCCTCGGTGATCCCCAGCTCTTCGCGGGCGTGCACGCCCAGGGCGTCGTGGTGCATCAGCTCGGTCGCCACCTGTTCGGCAAGCGCGCGGTCCATTCCCCGCGACGTATAGATCTGCACGAGCTCGGCGTGCTCCGCTTCCGGTTGGGTGGCGAGCTCGTGCCGCTCGCGTTCGAGGTCGGCCCGTTCCGTATCGGCCTGGGAGCTCACCGAGACGTACTCGCCTGCGGCCATCGACATGGCGCCGGCGACCAGCCCGGCGACTCCCGCCACGAGTACCGACGAGCGCGAGGCATGAGCCGACGCCACTCCGATGATCAGGCTCGCCGTGGAGACGATGCCGTCGTTGGCGCCCAGCACCGCGGCGCGGAGCCAGCCGACGCGCTCGGTTCGATGGGTCTCGCGATGGCGGCGCATGGCGATCAGCGCAGGCGCCGGCGAAACAGCGCCGAGGGGTGGTCGTCATGGACGCAGTCGCGCTCGTAGCGGAGACCGACTTTCTCGAGCACGTGCTGCGA
>DASSIL010000063.1:0-3716 GCA_035691925.1 Gemmatimonadales bacterium
TACGTCGAGAGGTATCGTCAAGAAACGGCGTCGAGAGGAGGCGTCGAGTAAACACGTATTCTCTCGACGCCCTTTCTCGACGCCTCTTCTCGACGTCTACTAGGTCCGCATCACTCCCGGGAAGCTCTCCTCCCGCACCGCATATCCAGGAAACACCGGCGCCAGGTCGGTCGCCCCCAGGTGCCGCGCCAGTATCTCGCCGAACAGATCGCGGAAGTCGGTCGTGACGGCGAGGTCCCGGCCCTCGTAGCGCGCCGCCGGATCGAGGGTGGGCCAAGCCCCTCGCACGCGGCCGCCTGCCACAGGGCCGCCCAAGGCGAGCATCGCCGTCGCATGGCCGTGATCGGTGCCGCTGTTGCCGTTCTCGGCGACTGTGCGACCGAACTCCGACATCGTGAGCACAACGACGCTGCGCAGCCGCTCGCCGAGGTCGGTCGCGAACGCGGCGAGCGCGCCGCCCAGCTCCTGCAGCCGCGCCGCGAGCTGCCCATCGCTCGAACCTTGATTGACGTGCGTGTCCCAGCCCGTGGCGTCGAGGAACGCGACGCGCAGTCCCATTCCGGACTTGATGAGCTGGGCGATCTGCAGCAGCGCGTTACCGATTCGCCCGCGCGGGTACTCCGCCCCGTGCTCTGGCTGGTACTGCAACGGGTTCGCCTGCTGCAATTGTTGCACGGCCTCGAAGCTCTCGCGCCCGCTGGTGGCAAGCAGTCCCGTCTCGGCCCCCTGATACAGCGCCTCGAACGCCCGCGTCAGCTTGTCGCGCGCTGCGGGCTGCCGGACCCGCAGCCCGAACGCCTGGAGATCTTCGATTGCGAGAGACGGCGCGGAGCCGGCGAGGATGCGAGGGAGCTCCGGCCCGAAGGCCACCGCCCGGAACGGGGTGTTGGCGTGCTCAGCGTCGTGCTGGCAGTAGCGGTTGAGCCACCCGTCGGGCGTCGCCTTCGCCCCCGGCGTCCCCGTCTCCATATAGTCCTGGGCGTCGAAATGGCTGCGCGTCGAGTCGGGGGAGCCGACGGCATGCACCGCGGCGAGGCTCTTGTTGTCCCACAGCGGCTTCAGGGCGGCGAGCGCGGGGTGCAGGCCGAAATGTCCGTCCAGGTCGATGACGTCCGCTGCCGGGACGGCGATGCGGGGGCGCTCTCTGTAATAAAGGGGATCGCCGTGCGGCACGATCACATTGAGACCATCCACGGCGCCGCGCATGAAGAGGCAAACAAGAACCGGGTGGTCGGGGCCGGTATGGGACGGTAGGAGACGGTACGGGACAAACGCCGCACGAGCCAGGAACAGCGGATCGAGTCCCAAGCTGAACAGGGTTAATCCGCCCGACTTCACGAACACCCTTCTCGAAATCGTCATGTGATCCTCTCCTACCGTCCCTACCGTCCCCTACCGTCTCCTACTATCACTGCCTCTGAAACTCCGGCCCCCCTAACGCCAGCCCGATCACGAGCGCGCGCGCCGCGACCGGATCGCGCACATCGGCGACCTCGCGGCGCAGCACGTCGGTGGTGTGCGTCGTGAGGATGCCGCCCAACAGCCGAACGTCGACCGTCTCGATCAGTGCCGTGGCATCGTCCGTTGCGGGAACCAAGCTGTCGAGCGCGATGGTGACGCCGGGGAGGCGGCCGGCGGCGAGGGCGACCGCCATGTTCATCCGGAGCAGCAACGCGCCGGAGTTCACCCAATCCTGCTGCGATTCGGGGTATCCGGCCGGCGAGGGCTGCCCGTAGAGCGGCTCGCCGAGACGGCCGATCACCTGGGCGAGCCGCGGCGTCGTGTCGGGATCACCGCCCGTGGCGCGGACCGCGCTGACGATGAATTCGAGCGGCGTCTTGACCTTGGCCCGCAGCGCCTGCGGCGACCAGAACTCGGGCGAGCGGAAGATCGCGCGCAGCACCTCCGCGATATCGCCATCGGAGCGGCTCCACGCCGCCACCGCAGCGTCGACGCAGCCGTCGGGGGGGTCGTCGCTCACGAACCGCGCGCACAGCTGGCGACTGATGTGGTGCATCGTCGCGGGATCCTGAGCGAGCAGCTGGAGCAGTCGCACGCCTTCGTCCATCCCGTGTCCGGCGGGGAAGCGCACACCCCGGACCGTCTTCTCGCCGTAGTCGTGGGCCCAGTCGTTGAACCGGAACCCGCCGCCTTGCTGCGGCCGCTCGATGCTCCAGCCGGTGAGAATGCGCGCGACCGCGATCACGTCCTGCTGCGTATACCCGCCGTCCACCCCCAAGGTGTGCAGCTCCATCAGCTCGCGGGCGTAGTTCTCATTGAGTCCCTGCGGCAGCCGCGCCAGCATCTGCTCGCGTCTCGCATCGTCGATGCGGGCCATGCGCGCCAGCGCCGGCGACTCGGCGCCCGGGGCGATGCTCTGCCAGTTGTCGAGGTAAAAGAGCATCGCCGGGCTCTTCGCCGTCGCGAGCAGCAGATCCTGGAAGCGTCCCAGCGCGTGGGGGCGAATCGTGCGCTCGATGTAGGCCGGTGTGAACGCCCGGTCGGCGCCCTTGCCGAAGAACACGTTGAAGTGGTTGGTCCAGAAGTCGACCATTACTTCCTGCAATTGACGCTCGGAACGAACGGCGCGCATCACGGCGAGCTGCTGCAGCTGGCCCATCGTCCGGCGGACCCGGAGCGCCGTTTGCGAGTCGACCGGGGACGGTTGCCTGCGTCCGAGCGGCGACGCGGAGTCCGCGCCTCCCTGACGTGCGGCAATGCGCTGCTGCCGCACGGCGGCGAAGGCCCGCGCCAGCGTGGCCGGGTCTTCATCGAGAATGGGAAAGCCGCTCTCCCGCCGCTCGACATCGGGGTCGGGGACCTGGCCGGGGCGCAGCTGCAGGTCGATCCAGCTCATCACGCCGAGCGCCGCCACGCGATCGACGTCCCCCGGTCGCGGACCGTAGGCGAGACGATTCAACGCATGGAGGGCGGAGTCGTGCGGCGTGAGGGGTGGCCGCTGGGCGTGCACGGCCGGAGCGGCGAGAGCGGTACAGACGAAGAGCGCGGGGAGAAATCGCATACGGTCCCTTGTGACGCCGGGGCATTGAGAGCGTTAACGAAGAGTTGCTCTAGGTGAGGCGTTGGCCTACCCTGGCAACTGCGTCACCCACGTCTTCCAGACATCGGGCGCAGCGCCGATCGTCAGCTCGTTCTGCTGCCGCACCAGCGGCTGGCGCAACAGCAAAGGCTCGAGGGCGAGTTTTTCGAGCCAGCGCGTATCGGTGAGCTGCGCCGTGGCCAGGCCGAGCGCCGCGAACCGTTTGGAGCCGCGATCGATCAGGGCCTGCACGCCGAATTTCCGCGCGAACCGCTCGAGCTCGCGCGGGCTCGCAGCCTTCTCGTTCAGATCCACGAAGTGCGTGCGGATGCGCCGCTCGGAGAAGAATCGCAGCGCGGCCCGGGTATCCGCGCTCTTGTGCGTGCCGAAGATCTGGACGTCCACTTACGCGCCAGCGTAAACGTAGGAGCAGCCTCGTTCCTGCGCGAGCCCGAGCGCCACCACCATGGCCGGAACCACCGTCACCTTGGGCAGCAGCCCGGCGATCAGCTCGGCGCGGGTCGCGTCGTAGGATGCGCCGGTTTCGCCCGCCAGGGTGCGTGTCACGAACCTCAGGACGTTGTTGCACAGGATGAACTTCGCGCCGCGAGGCTGCAGGGCGTTGACCGAGTACTCGTACATCTCCTCCCCCTCGCGCGGCTGCCACAGCACATTG
>DASSIL010000064.1:0-3764 GCA_035691925.1 Gemmatimonadales bacterium
AGGTGTGCTACACTCGAGACCAGACGCCGTGATGCCGGGCGCCGCCGGCTCCGGCTCGGCCAGGCGCAGCAGCGCCGTAGCGTTCGCGTGCGCGCTCTCCCGGTGGTCGCCGGCCAGGACGAGCAGCATCGTCATCAGATCAACCGTGGACGACTGACTGGTATGCATGGCGGGCTCCGGGGGTCGTGGTCCGCCTGCAACGTAGTGAGCCCCAGTCAAATACCAGTCAATCGAGTCCATGGGGGACGAGCCTCGGCTACTGCACGATCACGGTGCCGCTCATCGCCGAGCCATGCACCGCGCAATCGTAGTGGTAGGTCCCCGGCGTGTTGAAGGTCACCGAGTAGCTGCCACTGCTCATGGTCAGACTGCTGGCGAACGAGGTGGTCCCAGTCGACCGCACGCTATGCTGCAATCCGCCGGTCCACGTCCAGGTGACGGTCGAGCCCGCGGTGATGCTTGTGACGGCGGGATTCTGGCTGCCGTCGTGGGCGCTCACGAATTGAATCCCCGGGCCTACCGTGACCGCGCCGACCGGCCCACCACCGCCACCGCCTTGTCCGCCACCCCCGCCATAGCCTGGGCCGGTCGAGCTGTTGTAGCCCGAGCATGCGGCGAGGACCGCAACCGCTGCCGCCAGGAAATTCCCGTATCGCATAACGCCTCCGCTGTGTTGACCCCGGAGCCAGGCCCCGGAGTTGCATGACCACGCACGTGCCGCCGACCGGCGGTGTCGTCGCCGTGTTAGAGAACAGCGCGATGATGATCGGCGGTGTGCGAAGCGCGTCAGTGGTGAGTCAGACTCCCGCGGCTATCTTTGCCGCCGTGACCCCGTCGATTGTGCGCGCGATCACTTCGATCGCTGTTCCGTTGGTCGCGGTCACGCCGCGTCTCTCGGCGCAGTGTCCCGACGGCTCCCCTCCGCCCTGCGGTTCGGTCGCGCGAGCGCCCGCGCGCGCGACACCGGTCCTGCACGGCAGCATCGCCGTGCTGCCCTTCGCCAACCGCTCCGCCGATACCGCCGACGCCTACCTCGCCGACGAGCTTCCCGAGCAGATCAGCGGGCGACTGAGCCGCATCGCCCAGCTGCATGTCACCAGCGCCACCGCGGTCGCCGCCCAGTGGCGCCGCACACCGGACGCTCTGGGCGCCGCGCGCGCGCTGCGGGTGGAGTGGCTCGTCACGGGATCGTTCCGGCGCGTGGCGCAACAGGTGTCGGCCAACGTGGAGCTGGTGCGCACGGCCTCGGGAGAACAGGGGTGGTCGTCGCTGTTTCGTCGCTCGGACGGCGACATCGCGGCGATCGAGTCAATGGTGGCGGAATCGGTCGCGGTCGCCGTGGGCGGCCGGCTGGCGCCGACGCAGACGGCCGCGCTGCGGCGTTCCCAGTCGCGGAACCCCGAGGCGTATCGGCTCTACTTGTACGCCCGCTCGCTCACGGCGCGGCGCACCGTCGCGGATCTCGACGCCGCGTCCCGTTCGCTCGAGCAGGCGGTACAGCTCGATCCCGGCTTCGCTTCCGCCTGGGCGCGGCTCGCGATCGTGCTCGGCTTGCAGACCCAGTATGGCACGGCACAGGTGATCGGGCATGACTCCCTCTTGGCGCGCGCGCGCGCCGCTGCCAGCAGGGCCTTGGCGATCGACAGTACCGATGCCGATGCCTGGCTGTCGCTCGGGTTGTGGAACGCGCTGCTCCCGAATCCAGGTGAGGCCTGGCGCGCCCTGACGCACGCCGAGCAGCTCGACTCGCTCGACGGAGATACCGAGCACGCCATTGGGTACCTCTACTCCAACGACATCCTTGGGCTGCCCGATGCGGGTGAGCCGCACTTTCTGCGCGCGCTGCAGCTCAACCCCGATCTCCGCAACTCGTGGCGACAACTCGGCCTGACTTACTGGTTGCGCGGGCGTTCCCGAGAGGCCGTGGCCGCGTTCGATTCAGCCTTGAGCCGCGGCCGCTGGCTGGTCGGCCTCGCCGACCGCGCCCTCGTGCGGTATAGCGCGGGCGACGTGGCAGGGGCACTGCTGGATCAGGCGGCCGCGGACAGCATCGGCAAGGTCCCGCTGGGCGATCTCGATGCAGTGCCCGTCGAGGTCCGGCCGCTGCTCTACAGGCTGGCGATTGGTGACAGTGCGTCGGCGCGAGCGTCCATGGCCGCCACCGCGACGAATGCGATCCAACTCGAGTCGCGCGCGCTGATCGCCACCGCACTCGGGAAGCCAGAAGTGGCGCTCGCCGCGCTGCAACAGCTGCGCGCGCTCCCGGATTCGAACGAGCCGCTGTGCGCGCCACGCACCCCCTGCTCCACGAGCCTGCGCACGTGGCGGCTGACTAACGTGCCTTTGTTCGGGGCCCTGCAGAATGATCGGAAATTCCAGCAACTGCGTGAGGAAACACGACCGCGGGTGCCGTGGCTCTCACGCTGAGGGCGGATCTTTCAATTTTTTTCTTCAGCAACACCTGCGCGCTTGTCATCCCGAGCCGCTCCCGAGCGCGGCGAGGGACGGCGAGGGACCTCAAGTCTTCCTGGGCAGGGGCTCTGGAGAGGGTACTCTCGAGGACAGGCCCTCGATCAGTGAGCCTTGAGGTTCCGCGGGCCCACTCGCTGTCGCTCGGAGCCCTCGGAATGACATGCGTGGCGGTCGCTTATGAAAAAGAGAAATAGAAGATCCTACCCCAGCCGCGTCGCCCTCCACAACCCCACGCCACCCACCACGACGAACCCCACCAGCGCGAGTGTGAGCACAGCCGCCCACCCCCACGCGACGTGCAGCGCCGGCACGCGCGCGGCGGATCCGAACCAGATGAATACGATCGTCGCGATGCCGACGAGCACCCAGTCGATCGGGCGGCGGCGCGTCCGCGCCGCGCTCGCGTCCTGTCCCGCCAACCCAGCCGCGACATACGCGGGATCGACGCCATAGCGTTCGCTTTCTCGCGCCCCTGCCTCCTGCCAGCGCTTGTGCTCCGCCCCTGACGCCGAGGCGAGCGCGATCGCGCCGGCCCCCAACGCCATGAGCAGCGAGCCGCCGATCACTTTGCCACCGCCCGGTTCTCCGAACACGAGAATCCCCCAGGCGAGTCCCCACAGCTGGTTCGTGTTCGAGAGCGGAATACCGCGGCTGATGCCGACGTATTTCGCGGCGTATTGCTGGAACAGGTCGCCGACCACCCACACGAAGCCGGCGAGCAGGAGCCAGAACATCACCTCGCGGCTCTTCGCCAGGTCCGCCCACAGCGGCCCGACGCCGCCCGACAACGTGATGGCGAGCAGCGACATCATCCCTAGCTCCCCGATCGTGAAGAACGCCACGAACGACATCGGGTGCATGCCGGTGAGGTAGGCTTTGCGATAGGGGATGTACATCGTCCCCCACAGAGCCCCGGCGGTGAGCGCCGCCGCCACGCCGCGCAGCGCCGATCCTCCGGGTCCGCTGGTCGACGACGCGATGGCGAGTAGCGTCGCCCCGACGAACATCACCGCCGCGCCACCCAGCACGGCGAGACCGCGCAGGCGCCCCGCGTCGCGCAGCTCGTTGAAGAGCAGCGTCCCCCAGAGGATCCCGAGGAGGCTGTTGGAATTCCACAGCGGAAACGCAATGGAGAGTCCGATGTCCTTGATCGCGAAGATGGTCAGGGTGTTGGCCACCGCCCAAAGACACCCCGCCAACGCCGCCCAGATCACGAGGTGGGGAGCTTGTCGCACATCCGCGGTGACGGCCGCAGTGCCGCGCACCAGAGCCGGAAGACTCCAGCGCGCGAG
>DASSIL010000065.1:0-6083 GCA_035691925.1 Gemmatimonadales bacterium
CGCACGCTGCAGCATCGCCTGTTCAAGAGCCCGCAGTTCTGCGCCGCCTGTCACAAGCAGTTCATCGACGAGGAAATCAACCAGGTCGGCTGGGTGCAGCTGCAAAACCAGTACGACAACTGGCGCAAGAGCCGCTGGAACGACACCACGGACGCCCGGAAGACGATCGAGTGCCGCGAGTGCCATATGCCGCTGCAGAACTCGCACGACCCGGGCCGGGGTGACGACCAGGACTACAACCGCACCGCTGCCGACGGGAAGCACCGCAGCCACCGTTTCCTCGCCGCCAATCAGTTCATGCCGCTCGCGCTGAAGCTGCCGGGAGCCCACGAGCACGCCCTGCTGACGGAGCGGTGGCTGCAGGGCAGGATTCACATCCCGGAGATCGCCGACAAGTGGCGCACCGGCCCCGCGGTGCCGATCGAGCTCGAAGCGCCGGCCGAGGCGAGCCCCGGCGACGAAATCCGGCTCGATGTCGTGATTACCAACAACAAGGTCGGCCATGACTTCCCCACGGGTCCCCTGGACATCATTCAGTCGTGGGTCGAAGTCGTCGTGCGCGATCAGGATGGCAACGTCGTGTTCGCCACCGGCGAGCGGGACCAGCGCCATTTCATCCAGCCGGGGTCGTTCATCTTCAAAGCCGAGCCCGTGGACCAGTACGGCAAGCTGATCGACCGCCACAACCTCTGGGAGATGGTCGGCGTGCGCTACCGGCGGGCGCTGTTCCCCGGCCAATCAGACCGGGCCGAGTTCGCGTTCCAATGCCCCGCCGCCACCATGCCGCAGCCGACCGCGGCAACGACCGGCGCCGCGGACGGACGCTCGCCGGACGACTCCCGTCGCGAATCGTTCCGGTTCCGCACACCCGCCCGAGTGACGCGGCTCGACGTGACGAGCCGCCTCATGTATCGCAAGATCGACCAGTTCCTCCTCAACTTCCTGTTCGGCGAATCCTCAGGAATCACGGCGCCGGTGACGGTCCTTTCGCAGGACTCGACGAGCATCACGGTGGTGCCGGCCCTCGCCCACGGGCGCTAGCCGGGCGTGCTCCGCGACCTGACGCGCCGGCGGCGCCGCCTCGTCTTCACAGCCGGGCTCGCGCTCGCTTTCGTCGCGGTCGCCGGAACGATCGTCCTCGTGGCCGGTCGCTCCGCATCCTACCGCCCCGGCGAGCACGTCGAAGGGCTGACTTCCGAGTTGTCACGCGGTGTACCGCAGGACCACCCACGCGTCACCTTCACCGATGTGACGCGCGAGGCGGGGATCACGTTCCACCACTTCTGGGGCGATCGCACCTCGCAGATCGTGGAAGACGTCGGCTCGGGCGTGGCCTGGGGAGACTACAACAATGACGGCTGGCCCGACCTGTTTCTCGTCAACTCCGTCGGCCCGATCACGGCGACACCGGAGGCGTTGAAGGCCTCCCCGGCGCGCTGCGCCTTGTACCGCAATAACAAGGATGGGACGTTCACCGACGTCACCGAGCAGGCCGGCCTCGACTTGCGGATCTGGGGCATGGGTGCTGCATGGGGGGATTACGACGACGACGGGTGGCCCGACCTCGTCATCTCCGCCTACGGCGAGAACCATCTCTACCACAATAACGGGAACGGCACGTTCACCGATGTGGCTAAAGCCGCGGGGCTGGGCGGGCGGCGCGGCTTCTGGTCCGCCGTCGCCTGGGGCGACTACGACCGGGACGGGTACCTCGACCTGTACATCACCGGCTACGTCAAGTACAGACCCCTGGCCGATTCCGCGGGGGCTCTGCGCTACGACGTCGAGAACCCGGCGAGCATCAACCCCAGTACGTTTCCACCCGAGCGGAACCTGCTCTTTCACAACAACCGCAATGGCACGTTCACCGAGGTCGCCGCTCGGGCCGGCGTCCTGGGCGACAAGGGAAGAAGCCTAGGGGCCACCTGGGCGGATTTCGATGGGGACGGGTGGCCCGATTTGTACGTCGCGAATGATCTCACCCCCAACCAGCTGTTTCGAAACCGCGGCGACGGCACGTTCGAAGACATTACCAATCAGGCCAGGGTTGCGGATTACCGCAGTGGCATGGGTCTGGCCGTGGGGGACTGGGACGGCGACGGAGACCTCGATCTCTTCGTCAGCCACTGGATCGCGCAGGAGAACGCGCTATTCACGAACCTGCTGCACGACGACCAGCAGGAGCACCTGGCGCTGCGACGGTCCCGGCCGAGTCCCGGAGGAGGAGCGGAGTCGAGCCGTCCGCCCCTCGCATTCACGGACGAAGCCGATCGCTATGGGCTGGGTCAGGTGTCGCTCGACTTCGTCGGATGGGGCACATTCTTCTTCGACTACGACAACGACGGACGACTCGATCTCTTCGTCGCCAACGGACACACGTTCCAGCGCCGCGACGCTCCCCATCTCCTCGCGCCGCAGACCAGCAAACTCTTTTGGAACCGCGGCCCCAAGGAGGGCTTCTACGATGTCTCCGCCGTGAGCGGACCGTATTTCCGGACCCCCTACGTCGGTCGAGGCGCCGCCTTCGCCGACTACGACCGGGACGGTGACCTCGACGTCCTCGTCATGAATCACGGCGGCCCGCCGGTCCTGCTGCGCAACGACGGCGGTAACCGGAACCACTGGCTCAACGTGCAGCTGGAGGGGCGTCGGAGCAATCGCAGCGCAATCGGGGCCAACCTCCGACTGGTGGCGGGCACAACGAGCTGGTTCCGCGAGATCGGAGACCAGGGACCGTACCTCTCGCAAAACGAGCTGACCGAGCACTTCGGACTGGGGTCGCTCACGCGGGCCGACAGCCTGGTGATCGATTGGCCGAGCGGTACACACCAGGTGCTGACGGACTTACCGGCGGGCCAGACGGTGACGGTGGTCGAGGGCGCTGGGCAGGGCCAGGACACCTCAAGTCGCGCTGCGACGGCGGCGGGCGGGATCCGCGAGTTCTGGGAAACCTATCGAACGGCCACACGACACCGCATGGCCGGAGAGTACGTTGCGGCGCGCGACGCCTACCTGCAGGCGCTGGTATTCAATCCCCGCCACGAGGATGCCCTCTACTACATGGGGAGCATGGAGCTCGAGCTGGGCCGCTACGCCGAAGCGCGCTCGGCGTGGGAGCGACTGGTACAGCTCAACCCCGGGAGTGCCCGCACCCACTCGCGCCTGGGAGACCTCTTTGCCTGCGCCGATTCCGGCGCGCCGCAGAACCTCGCCGCCGCCGAGGCCGAATACCGCCGGGCCCTCGAGCTCAATCGCGAAGAGACGGGCCCGCTGCTGCACCTTGGCGAGCTGGCGCTGATTCGCGGTAACCTGGCGAACGCCACGTCCTTTCTCGATACGGTGATCGGGTCCCACGCCAAGAGCATCGACGCGCACTTCCTTGAGGGGTACGTGGCATGGAAGCGGTCGCAACCGGAACGAGCCGGCAACCTGTTCCGGGCGTCCGTGGCGTTGGCGCGCGCCGCCGCGCCCGCGCCGGAGCCGACCAAGCTCCCGGGCGAGGGCGATACCAAACGGGGAGCCGCACCGGCGGTCGTGGCGACATCCCGGTGTCAGCTGTTTCCCATTTCGCCGCAGCAGCTGTCCGGCGTGAACGACAACACGGTGACGAGTCAAATGAACGAGATGTACCGCCGGCTGGAGGCCCGGATCGCCCGGCTTGCTCCGAGGTCGCCTTCGTAGCGAAGTTCACCCCGTGATGTTTCCCGCCATGCGACGCCTTCTCCTGGCCGCGGTGTTCATCGCGGCCATATTGTTGATCGTCGTCCTGAGCCGGCGAGGAGAGCCATCGCATGCCTCCTCATCAACCCCCGGCTTTGCGCTGCACGACGTGGCGCACCAGGTCGGCATCGACTTCGTACACCATCGCCCCACCCTCGACCCGAAACTGGACAACATCGCCCCGCTGATCGCCGGGATGGGCGCTGGCGTTTCGGTCGTCGACGTCAACAACGACGGCTGGCCCGATCTCTACTTCACCGACAGCCGGTTCGGCGCCCCCAACGCGCTCTATCTCAATCGCGGGGACGGGACCTTCAGCGACGTCGCGCGCCAGGCGGGGATCGCGGATGTGAACCGGCCCGGTGAGGGCGTCTCGATGGGTGCGGTCTGGGGAGACTTCGACAACGATGGGCTCGAAGATCTGCTGATCTACAAGTGGGGCTACCTCCAGCTGTTCAAGAACCTGGGGGATCTCCACTTCCAGGATGTGACCGAGGCCGCAGGGCTCAAGCAGTGGATGAACAGCAACGGGGCGATCTGGTTCGATTACGACCGGGATGGGCTGCTCGATCTCTACGTGACGGGCTACTTCCGCTCCGACATCGATCTGTGGCACGTCAAGACGACCCGCATCATGGAAAACAGCTTCGAGTTCGCCCAGAACGGCGGCAAGAACCGGCTGTTCCACAACATGGGCGGCGGGCGCTTCGAGGACGTCACCGACAAGATGGGGGTGGGAAGCACGCGCTGGACCCTCGCCGCCGCGGCGGCGGATTTCACCGGCGACGGCTGGCCCGACCTGTTTCTCGCCAACGACTACGGACCCGAGGAGCTGTACGTCAACCAGGGCGGCAAGGGGTTCGTGCTGCAGCGAGCGGGGCTCGAGAGCGATTCGAAGAGCGGCATGTCGGCCTCCCTCGGCGACGTGCTGAACCGCGGGCGCATGGACGTCTTCGTCACCAACATCTCCGAGCGCGGCTACCTGTTTCAGGGAAACAATCTGCGGCTCAACTTCCTGTCCGAGCTGGGGCGGTTCGAGCAGGGGGCCACGGCGGGACCGATCGTCGACGCCGGGTGGGCGTGGGGAGCGCAGCTCGGCGACCTCGACAACGACGGGCGCAACGAGCTGTTCATCACCAACGGGTACGTTTCCGGCGACCGCAATCGCAACTATTGGTACGGCTTCTCCAAGGTCGCCGGGGCCAACGGCAATCTGTTCGAGGACGTGAGGAACTGGCCCCCGATCGGCACGGCGAGCCTGTCGGGATACGAAGTCTCCCGCGTGCTCGCGAACCGCGGCGATTCCGGGTGGACCGATGTCGCCGCACGCGTCGGGGTGACCGATGAGTACGACGGGCGCGCCGTGGCCTTCGCCGATCTCTTCAACCGGGGCGTGCTGGACGTGGTGGTCGCCAACCAGAATCAGCCGGCGCTGGTCTACAAGAACAGCGTCGTCCCGGGGCGCCACTGGATCACGTTCCGGCTCGTGGGGACGCGCAGCAACCGGTCCGGCATCGGTGCCGAAGTGACGCTGCAGGCGGGTGACCTGCGGCAGCTCCAGGTCGTGACGGGAGGCGTGGGGTTCGCGAGCGAGAACGACCGGCGACTGCACTTCGGCCTGGGCGCCACGACCCAGGTGGACAGCGTCGTGATCCGCTGGCCATCGGGGACGCGACAGGTGCTCGACCATCCCGCCAGCGAACAATTCCACGTCGTGCACGAGCCATGAGCGGGAACATGATCCAGCGCATCTGGGCCCGACTCGGCACCGTCGATCCCCGCTACCTCATCTCGTTCCTCATCACGCTGATCCTGGTGCTGGGCGAGGCCTTCTACGGCATCCTCGGCGGGTACGAGCGGCTCGCGATCACCCTCGGCGTCTGCGTGGTGACGGAGCTGGTGCTGTCGTACCTGATGCGCGGGCACGTCGCGTCGCTGCAGAGCGCCTACGTAACGGGATTGAGCCTCTCCTTGCTGCTCAAGCCCCAGGCGGGTCTGCTCTGGCCATTCGCCCTCGGCGCGTTTCTGGCTATCGCCTCGAAGTACGTCCTGTCGTTGCGCGGGCGTCACCTCTGGAATCCCAGCAACTTCGCCATCAGCCTGTTGCTCGTCCTCGCCCCGTCGCGCATCGCCCTGCTCAGTCACCAGTGGGGCAATCACCTCGCGACCAACGCCGTGATCTGGGGGTTCGGCCTCCTGATCGCCTCGCGAGTGAAGGTGCTGCACGTGACGCTGACGTACGTCGTGTCCTACCTCGTGCTCGCTGCGCTGCGCAGCGCACTGGTGGGAACGCCGGTGCTCGCCGAGCTCGCGCCGATCACGGGCCCGATGTACCAGTTGTTCATATTCTTCATGGTGACGGA
>DASSIL010000066.1:0-41187 GCA_035691925.1 Gemmatimonadales bacterium
CCTCGCGTCCAGCCGCGGCGGGGAACGCGCCGACAGAGAAATTGACGCCTCGGGTCACGCGCCCTACGCCGCCGGACTCGCCGTCAGCTTTCTGAACTCTCGAATCAACCGCCGCTGCGCCGTTGCATCCTTCGCCGCCACGAAGATCGTGTCATCCCCGGCGATCGTCCCAACGATGTCGGGCCACGCGAGCCGGTCGAGCGCCAAGCCCACGGCGCTCGCCTCGCCCGGGGGAGTGTGGAGCACGATGAGCGACTCGCCGGCCGACTCGACCCCGATCACGTCTTCCGCCACGCGCCGCCGGTCGGGATCGGCCGAGCGCGCGGCGCCCGACGGAGGACGGTGGTAGGCGCCACCGGATTTCACCAACCGCAGCGCGGCGATGTCGCGACTCACCGACGACTGCGTCACCTGCCACCCGTCGGCTCGCAGCGCCTCGGCCAGTTCTTCCTGTGTGTGGATCGCACGCGTACTGATCAGCTCCAGCACCTTGAGCAGCCGCTTGCGACGCTCGGTGCTCACCGGACACTCGCTCCGGCGCGCGTCCCCGCGAGCCGCGCCATCGCCTGCTCGAAGCGGCGCCGAACGCCGGCGCTCCAGGTCCGGCGGGCTCTGAGACGAGCCCGCACCTTGGGCAACCCGAGCGCTCCGACTCCACCCACACTGCGCCGCCGGGCGACGAGCGTCGCGGTGGAGGGCATGGGGAACTTCACGCCGCGCTTGTGCTCCGCCGCCACCGCTCGGTAGGCCGCGCGGAACGGCTCGCCCGCCTCGACGCGCCGCAACACCTCGTCGGTCACGAGCGGGTCGCCCGCGAGCGCGGCAGCGGCGCGGGCACGATTCACTTCGAG
Source organism: Gemmatimonadales bacterium (assembly GCA_035691925.1). GTDB lineage: Bacteria > Gemmatimonadota > Gemmatimonadetes > Gemmatimonadales > GWC2-71-9 > DASTHG01. The sequence continues at coordinate 852 of DASSIL010000066.1, forward strand.
CTGCGGGACGGCAGCGGTCAGCATCGCCAGCATCTCGCCCGTGCGATCGAGTCCCTTGAAGAGCGGCTCTTTCAATAGTTGAAAGTCGCGGTGGTACCCGCTGCCGAGCTTCGATTTGAGCTGCATCACCGTCATGAGGTCGGCGTCGAGCGCCGCAGCGCGCGCGCGCGTCAGCTCGAACAGGTCGGGGTTGCGTTTATGCGGCATGAGGCTCGACCCCGTCGCGAGCTCCGGCGGCAGCACGAGGAGCCCGTACTCCTCGCCCGAATACGCGACCGCATCCGCCGCGAGCTTGCCGGCCTCGTGCCCCAGCTCGGCGCACCAGGCGAGCACCGCCGCCTCGAGCTTGCCGCGCGCATTCTGCACCAGGGCCACGTTGTGCTCCGGCGCGGCGAATCCGAGAGCCCGCGCCGCTGCGGCACGTTGCAGCGGCAGCGGCACGCCGTAGCCCGCGGCGCTGCCGAGCGGACAGCGATCCACTCGAGCCCACAGGGCGGGGAGCGATTCGAGGGTGTCGAGCAGGCCTTCGGCAAACGCCGCGGCCCAGAGCCCCGCCGACGAGGGCATCGCACGCCGTTGATGCGTGTAGCCGGGCCAGAGCGCATCGCTGTTCGTCTGGGCGAAGTCCGTGAGTGCGGCCACGAGCCTCGCCGCCGCATCGTGCACATCGAGCAGCGCCGCCTTGAGGTAGAGCCGCAAGTCGCAGGCGATCTGATCGTTGCGCGAGCGGCCGGTATGCAGTCGTTCTCCCGTTGTGCCGAGGCGCTTTGTGAGCCAGTCTTCGACGGCCGTGTGGGCGTCTTCGTGCTGCGCGCCGATCTTCAAGTGACCGTGTTGCACCGCCGCGAGCCCCGCTCGCAGACCCGCGTGCAGCTGCTTGTACTCCACAGCCGACAGGAGCTTCGAGGCCTTGAGCTCCTCGATATGTCCCAGGCTGCCGAGCACATCCCAGGGCAGCAGCCGCGCGTCCCAGTGACGGTCGTCGCCGACCGTGTACGACAGCATCAGCGCATCGACGGTCCGGCCGGGGGGGGACCACAGCGTGCGCGGCTTCACGCCAGGTACTCCAGCGCGAGCCGCGCGTAGAAGTCGCGCGCGGCGCCGACTTCGTCGATCAATACCCACTCGTCCGGAGTGTGGCTGTTGCGGCTCGTGCCGGGTCCGCATTTGATCGCGTCGCGGTCGCGCAGGAACACCCAGTCCGAGCAGGTCGGGGAGCCGAACGTCTTAGCCTGGGGCCGGACGCGCCGCGCGGCCGCGAGCAGCGTGGAGCCCTCTGGCGTCTCGCACGGCACGAGGCGGTCCGACGTCACCACGACCTCGCTCTCGAGCGCCTCGCGCAGGGCGTCCGCCAGATCGCTGTGCGGCCAGGCCGGTGTGCTGCGCACGTCGAGTACCGCCCGGGCGGTAGGTGGCGTGACGTTCCGGCCGACTCCCGCTTCCAGCATCGTCGGTGTAATCGTGGGGAAGCCGAGCACCGGGTGCCGGCGGTGGCGTGCGATATCGCGCAGCGCGACGAGGTCGTGTGCCAGCACCTGGGTCGCGTTGACGAACCCGTCGTCGCGGCTACTTGAGTCGGCGTAGCCGGCGTGGCGCTGTTCGCCGTGCGCGACGAGGTCCACCATCATGAGACCGCGCTGCGCCACGGCGATGTCGAGATTCGTCGGCTCTCCCACCACCGCCGCCGCAATCTCTCCCGCCCGGGCCACGGCCTGGGGCATCGACGTATTCCGCGTCTCCTCACCGTATCCCAGGATGACGAGCAGCCGGCCCGCCGGCGGGCCGCCGCGCTGGGCGATGTCGTGTGCGGCGAGCAGCATCGCGGTCACGGATGCTTTGGCATCGCCTGACCCGCGGCCGTAGAGCCGCCCGTCGTCGATCACCGGCGTGAACGGATCGCGTGTCCATCCATCCCCCGGCGGCACGACGTCGAGATGGGTGACGAACGCGAGCGTCGGGCCCGGGCGCTTGCCCCGCACCTCGACTCTCACCCCGCTGGAATCACGCACCACGTCGAGTCGTGCGGCGCGCGCCGTTTCCTCGGCGAAGCGCGCCACCGCCTCCTCGTCGCCGCTGATCGACGGGATGGCGACGAGGTCCGAGAGCAGGGTGACCTCAGTCGAGCTCGGCTTCAAGCTCCACCGGCTCCTTCTTGCCCACGATCATCGTCCCGCAGCCCACGCCCGTGAACACTTCGAGCAGCAGCGAATCCGCCGCCCGGCCGTCGATGATGTGCGTGCGCTCGACGCCGTGCGTCGCGGCGCGAATGCACGCCTCGACCTTGGGGCGCATCCCGCCGACCAGCGCTCCTGTCGCCATCAGCTCGGCGAGATCGCCGGGATCGGCGAAGGTCACGAGCGTGGCGGGGTCATTCCGGTCGCGCAGTACGCCGGGAGCGCTCGTCAAAAAGAGGAGCTTCTGCGCGCCGAGCGTCACGGCGATCGCTTCCGCGACGGTGTCGGCATTGACGTTGTAGACGTTGCCGTCGTCATCGCCGGCCAGACTCGCGACGACGGGAACGAGGCGAGCGTCGAGCAGCGTGCGCAGCACGTGCGCATCGACGCGCTCGATGTCCCCGACGTGGCCGAAATCCACCTGGCGCGGCGTGCCGTCGTCGTCGGTCACGGTGACGAGGGGCCGCCGTTTGGCGGTAAGGAGGTCCGCGTCCACGCCCGAGATCCCCACGGCCTGGACGCGGTGCCCCCGTAACGCACTCAGCACCGCGATGTTGAGCTGTCCGGCGCAGACCATGATGACCGTCTCGAGCGCCTGGTCATCGGTGACGCGCCGTCCCGCGATCAGCTTCGGCTCGCGGCCGACGCGCCGCTCGAACGCCGTCACCTGCGCGGCGCCTCCGTGCACCACGACGATGCGGATGCCGAGCGACGCGAGCAGCGCGATCTGCGCCGCCACGCCGTCGAGCACGTCGGCATCGGCGAGGATCTCGCCGCCCAGCTTCACGACGAACACCCGGTCGCGGTAGGCGCGCACGTAGCGCAGCGCGCCTTTCAGGCCGACGATCCCCTTCGCGGGCTCTACACCAACGGTCATCTCACTCCTCCCATGATCTCGAGCAGCAACGCACGCTGCGCGTGCAGACGGTTCTCTGCCTCGTCGACCACGACGGAATTGGGCCCGTCGAGTACCGCGTCGTCGATCTCGACGTTGCGGCGCACCGGCAGGCAGTGCAGCACGATTCCCTTGCCGCCTGTGGTGCGGCGCAGCCGCGGCTCGGTGAGCCGCCACTCGCGGAACGGCTCGCGCAGCGCTCGCTCCTCCTCCGGACGGCCGAATGCCGCGAGCGACCCCCAGCTCTTCACGTAGACGGCGTCGGCGCCCGACACCCCGGCATCGATGTCGTCGCACAGCTCGACCGATCCGCCGGACTCGCCGGCGATGCGCCGCACGAGGCCCATGTCCTCGGGATCGAGATCGAATCCCGGCGGCCGCGTGACGACGACGTCCATCCCGAGTCGCGCGGCGGCGATCGCGGCGCTCGCGGGGACCGCCGTGGGCAACGCCTTCGGGTGCCACGCCCAGGTGAGCACGAAGCGCTTGCCACGCGTCTCGCCCAGCCGCTCGACGAGCGTCATGGCGTCGGCGAGCGCCTGGCAGGGGTGGCGGCGCGACGACTCGAGGTTAATCACGGGTTTGTCGGAGAAGCGGGCGAAGTCCTTGATCACCCGGTCTTCCCGCTCGACGGCCCAGTCGGTCCCCTTGGGAAACACCCGTACCGCCAGCGCGTCGGCGTAGCGCGCCAGCACGCGGGCCGCCTCCGTGATGTGCTCGACCGTCGCCCCGTCCATCACCGCGCCCGATTCGGTCTCGAGTGCCCAGCTGCCGCGGCCCGGCTCGAGCACGAGCGCGTGCCCGCCGTGCAGGAACATCGCCGTCTCCATGCTGGAGCGCGTGCGCAGGCTCGGGTCGAGGAAGATCGCCGCGAGCACTTTGCGCTCCAGCCCACCCGTGATCTCGCCGCGTTTCACACGCGCCGCGAGGGCGAGGAGATGGTCGATCGCCTCGGGACTCCAGTCCTCCATCGCGAGAAAGTCGCGTCCGCTCACGCGAGCGCCTCCGCGAGCCCGGCGAGCACGAGATTGGATTCCTGAGTGGAAAAGGTGAGCGGCGGCATCAGTCGCAGCACGTTCGGGTCGCTCGCAGTGCCCGTCAGGATGCGGCGCTGGAACAGCGCCTGCTGTACCGCGGCCGCCGGCCGGCCGAGGTTCAGCCCGAGCAGCAAGCCACGCCCGGTCACTTTGGGGACGCCGAGCGTGACCGCGCCCTCGCGCAGCCGCTCGCCTTGAACCCTCGCGTTGGCGATCAGCTTCTCGCGATCGATCACCTCGAGCGTGGCCAATGCGGCGGCACAGACGACGGGCCCGCCGCCGAAGGTGCTTCCCAGGTCTCCCGTCTTCACGCCGGCGGCCAGCCGTTCGCCGGCGACCACGGCGCCGATCGGCAGTCCCGAGGCGAGTCCCTTGGCGAGCGTGAGCGCATCCGGGACCACCCCGTAGATCTGCGCCGCCGTGAAGGCGCCGGAGCGGCCCACGCCGCACTGGATCTCGTCGAAGATCAGCGCCGCGCCGTGACGGTCGCACGCCGCACGCGCCGCACGCAGGAACTCGGGTCGGCAATCGCGTGCGCCGGCGAGTCCCTGGACGGGCTCGACGATCACCGCTGCGGTAGTGTCATCGACGGTTCGCTCGAGCGTGGCGACGTCGTCGAACGGCACCCGCCGAGCGATCGGCATCCCCGCACCCCGCGCCCATTCCTCGTACTTGGCGCCGTCGGTGCAGGCGATCGTGGCGATGGTGCGGCCGTGCCACCCTCCCTGAACGGCAACGACTCCTGAGCGCCCGGTGGCACGACGTGCCAGGTGCAGTGCGTTCTCATTGGCCTCGGCACCGGAATTACAGAAGAAGATCCGGGCCCCGGACACCGAACACCGTTGCACCAGCTCAGCCGCGAGCTGCTCCCGGATCTCGAGCGGCACCGCCGCGGAGTAGAAGAGCAGGGTCTCCGCCTGCCGGGCGATCGCCGCGACGACATGCGGGTGGCAGTGGCCCGTCGACGCGACCGCATGTCCGCCGTAGGCGTCGAGCCATTCCCGTCCAGCGGCGTCGATCAGCCACGAGCCACGCCCGCGCACGGGCCGGACGGGCATGTGCTGATAGACTGGCAGCAGGTTGCCAGACGGCAAGTTGCCAGAGACAGCGGGCTCGGTTGTCAGCATGGATAGATCGCCGCCTGACGCAACCCCGCGGTCTCCGCGAGGCCGAGGGCGAGGTTCATCGACTGGATCGCCTGGCCCGCAGCGCCCTTCACCAGATTGTCGATGGCGACGCTGACCTGGAGCTCCGTGCCGTCGGGGCTTACCGCGGCGTGTAAGACTGCGTCGTTGGTACCGACGACGTGCGTCAATTCCGGCGGTCGGGCGGTCAGGCGGACGAACGGCCGGTCGGTGTACGCATCCCCATACCAGTCGATTGGATGACCGCCGGGTTCGAGGCGCGTGTGCATGGTGAGATAGATCCCCCGCACGAACGGGCCGGCGTGGACGATGAGCCGCGGCTCGGCGCGGGGATTCGCTGTGCTGCCCGACCAGCCGCGCCACTGCTCCACGATCTCGGCGTCGTGGCGATGGCCGAGCACGCCATACGCGAAGATGTTGTGTGCCCGCGCCGGGTGGTGCGTCGTCGGCTTGGGCGAGACGCCGGCGCCGGAGCTTCCGGTGATCGCGAACAGCGACGGTGCGGTATCGGGGGCGTGGCGGGCAAGGGGATAGAGCGCGAGCGCGGCGGCAGTCGCGAAACACCCGGGCGCCGCGATCGCCGTAGTGCCGCGCCGCATCTCGCCGCAGATGTCCGCCAGACCATAGACGAACCGCCCGCGGAACGCAGGCGCTTCATGGCGTCCGTAGTGTCGCTCGTACAGCGCCGCGTCCTTGACGCGAAAATCGGCCGCGAGATCGACCACCAGGCCGGGGCCCGCCGAGAAGATCTCCGCCGCCTGACGGGACGACTCGCCGTGCTCGAGCGCGAGAAAGACGACGTCGCGCCCCGCGGCTGCCGTGCCCGGCGATGCGTCGCTGAAGGCACCGAGGTCGAGTGCGGCCAGCGCCGGATGTGACTCCATGATAGGGCGTCCCGCCTGGCTGCGGCTCACCGCCACGAGCTCGGTCACGTCCGGGTGTTGGCTCAAGAGGCGTAACAGCTCGCCGCCGGCGTACCCGCCGGCACCGATGACTGCGATCTTCACGCCACCGCCGGAGTGGTGAGCGCCTCCCGCACGACCTCGACCAGCCGCTCCGCCTCGCGGCGGGCGTTGTAGGCGGGGACGCCGAGGGTGCTGCGCACGAATTCGCGACCCACGTCGTTGTCCGTCGCCGGTCCGCTGATCGCCGTGATCGGCAGCTCGAACTGGTCGCGATACAGCTGCGCCACGCCCCAACAGCCCACCGGGTCGGGAGCGCACACGACGTGTGCCGCGGCGACCCCCATCAGCTCGGCATCACGCAGAATGTCCTGCACCCCATAGTCGCCAAGGATGCCGTCGCCCAGCTCGGCGACGATGACATCGGGGCGGCCGCTCGGGTGCGCGGCGAGGCGGTTCATGATCGCCTTGGCGACGGGCACCGCCATGCCGGCGTGCGTGCTCGCCGCGCCGGCGTCGTTGAACGTCAGGGCGACCGAGGCTCCGGCGTCGAGCATCGACAGGGCATCGCGCATCAGCGCGACGCCGGTGAGCTTCGCCGCGCCGACGCGCAGCCCGCCGCGCGTGAGGCCGCGCACCAGCTCCGTCGCGGCGACGGTTTTCCCGGCATTCATGCACGTTCCCGCGACGTACACGACGGGCACCGTGCTCTCCAACCGGTCGGCAGGCGGGATGGCGTGGTCCTTGATGTGTGCCGGCCGGCCGATGCGATCGCCCAGCTCGGGGAAGGCGAGGATCGCGCCCAGCACTTCGGCCTCGAACGGCGGCCCGATGTCGGGATTGGCCGAGGTGCAACGGCCCAGGATGCCGCCCAGGTTGAGGACGTGCAGCACGTCGCCGACGGCGATGCGCTGCGGGACGACACCGGCATAACCGCGCAGCGCGCGCCGCGCGCCCAGTGTCCCGGCGAGCACGTCGCCGGCCCGGAGCGACAGCATCCGGCCCGTCGGATCCTCGATCGTGTTGTAGCTCGACTTGTCGGCGAGGATGCGGACCGCGAGGACGTACCCCTCCTCGGCCGTGATGTCGTCGCCCACGATCACCTCGCGGGGCAGGGCGGCGTTCTTGGTGCTGCTCGAGATCCGGTCCAATCGGATCCGGGTCGTGACAACCATCCCGATCTCTCCTTACCGGTTCGCCGCGCGGGCGGCAAGCAGTGAGGGAATAGCGGCGACGCGGGCGAAGGCGCGCGCTTCGTCGCCGGTCCACAGCCGGGGCTCCTCGCCGTAGGTGGCGACGGCCGGGTCCATCAGGGAATACGGACTCCGAACCCCGGTCACCTGAAACCGCCCGGGCGCGAGCAACACGCGCGTGTCGCCCTCGACCCGGGCCTGCGACGAGGTGATCAGCGCCTCGATATCGCGCAGCGACGGATCGAAGTACTGGCCTTCGTGCAGCCGGTCACCGTAGAAGCGGCCCAGTTGATCCTTCCAGAACGTCTGCCAGCGCGTCAGCACCAGCTTCTCCAGCTCGCGGTGCGCGTGGATCAACAGGAGCGCCGCACCCGCCTCGAAGCCGATGCGTCCCTTGATGCCGAGCGCCGTCTCGCCGAGGTGCGTGTTGCGGCCGATGCCATACTCCCTCGTCAGCGCGCCGACGCGCTCGACAAGCTCGGGCCCCGCCAGCGCGCGTCCATCGAGCGACAGCGGCAGCCCCGCTTTCCAGCCAAGCACGATTTCCGAGGGGGCGGGGGCGCCGGCCGGCGGCTCGAGCAGCTCGGGCGGCGGACCGGCCCAGGGGTCGTGCGTCCAGCCGCCGCCCCAGGTCGTTCCCCAAAGTCCGGCGTTCACGGAGTAAGCCCCCGCCGCTTGCGGCACCGGGAGTTTGCGCTCCTCGAGCCAGGCGATCGCCTGCGGGCGGGTGAGCGTCGCGTCGCGCACGGGGGTGAGGATTGCGAGGTCGGGGGCCAGCACCCGCAGCGCCACATCGAAGCGAATCTGGTCGTTGCCGGCTCCCGTCGAACCGTGCGCGACCGCGCCCGCGCCGATCCGGTGCGCGACCTCGACCAGCGAGATCGCCTGCTGGGTGCGCTCGGCGGCGACGGAAAGGGGATAGACCTCGCCGCGCAGCACGTTGCCCTGGATAAGGAAGCGCACGAAGCGGTCGAACACCGGGGCGCGCGCGTCAACGGCGTGGTGCTGCGCCGCGCCGCACGCTAGCGCCTGCCGCTCGATCGCCTGGCGCTCGGCGCTCTGGGCGCCGCCGGTATCGACCCAGACGGTATGCACCGTCCAGCCGTCGGCCTGCAACCGCGCAACGCAATACGACGTGTCGAGGCCGCCGGAAAAGGCCAGGGCGACCAGCTTCCTGTCATTCTGCATAATGCATAATCATTCATTCAATGCCCTGCTGACGCAAGGGGTCCCTTGCCACTCGCTGACGCTCGTGGCTCGGGATGACAGAAGCGCGGGTTGCTTTATGGGGAGAGGAATTGGGGAGTTGCAGCGGCCTCAACCGACCTTGCGCAGCCTGCTTTCAATCTCCTCGAGTGCTTGCAACAACTCGTCCGCTTCCTTCTTGCTCACTTTCAGTCGGCCCGCCTCGACGTCGAATGCGAGGAGCTGCAAATTCTCCGCCGCCCGTCGCAACCGGAAGCGGTCGAGGTATTCCTGGGAGTTCTCGCTATTCTGGGCCATCAGCACGGTCCAGATCCGCAGCCGGAGGTCGTCGAGGGCCGTCTTGACCTCCTCCAGGCCAGCGGCTGGGACCTCTTCGAGGGCGCCGAGCTGTCGCTCGAAAGCCGTAACGGCAATCTGCAGGTTTCCGATAGCAGTCAATCGGTCAGTGTGTGGCGCCATGTATCCTCCACCAACCTGCTGCTTAGCTTTTCCAGAGCTTCGGCATGAGTCGTACGAGTGTGACGCCGGCAACGACGAACACCACCGTCCAGAAGATCGCGAGCGAGGTCCGCCCGTACAGAAAGCTCCCGACCCCGAACAGCGCGGAGTAGATGAACGCGCAGCCACACACCCAGCCCAGTAACGCCAGCGGCAGGCTGTCCGGTGACGCCGCGACTCCGGCTTCGGCGCGTATCGACGCCCACCCCGGTCCCGCGGGCCGCACCAGCTTGTAGAAGGCGAGCAACGTCGAGCGATCGGTCGGTGTGGTCAGGTAAGCGACCGTCACCCACACCATCGTCGTGGTCACCACGGTGGCGATCAACGACCAGTGCGCCGCCACGGGGTGCCCCGTGCGGTCCGCGATCTGGAATCCCACCGCCACGATGAACGAGCTCGCCATCGCGGCCACTTCACTCCAGGCGTTCACGCGCCACCAGAACCAGCGCAACAGGTAGATCAGCCCCGTCCCCGCGCCCACCGAGAGGATCAGCGTGAACGCTCCCGCCGCCGTGTCGAGGGCGTAGGTCGTCAGCGCAGCGGTGATCATCAGTCCCGCCGTCACGATGCGCCCCATCAGGACGTAGTGTTTCTCCGTCGCGCCGCGGTTCAGGAAGCGGCGGTAAAAATCGTGCACCAGGTACGACGTGCCCCAATTGAGGTGTGTCTCGATCGTCGAGCGATACGCCGCCAGCATCCCCGCGAGCATCAACCCGATGAACGGGGTCGGGAGGAACTTGAGCATCGCCGGGTAGGCGATGTCGTTGCCGATCAGCTTCGGATCGACGTTTGGGAACGCGCGGGCGATGTCCGCGAGCTGCGGAAAGACGAGTGTCGACGACAGCGCGACGATCACCCAGGGCCAGGGGCGCAGGGCGTAGTGCATGATGTTGAAGAGCAGCGTTCCTCCGACTGCGTCTTTCTCGCTGCGCGACGCCAGCATCCGCTGCGCGATGTAGCTCCCCCCGCCCGGCTCGGCGCCGGGATACCACACCGACCACCATTGAATCGTGATCGGGATGATCAGCACCGACAGCGCCACCGACCAGTTGGAGAAATCGGGGAGGAAGCTCAAGGCCTTCGGGTTCACCCGGGAGAACAGGCCGGAAAGGTGTCCCACCTCGGGTTGCTGCAGCGCGAAGTACGCCGCGGCGAAGGCGCCGGTCATCGTGACGGAGAACTGGATCGAATCGGTGACGAGCACGCCCCACAGTCCCGAGACCGACGCGAAGAAGATCGTGATCACCGACGCGAAGATCAGCGTGCGGTACATCGGCCAGCCGAGCAGGATGTTGGCGATCTTCGCGGCGGCGAGGTTGACCGTCGCCATGATGAAGCAATTGAAGAACAACCCCAGGTACACCGCCCGAAAGCCGCGCACGAACGTCGCCGCGCGCCCCGAATACCGGATCTCGTAGAACTCGAGGTCGGTCAGGACGCCCGAGCGGCGCCACATCTTGGCGTAAAAAAAGACCGTCGCCATCCCGGTCAACAGAAACGACCACCACAGCCAATTCTCGGCGACGCCCTGATCGCGCACGAAGTTGGTGACCAGGTTCGGCGTGTCGGTGCTGAATGTCGTCGCCACCATCGAGATGCCGACGAGCCACCACGGGGCGGCACGGCCCGAGGTGAAAAACTCCGTCGTGCTGGAGCTGGCGCGGCGCCAAAAGAACAGCGCCGGCAGAAACGAAATGATGATCGACAGCGCGATGACGACGAGGTCGGCGGTATTGAGGTGCATGGGGCGGCTAAGATAGGCTCCAAGCGCTACATTCGCACCCATGCTCCGACTCCTGATCCTGCTGACCGGTCTCGTGCCGGCCCTCGCGGCGCAGCAGGCGCCAACCACTCCTCCGCTGATGCCCATGCCGCGGTCGATCGACGTGGGGCAGGGGCGGCTGCGCATCGATTCCGGTTTCAGCGTCGCGGTGTTCGGCTATTCGGACGCACGGTTGACGCGCGCCGTCGAGCGGACCATGGGTCGCCTGGCGCGCCGCACCGGCATCACCCTCGCCGACTCGAGCGTACGCGACACCGCCGCGGCGCGGCTCCTGATCCAGGCCCGAGGCGGGGGCGAGGCTATCCAGACGGAGAACGAAGACGAGTCGTACACGCTCGAGGTGACCGCCGAGCGGGCGGCGCTGCGCGCCCCGACGGTGGTCGGGGTGCTGCGCGGCGTCGAGACGCTGCTCCAGCTCGTGGCGGCGGACAGTGCGGGATTCTTCCTCCCGGCGGTGCGCATCGCCGATGCGCCGCGCTTTCCCTGGCGCGGCCTGCTGGTGGACGCGGGCCGGCACTTCGAGCCGGTCGAGGTCATCAAGCGCACCCTCGACGGCATGGCGGCGGTGAAGCTCAACGTCTTCCACTGGCACCTCTCCGAGGACCAGGGATTCCGCGCCGAAAGCAAGCGGTTCCCGCTGCTGCAGCGCGACGGCTCGGATGGACTCTTCTACACGCAGGCACAGATGCGTGACGTGGTGGCCTACGCGCGCGACCGCGGCATCCGGGTCGTTCCCGAATTCGACATGCCGGGACACGCGTCGTCATGGCTCGTCGGATATCCGCGCTACGCGAGCGGACGTGGGCCCTACCGCATTCAGCGAACCTGGGGGGTATTCGATCCCACCTTCGATCCGACGCGAGAGGTGGTCTACCAGTTTATCGACGCGTTCATCGGCGAGATGGTGACGATCTTCCCCGACCCCTATTGGCACGTCGGCGGCGACGAGGTGAACGGCGTGGAATGGGATGCCAACCGTCGGATCCGCGCCTTCAGACGCCAACACAATCTCGCCGACAATGCCGCGCTGCAGGCCTATTTCAATCAGCGGCTCTCCACCATCCTGACGAAGCACGGCAAGCGCATGGTGGGGTGGGATGAAATCCTCAACCCGGATTTGCCCGCGTCGGCAGTGGTGCAGTCGTGGCGCGGGCTCGAGTACCTCCCGCAGACGGTGCGCGCCGGCCACCGCGCCATCCTCTCCGCTCCCTACTATCTCGACCACATGGAGAGCGCCGAGGATCATTACGTCGATCCGCTGCCCGATTCACTCGGACTGACTCCCGAGGAAGCAGCCCGGTTGTTGGGCGGGGAGGCGTGCATGTGGGGTGAGCACATCGGCCCGGAGACGATCGACTCGCGCATCTGGCCGCGGCTCGCCGCCGTCGCAGAGAAGATGTGGTCCCCGGCGTCGGTGAAGGACGTGCACGACATGTATCAGCGTCTCGCCGTTACGAACCTGCGGCTCGCGGAGGTGGGCCTGGGGCAGAACGAGCACACGGCGCGGATGCTGCACCTCGCGGTGGGGAACGGCCCCGACTTCCAGACGATGATGGCGCTGCTGGCGGTGTCGCAGCCGGTGACCTTCGGCCAGCGCCATCGGCTCCAGGTCGGGATGACGCAGCAGACGCCGCTGACGCGGCTGATCGACGCGGCGCGGCCCGACCCCCCGTCCCGCTGGGGCTCGCTCACGCTGGTCGAGCGCTTCGTCCAGGATTCGGGCCACTCAGCGCCGCTGCGCGACTCACTGCGCCAGACATTCGCGGCGTGGCAGGCGCTGGCGCCGGCGGTCCATGCGGTGGCGGTGCGCAAGCCGCTGGCGCGCGACGGCGTCCCGGCGGTCGACGCGCTCGCAAAGGTCGCCGCCGTTGGCACCGCGGCACTGGACCGGCTGAACGGGACCGTCGCGGCGACGCGCGCCTGGCAGGACTCGGCGCGCGCCGTGCTCGATTCGGCAACCGGCCCGCAGGGGCTGTTGCGTCTCACCGTCGTCGACGCGGTGCGTTGGCTCGTGGAGGTCGCGCCGGCCAAGCCGAACTAGCGCGCCGGACACCCGCGCAATCGCAGTACGGCGCTTCGCCCGTCCGTGACGAAGCGCTGCCCATCCACGGTGTGCCCGACCGTGTCGGCGCCCGGCAACGCGATATAGTCGAGCAGATCCGCACAGCCCACGCTCTCGAGCGTGCTGGTGATGACGTCCCGCTCGCGATCCACGTTGGGGTCGATCCGATGCGTCGCGCGGGCACGCAGCGGCCGGACCCTCAAGCCCACGTCCTTCGTCCCCGCACCCACCCAGACACCGGCGAGGCTGTCGAGCAGCCAGATCCGGACGTGATGCCGGATCCGCGCGTTCGGGCCGGCGAGCTCGTAGGCGAGATCTTCCTTTCGTCCCTCGAAGTACAAGGTGCTCACCGGGGCGCCGACGGCCGGGCGCGACGCGATCGCCGCCGTCACCTCGCGCGTCAGAGCCCATAACGAGGCGGGCCGGGCCGCCACCCAGCCGGCGCGCCGGAACGCGCTGTCGATCTGCCGGCCGGGTCCCAGGAAGATCAGGTTGATGGCATCGCCGCTCTTACGGCCACTCTTGTCGCTCGCGTATGGCACGAACTGCGGCAACGCCGGGAGGTCGTGCAGGTCGCGGTGGGCGGCAACTGCCGTGCACGCGGCCGGCCGGGGCAGCGTCACCGGCTCGAGCAGACGCACGGCGCCGACTTCGCCGGTGAGAATCGATGGACGTGCTCCGCGGCGCATCAGCAGGTAGCCCCCGAACAACGCCGCGGGGACGATGTCGATGATCGACGCCGTCGCGCCGATCGCGATCGGCAGGCGGCTCGTGTGGGCGTGCACCACTCCGGAGTCCCGGACCTGCCCCGATCGCGAGTATTCGAGCGTGTCCAGGACCGCGTGAATCGCCACCCGGACGCCAGGGTCGACCTCCAGCGAATCGAACACCACCCCGAGTTGGCCGCTGCGCCCCAGGCGCCGCCCGCCGACGGAGCGCACCACGCGGCCGCCGACCAGGGCGAAGGGCGGAACGATCACGCAGCTGTCCGAAACCATGGCGGCGAATGTCTGCGCCACTACCGCCGTGCCCACGGTGTCGCGACCGCTCGTCACCGCGTTCAGAAACCGGATGGGGACGGTGGTCCCGGCGGGGAACGAAACACTCTGTGCAGCGACAGCCGGTGCCAGGAGGAACAGTAACGCGAACCGGGGCATCATCTCATCCGGCCCCGTAGAACCCCGACCCCTCCTCCGGGATCGTGCCGCCGAACCCACCGACGTTGTTGCGATGCAACCCCATCACCGCGACGGCGCGGTACCAGGCGCGGCGAAACAACGACGGCGCCTCGACGTGCAGCGGCTGGGGATCGCTCGGCTGGTTCAGGTCGATCGCCTCCAGCCGCATTCCCGCGTCCTGCCAGCGCCGTACCACGTGCGCGAGATCGGGTCGGGGATCGAGCCGGTCGCGCTGCACGAGGAGCGCGGCGCTCACGCCGTGCGTCAGCAGGAACGTCGCCGAGGGAAAGTCCTGGGGCAGGGTCACCCAGCGGTTGTCGAACCGTCCGGGCTCGGGAAGGAGGTCGGGATCCATCCGCCGGGCGTCGAGGAGGAACGCCGGCGGCGCATCGGGGCGGAGCCCCGCCTCCGCGATGTGAGCGGCGCCCGACGCGAGTCGCCGCATCAGCGGATCGACGTCGATGATCGCGTGCTGGCCGTCCGTCCCGTTGAACAATGGAACAGGCCGGTACCCGAGCCGAGCGAGCATGACACCGGCGCGCACGGCGTCTTCGCTGCGCAGATCGATGACGACGGCAAGATTGCGCTCGGTCGGCACCCGTTCGAGCCCGGGGACCGTCCAATCGCCCGGGTCGGCCTCGTGGGTGAGGAGCAGCGGGTCGAGATCGACGAACGACACCGGCTTCGCCCATTGCGCCCACACGACACCGGCCGGTGCCCAGATCGCGAAGCATTCTTCCTTGCGCATGCCCTACGCCCGCGGCCGGATCAACACCGCCGCGTCCTGGGCCTGAGCGTCGATCAACGGACGTCGGGCCACTCGGGCATACGCGCCCACGGCTCTGGCATCGATCGTGAATACCCCGATCGTGGGATAGACCGGTCCGTCGTCCGTCGGCAGCGCCTCGGCCGCGAAGCGTCGTTGCGCCACCCACTCTCGGGGATAGCGCCGCGCGCCGCGCGCGATCGTCTGCCACTCCTGCGTCGTCGACACCCCGGCGATTCCGACCTCGGCGCCGACTCGACCGAGCGCCGGCTTCACCACCCAGGTGTCGTCCCGCTGCCACGCGACGTCGGGAAGCTCCCGGGTCTCCGGAAGCAGGCTGCGCCAGGTCGGGAGGGGCGTGCGCAGCGCGTCCCAGACCAGGGGAAACCGCTTGCTCTGCGTCAGGAGTGCCGTCCCCGGATTGCTGGCCGGCGTGCGTCCTCCCGCGAACCAGTGCGGCCACCCGCCGGCGCGGGGCAGATTCGTGAGCCATTCGGCGGGGAAGAATCGCACCAGCACGTCGGCCGGACCGTCGCTGCCGGCCACATGCGCGAAGCCGTTCTGCCATCGCATCTGCAACGGGCTGATCAGCGTAGGCCGGGCGCCGCGGGCCGCGAGCTTACGGGCGAGGAACCGCATCACTTGATGGTCGTCGCTGTAGGCGGTGGCATGCACCAGCGCGACGGTCGGTACGCCGGGAGCGGCGAGGAGGGCGGCCACATAGGCGGCCACGGGATCGCCCACGAGCGCCGCGTCCGGCACGAGCTCGGCGACCAGGCGCGCCATCCCCGAGGCTTCGTTGAACCCACCGGGGACGTCGCTGTTGACTTCCGTGATGCGCCAGCCGTCTGGCGTCGGATGAAAATCGAACCGCGCGACGCGCGCGATCCCTTGCGGACACCCGAGCGCTGCCGCCGGGACGAGCGCCGCCAGCGCCCGGCGGGGGAGGCCGAGGGCCCGGTGCAGCTCGGGCCGGGCGACCAGCTCCTCCTCCACCGCGAGCGTCTCGCGTGCCAGTGCTTCGGCGAGGCGGCGCAATTCGGTCCAGGCTTCGGGCGCGAGGGTCAGCGGAAACGGCGCGATCGTGGCGACGTCCCCGACTTGGGGGTCCCACTTGTCGCACTCGAAGATCGCCCGCTGCCGCAGGGTTGCGCGCGCCTCCGGCGGGAAGCGCGCCCCGGCGCGGAGCGGAGCCTCAGGCGGGGCGGCCGAGGGAGCCGACATAGAGAATGGCCGCGGCGACATAGAGGAAGCCGGGGAGAACCCCGAAAGCGGTAACGGACGGTCGCGGCCGCAGCGGGGTCGGTCGTGCGCTGCGCTCCATGGCGGCCGCCACGGCGAAGAGCGGCACGACGGGCCACGCCTTCACCGCGAGGTCCTGCACGGTCGCGGAGAAGGACACCCAGTCGCCGGCGACACCGCGTCCCAGAATCAGGCCGGCCGCTGCGAGCAACGCCGCGAATCGAGTCCCGGCGGACAGATCGCGCTCGATGGTGATGGTATCCGACACGCTGGTCAGGGCGTCGAGCGCGTTGATGAGCAGCGCCAACACCGCGGTGGCGAGCCCCGCGGACGCTACCACGACCCACCATCCGGGTCCTTCTCCGATGTTGCCGCCCGCGAAACACAGCATGGACCCGACGAGTGCACCGGTTACAGCGATCGCCGCGGCCTCATTGTGTCGCTCGGCGACGTCGCCTCCGGGACTGATCCCGAGAAACGGCAAGAGCCACATGGCGCCGCCCGTCCAAGCCGCGCCCATGAGCATGTACAACCCGATGTAAGCGGCGCTGTCGCGGACGTCCGAAGCGGCCAGGGTCTTCAACACGGTGAACAGGATCGCGAGACTCACGACCGGCGCGACTATCAGCAGGATGTGCCCGCGCGCGGGGGCGCCGAACCGCTCCACCGTCGCGAGTGGGGCGTACCAGGCGTACCAGGTGAAGATCGACAGGAAGCAGCTGACAGCGAGCGCGAACAGCTCGTCACCGGACATGTCTAGGTGCGACGCACGCGCAGCTCGTCCAGCGCCCGCGTCACGTAGACCCGCGTCATCTGCTTGCGCCACGAGAGGTCGAAATCGGTGTTGTCCATCGGCTTGGCGGGGCGAAATGCCGCCTCCGCCGCAGCCGCGATCGCCTCGGGCTCGAGTTGCGATCCGTGGAGCGCCGTTCCGGCTTCGAGAACTTCCAGGGGATGGCTCGCCACACCTCCGAGAACGACTCGCGCTTCCGCGACCTGGTCACCATCCCACCGCACCCAGGCGGCGACGCCGAGCACCGGAAAATCGAAGGAGCCGCGCCGGCGCAGCTTATGATAGATGGCGTCCCACCCGTCGGCGGCCGGAAGCCGCACCGCGGTGAGGATTTCGTCGGGCTGCTTGGTGAGGTAGTTGATGCCGTCGTTGTAGTAGAAGCGCCCCGCGGGCACGACCCGCTCGCCCGCTGCGCTCGTGAGCACGTACTCCGCGCCGATCGCCACCATCACGGGTGCCAAGTCCGAGGAGCTGACTGCCCAGCAGCGCGGGGAGGACGGCGCGACCCAGCAGATCGCGCCATCTTTCTTCATACAGAAGTCGATCGCCTTGCGCCACTCGTAGGACTGATCGTAGTAGTTGCAACGCGTATCGAGGCAGAGGTTGCCGCCCAGTGTTCCCATATTGCGGAGCAGGGGGGTGGAGACGAGCTCGGCGGCACGGGCGACGGCGTGATAGGCGGTCGGGCGGACGGACGGGTGGGCGGACAATTCCGTGAGCGTGATACACGCCCCGATCTCGTACTTCGCGTCCGCCTGACCGCCCGACCGCCCGACCGCCTTCAGCTCGGGAATCCCCATCAACGAGATGACGGTGCTCGGCTCCTGCTGCCGCCGTTTCATGTTCGGATAGAGATCGGTCCCACCGGCGACATACGACGCCTCCGGGCCGGCGTCCGCTTTCATGGCGAGCGCCTCCCGGAGAGACGTGGGTTGTCGATAGGTGAACGTCGGCAGCCGCAACATGCGGTCAACCTTAACGAGGCTCCTCGGTGCGGGCCAGGCCGAGCGACTGTGCTGCCGCGACGAGCCGCAGGAACTCGGCGCGATACCCGTCGGGATCGGCACCCAGCGACGCGCGCGCAGCAGCGTTCACGTCCGCGAAACTCGCCGACCCCTTATGCGCCGAGTTCTTGAGCAGCAACCCGAACTCGGCCACCGCCTGCTGGAACCGGAAATCGGTCGACGGCGTCTCGCCGGGGGTCGCCGCGATCGGCTGCGACAGCAGCCGGCTGCCGTCGCCGTCGGGCGTCTTGTAGCGGACCTTCACGAAGCCGAGCTCGGCAGACCGGGCCGGACCGCGCGGTGTGGCGTTCATCTGGTAGCGCAGTGAGTCCGGGCGTCGCAGTGACCCGTCGTTGGGCGCGCCCTTCGGAATAATCTCGTACAGCGCCGTCACCGAGTGGCCCGATCCCATCTCGCCGGCGTCCTTGGTGTCGTCATTGAAGTCCTCGTCGGCGAGCAGCCGGTTCTCGTAACCGAGCAGCCGGTACCCCTGCACGACGGCCGGATTGAACTCGACCTGGATCTTCACGTCCTTGGCGACGGTGTAGAGCGTGCCGCCCATCTCGTGCACCAGCGTCTTCTTCGCCTCGAGCGCGTTGTCGATGTAGGCGTAGTTGCCGTTCCCGTGGTCGGCCAGCTGCTCCATCTTCGAGTCTTTCAGGTTCCCCATCCCGAATCCCAGGACGGTGAGGAACACACCCGTCCGGCGGCGGTCCTCGATCAGCCGGATCAGCTCGCCGTCGCTCGACACGCCGACGTTGAAGTCGCCGTCGGTGGCGAGAATCACGCGGTTGTTGCCGCCGCGAATGAAGTTGGAGACCGCTTCGTCATAGGCTCGCTTGATCCCCGCACCGCCGGCCGTACTGCCGCCGGCCTCGAGACTGTCGATCGCCGCGAGGATCCTGGATTTCTGGTCTCCCGACGTGGACGGCAGTACCAGGCCCGCCGAGCCTGCGTACACCACGATGGCGACGCGATCCTGAGACCGCAGCGTGTTGACGAGCATCGTCAGCGCAGACTTCACGAGCGGCAGCTTGTTCGGCTCGTCCATCGATCCCGAGACATCGATCAGGAAGACGAGATTCGCGGCAGGAAGCCCGGCGACGTCGACGCGCTTCGCCTGCAGGCCGATGCGCAGCAGCTGGTGGCCTTGTTTCCAGGGCGCCGCTCCCAGCTCGGTATGAATCGCCACGGGGTCGTCACCCCTCGGCTCGACGTAGTCGTACGGGAAGTAGTTGACCAGCTCTTCGAGCCGGACGGCGTCGATCGGAGGCGCCTGTCCCCCGAACAGGAAGCGGCGCACGTTGCTGTAGGAAGCGCGGTCGACGTCGATCGAAAACGTCGAAAGCGGATGGGCGGAGACGGCGAGGAATGGGTTCTCGTCCTTGTGGCCGTATTCCTCAGTGTTCCACGGCTGGCGCCGGACGCGGTAGGATGTCTCGTCGCGGGCAACCGCGGCCCCCAGCGAGTAGGCGTGCGCTGCCTTCGCCACACCCGTCACCACAACTGCCTCGAGGGCGACGGTGCTCGGCTGTAACGTGAAATCCGCTGTTGTGGTTGAATCGCGAGTCACTCGAATGCCGTGCAGTTCGAGCTGGGTGTAGCCGATGAACCTGGCCTGCACCGAGTACGCGCCTTCGGGCACGGATTCGATCGCATACGCCCCGAGGCGATCGGTGACTGCACCGAGTGCGGTGCCAACGACCACAACCTGTGCCCCGGCGAGAGGTTGGCCGGCGGCGTCCCGGACATGCCCCGTGATCCGGCCGGCTCTGGCGGGGGCGTGCAGGAGGGAGGGCGTCGCGAGCAGCATCGCCGCGAGCAACGTCAGACGGGCTGGTGTGATCATGGTCTCTCCGGACGGGGTGTCTGGAAGAGACGCTCGAAGGGATTACGGGTGCACAACCACCATGACCACGCGGTCGATCTCTCCTCCGGGTGGGGGCGGCAGCCGCAGCGTCACCCCCGCCGTCGACTGCTGGAACGGCACTGCCGTTCCGCCCTTCAGGAGCCGTGCCGACCCCACCCGGCCGCCGAGTGGCGGCAGGGAGAGCAGGGGGTCGGGCCAGTCGAGCACGTGGACGAACACTGTATCGCCGCGCCGGGTCGTGGCGCCCCAGGGGCGGGGCGCCACCGGCCCGCGTCGCGTGTCGTAGATCGACGGGCCGAATGTCCCGAGCCATGCGCCCACCGAATCGAGCCGGGCCACGAACTCCGGGCTGATCGTGCCGTCGGGGCGCGGTCCCACGTTCAGGAGCAGGTTGCCGCCGTTGCCGGCCGCCCGCACCAGGTACCCGACGATCGCCCGCACCGACTTGTAGCTCGTGTCGGTGATGTTGAAGCCCCACGAATCATTCATCGTGAGCGAGGTCTCGAGCGGCAGGTCACCGCTGACGTAGCTGGTGTTGAACCCCGCGGTGTTGGCGCCGGGGAGGTCCTGCTCGAACGTCTGCACGTCCTCTCCCGGGCGCGGCCGCTCGTGATGGTTGGGAACGATCAGCGCCGCCGGTTGGAGGCGGTGGATCAGCGTATAGGTCGAATCGAGCTGCCAGTCGGCGCTCGGCTTGTCCCACATCCCGTCGAACCAGATGCCGCCGACCGGCCCGTAGTGGGTGAGCAGCTCGGTGAGCTGCGCGTTCATGAATGCGCGGTAGCGGCTCCAGTCTCCCGAGTCGGGTCGGCCATTCGGCCAAGCCGTGGCACCGCGGGGCCAGTAGTCGGGGTGGTGCCAGTCGAGCTGCGAGTAATAAAAGAAGAGCTTGATCCCGGCAGCGTGGCAGGCTTCGGCCAGCTCGGCCATGGGGTCGCGCTTGAACGGTGTCCAGTCGACGATGTTGTACGGTGTCGCCGTCGTGCGGAACATCGAGAAGCCGTCGTGATGGCGCGAAGTGATCGTGATGTAGCGGACGCCGGCGCGGCGGGCCATCGCCACCCATGCCGTGGCGTCGAACCTCGTGGGATTGAACGTGGCGGCGAGCGCTTCGTAGGCGGGGACGGTGATCTGGCGGTTGTGCATCACCCACTCGCCGGCGCCGAGCTGGCTGTAGACCCCCCAGTGGATGAACAGCCCGAACTTGGCGTTCGCGAACCACTGGCGCGCCGCGACTCGCTCCGCAGGGACGGAATCCGAGCGCTGCGCCGCGAGCGGAGCCGCGAGCGCGAGGGCAACACACCAGGCGCCAAGCCGCCGGGCGATCAGTGTTGCCGCTCCTCTCGCACTCCACCCGCCAGCGTCGCCGCCTGATCGCGCGCCTTGCCGTCGCCACCCTCCCACGGGGGCGGCACGCGCGTCGGCTCGGGCCAAGGGATCTCGGGGAACGCGTTGGGTCCGTAGCGCGGCGCGTCGCCCTTCTGCTTGTGGCGCAGCGCCTTCAGCACTTTCTCAGGGGTGATCGGAACCTCGTCGATCCGTACACCGACGGCGTCGTACACCGCGTTCGCCACCGCCGGCATGACGGGCAACAGCGGGCCCTGGCCGACCTCCTTCGCGCCGTAGGGGCCGTTGGGATCGGGATCTTCGATGATGTAGGTGACCACGTCGCACATCTCGAGCGTCGTGGGGCTCTTGTACTCGAGCAGGCTCGGGAACTTGTGCACCACCTGGCGATTCTCGCGGTAGGTCATCTCCTCCATCAGCGCTTCGCCCAGTCCCATGTAGACGGAGCCCTCGACCTGCCCGATCGTCGCTGCGGCGTTGATGCAGCGCCCCACGTCGTGGGCGATCCAGATCTTCGGGACGCGCACGATTCCCGTCGCCGGATCGACGTCCACTTCGGCTACGCAGGCGCTATAGGAGTACGCCGGCGAGGGACCAACCCCCGCGCCGCGGTAGCGCCCGGCGCTCTTGGGCGGCGTGTAGGAGCCGACCGTGCCCACCGTCCCCACGGCACTCTCGGCCGCCTGGACCGCCTCCGCGAAGGTCATCCCGCGCGCGGGATCCTCGACGTCGAACACTCGTCCTGCGGCGAATACGATGCGGGTCATCGGGACGTCGAGACCGCGCGCGGCGTGCGGCAGAATGATCTCGCGCGCCCGCTCCGCCGCCTGGAGCGCGGCATTGCCGCTCATGAGTGTGACGCGCGACGAGTAGCTGCCGAGGTCGACGGGGGTGAGATCGGTGTCGGCGGTGACGATGCGGATGTCGAACGGATCGATCCCCAGGACTTCGGCCGTGATGTAGGCGAGGATCGAGTCCGAGCCCTGGCCGATGTCGGTCGAGCCGCAGAACACGGTGACGCCGCCCGACCGGTCGCACTTCAGCTGCACGCCGGAGTGCGGCATGTGATTCCAGTAGATCGGGAGACCCGCGCCCGACAGATACGACGAGCAGGCGAGACCGACCCCACGCCCGAGGGGCAGCCGCTTGAACTTGTCGCGCCACCCGGAGCCCGCGGTCACCTTGCGAATGCATTCGCCGAGCCCCATCGAGCCGACGCGCAGGTAATTGGCCGTCAGCGAATCGGCGGGCTGCAGATGCTTGAGACGCAGCTCCGCGGGGTCGAGGCCCAGCTCTTCGGCGATCTTGTCGAGATGCACCTCGAGCGCGAAGCGCGGCTGCGGCGTACCGTGGCCGCGCTTCGGCCCGCAGGGCGGCTTGTTCGTGAAGGCGCGGGCGCCCTGGAACTTGTAGCGCTTGATCGGATAGGTGACGGTCTGGAGCGCGCCCGTGTAATACGTGCTCGCCACCCCGTAGGAGCCGTACGCGCCACCGTCCAGGAGCGAGCGAAAGTGCATCGCGGTGATCGCCCCGTCGCGTGTCACCCCGGTCTTCACCGCCATGAGCGTCGGATGACGGCCGCGGTGGCAGTAGAACACTTCCTCGCGCGTCAGCGTGATCTTCACCGGCCGGCCGGTGAGCATCGCAAGCCTGGCGACCGCGATCTCGTGATTGAACGGATCGCTCTTTCCCCCGAAGCCGCCGCCGTTGGGGGTCGCGATCACGCGAATGCGCGCCGCCGGCAGCTCGAGCACCTTGGCGAGCGCCCGGTGCACGTAATGCGGCGTTTGCGTCGAGCTCCACAGCGTCAGCTTCCCGTCGGCGGACCACTCCGCGAGCGCGGCGTGCTGCTCCATCGGGAGGTGGGTGTTGCCCTCGAAGAAGAAGAGGTCCTCCCGGATCACCGCCGCTTCGGCGAATCCTTCCTCGACGTCGCCGAACTCGAGATTGATGAGCTTGTGGAGGTTGCCCGAGTCGCCGTAGTCGTGGATGCGCGGCTCCGGGTACGTGAGCGCGTCCTCGGGGGATCCGATCGGGCGCAGCGGCTCGTAGGTGACGTCGATGAGATCGAGCGCCGCGGTTGCCGTCTCCTCGGTCGTGGCGGCCACGGCCGCGACCGGGTCGCCGATGAACCGCACCGTGTCGACGCAGAGCGTGTGCTCGTCCTGGCTCACGGGGAGGATGCCGAAGGGGATCGGCAGATCCTTGCCAACGAGCACCGCCTTCACCCCGTCTGCGGCGGCCGCTTTCGTGGTGTCGATCGAGACGATGCGAGCGTGCGGATGCGGGCTGCGCAGCAGCTTGGCGTAGAGCATGCGGGGAAGGGCGAGGTCGTCGGCGAACTTGGTGGCGCCGGTGACTTTTGCGACGGCGTCGACTTTGCGGTGAGCTCGGCCGACGACGCGGAGTGGCGAATCGGCGGTCAGGCGGTCAGGCGGTCCGGCGGACGAACGACTTGGCGCGGGTTTGTCGTGACCGCCCGTCCGCCCGTCCGCCCGTCCGCCAGCTCGCCCGCGGGCCTTACCTGCCATACAACGACTCTCTCGGGGCGGTGGCTTTCTCCCCCCGTATCCATGCCGCCGCCAGCTCGACCGCCTCGTAGATCTTGATGTAGCCCGTGCAGCGGCAGAGGTTGCCGGAAAGCGCCTGCTTGATCTCGTCGCGGGACGGTGTGGGATTGTGCTCGAGCAGCGCCTGCGCGGCGAGCAGGAAGGCGGGAGTGCAGTAGCCGCATTGCGCGGCCCCGAGGTCGGCGAATGCCGTCTGCAGCGGGTGCAACGCCCGGCCGGCCATCCCTTCGATAGTGCGGACCGATCGCCCGCCGCACGCCTGGCCGAGCACGAGGCACGAGAGCACCGGTTGATCGTCGAGCAGCACGGTGCAGGTGCCGCACTCCCC
The DNA here is from genome assembly GCA_035691925.1 of Gemmatimonadales bacterium. Classification (GTDB taxonomy): domain Bacteria; phylum Gemmatimonadota; class Gemmatimonadetes; order Gemmatimonadales; family GWC2-71-9; genus DASTHG01. The sequence continues at coordinate 24,845 of DASSIL010000066.1, forward strand.
CAGCTCGCAGCCGTGCTTCGTCCCGGTGAGCCCCAGATCCTCGCGCAGCACTTCGAGCAGCGTCTTGTGCGGCGCGAACGACACCTGGCACGGCTCGCTGTTCAAGGTGAACGCAATCGCGACCTTGGAATCGGGCATGACGACTAAGCTAACCTTGCGATTCACCCGATGCAGCGCGAGCTTCCGTGCGACCGCTCACAGGACCGCGCAGTGTTGTTCCGCTCGACCGTCGTGCTCCTCGCCTGCTCCTCGGCCGTCGTCGTTCACGCCTACGCACAGGCCGGCGCCGCTCCCGATTATCGCGCGCAGGCGATCCAGATCCTCCGGACCGTGCCGCTGATCGACGGGCACAACGACATCCCCGACGCAATTCGCGGACGGGGCGGCGTCGATTCCGTCGACTTCGGCGCGACGCAGCTCGGTCTCATGACCGACATCCCGAAGCTGCGCGAGGGACACGTCGGCGGGCAGTTCTGGGCGGCCTACGTTCCGGTGACGACGATCCACTCAGGCGAGCATCCGGCGGTCTACGCCCTCGAGCAGATCGATCTGGTGCACCGGCTGTGCGCGCGCTACCCCCGGGATCTCGCGATGGCGTACACCGCCGCCGACGTGGAGCGCAACTTCAAGGCCGGCAAGATCTCCTGTCTCATCGGGATCGAGGGCGGCCACGCCATCGAAAGCTCGCTCGGCGCCCTGCGGATGTTCTACGACGTGGGCGCCCGCTACATGACGTTGACGCACTGGGAAACGATCGACTGGGCCGACGCGGCGACCGATTCGGCAAAGCACGGCGGATTGACGCCGTTCGGGGAGCAGGTCGTGCTCGAGATGAACAGGCTCGGGATGCTGGTCGATCTGTCGCACGTCTCCGACGGAACGATGATGGACGCGCTGCGCGTTGCCAAGGCGCCGGTGATGTTCTCGCACTCGTCCGCGCGGTCGATCTCCAATCACGTGCGCAACGTCCCCGATTCGATCCTCAAGCTCGTCAGCGCCAACGGCGGCATCGTGATGGTGAACTTCAATCCGGGATTCGTCTCGGAGACCGTCCGCCTGTACGAAGACAGCATGGCGCAGCGCTCCAAAGCACTCCACGCTGCCGGGGTGGACTCCGCCGCGCTCGCCGATTCCGCCAAACGCTGGGACCGCAGTGCTCCCCGCGCCACGCTGCAGCAAGTGGCCGACCACATCGAGCACGTGCGCGACGTGGCGGGCATCGATCACGTCGGGCTGGGATCGGACTTCGACGGGATTACGAGCGTGCCCACCGGCCTGGAAAACGTGTCGAAGTTTCCGGATCTCATTGCTGAGCTGCTGCGAAGGGGATGGAAGCCGGAGGACGTAAAGAAGGTCGTCGGATTGAATGCCCTGCGAGTCATGCGGGACGCCGCGGCCGTTGCGAGGCGCATGCAACACTAGAACCCGATTTGGTATCGCAGCCCCACCGACCAGTACCGGTACTTCGTCGATATCGCCGTGGCCGTCGTCGCCTGAGCGCTGTTGCTGTACGTCCCCACCAACGACACCTCGTCTACGGACCGCCAGCTGTGTCCGACTGCGGCGTCGCCATGCCATTCCAGCTGGGTCGGTGCGTCTTTGCCCACCTGTTGCGCGCCCAGGCCCGCGATTGTGCGCATCCACCATCCCGGCGAACGCAAGAGGAACACCGCACGTCCCTCACCGAGCAGGAATCGGGTGGGCGAGAAGTAGCTCCGCGAGGCGCTCAACGTGTCGTATGCCATGGATCGGCCATACACGCCGATGCGCAATCCGTGAACCACGCCCACCATGGCCGCGGCGTTCACGGTGCGGCGGTGGTTCCCGTCCGAAAGCCACGCCTCGTACCATCCTCCGGAGAAGTCGAAGTTCGGCGTGGGTGAGGCGTCGATGTCGACGCCGACCTCGTTCCACACGAAACCCGAGTCTACCAGCAGGCGCGTCTCGTCGAAGGGGTAGTGTGCGTAGGCGGCGGCAATGGAGAGAAAGTTCTTCGGGTGGAGGGCGGCACCGAGCTGCACCGTGGCGAGGGATCGGGTGGCGCCGGCGTCCGGGGTCAACACGCGCACGCCGCCCCCCGCGCGCAGGGTGACGCGCGGCAGGAACGACCGCACCAGCCAGGCGTCGGCGCCGCTCGCGTGGGACGTCGCCCCCGGATCACTGTTGGCCCGCCACATCGTTCGCAGCGCGGCCTGCAGCGACGGCCGCACCAGCGCGGTGACGCTGCCGCCGAACTCGACGAAACTGTTGTGCTCGATGTCGTTCGCGGCATCGCTCGTGATCCGCAGCAGCGGCCGGCGCTCGGCCCGCACCTGCGAGAGCAGGTCGTTCGCCTCGCGGTCGCTGGGCGCGAGTTGCCGGGCGCGCGCGACATACAGCTCCGCAAGGTCCGGCTCTCCCTGCCACTCGAGCGTCTGGCCGAGTCCCACGAGGATCTCCGGATCATCGGGATGGCGCGCGAGCGCCTCACGCCACAGGCGCTCCGCGCGGTTCAGGTCACCACCCCAGGCGATCATGCGGATCCGGCCGGCGATGGCATCGGTCCGGGTGGAATCGATCGTCAGGACGGAATCGTAGAGCGCGGCCGCCCATTTGAGCTGGCCGCTCCACGACAGCACGCGGGCGTGCGCCACCATTTCATCCGGGTCGTTCCGCTCGAGGCGGCGCAGGATCGCGAACCGCGCCAGCGAGCGCCGCAACTTGCCGTCCCAGCTGTCGAGGGTGGCGAGGCGGAACAGGGCGCGAGCATTGAGGGAATCGAGCGCCAGCGCCGAATCGTACAGTACCCGGGCGGCGCGGAAGTCGCCGCGATCGAAGGCATCCTCCGCCTCCGGCAACTGCGCCGCCGCCAGTCGCGGCAGGAGCAGCGCCAAGCCGACGAGCGCTGCGCAATGGAGGACGCGGCTCACCACGATCCCCACAGGTCGCGCATCGCATAGTAGGCGGGCTTCAGCTGCTCGTGCCACTGCGGGTCCTCCCAGGTCGGCCAGACGTAGGCGGTCGAGGCGGGAACGAATGCGGCGACGTGGTTGTCCCGGCGGCCGAGCGCGGCCACGACAAAGCGAAATCCGTCCGTCTGGCCTACGGTAATGTCGTCGCGTCCGCCAATCGTCAACAGCACGGTGCGGGTGGAGGGGTCCGTCACATTGAGCAGTCCCCACGGCAGCCGCACCTCCACCAGGCTCCCCAGGGCGGAGCGCTCGATGAACCAGTCAACCAGCGAGGACTGGGCACTGCGCCCGTACCGCAACCGGCCGCGATTGACGCCGGTCGCTGGAATCGGGGTTCCCGCGCGCGTGAGACGGAAGCGATTCGTCGTGACGAACATGGAATCGAACTGCGCGCCGTCGCTGCGCGACTGAACGGTACACAGCAGGTTGTAGAACGGATCGAGGCCGGTGGGGCCCATCCCGGCACGGGGCTGGATGTAGGGGTTGTAGCTGCGTGTCACGAACAGCTGGCCGTTGGTCGAGTCGCCCAGGTCGAGATAGAACTCGACGCCGACGCCGATGCCCGGAACGCCCGGAAGGCGAAACTCCCCGCGATCGGCACGATAGGTGTCGAGCCCGACGAGGTAGCGGACGGCGTCGGCGCCGTAGGGGTTCCGTGCCTCGAGCGCCAGATAGAGGTAGGCCTCGTCCGACCCGGCGCGCAGCTCGAGCGAATCGCTCCCCTCGAGGGTCTGGAGCGCGCGCCAGCGAGCTGGATCGCCGCCCGGCTCGGGGCGCCCGGCCGCCCCCGCGTATTGTCCCAACAGGCCGTAGTTCTGCTCGGCATCCATCGCGTTGTGCCACAGCCGCGTGCGGTCGGTCGGGACCTCGAGGTCGATCACCGCCCAATTGTGCTTGAACCACTCGTCGATCCAGGCGAACAGGATACCGCCGGCCAGCCCCGCATCGCGGATCTCCCGCGTCAGGCGGACGTCGATGTCCGCCATCGCCCGCTCGTCGTGACCGCCGTGGTGCATCCCCTCGGGCTGCAGGTGGGCGAGGCCCCGCGAGGACGGCACGCCGTACTCGGCGATGAGCAGGGGGCGGCCGGCGTGGTGGCGCTTCAGGTCTTGCAGATACCCGAGGTAGTGCGACACGCCGCTCGAATCGTGCGCCAGTCCGTAGGTCGAGTCGTTGACCATGAAGTCGGGATAGTACGGGTAGGCATGGTAGGACGCGAAGTAGCCCGCGACGTCGGCGGCGGTGGTGCGCACCAGCATCGCGTCGAGCGACTGGTCGTCGTTGTCGTACTCGTGGATGCCCTTGAGCGGCGGCAGGCCCAGGCGGTCACGCTGTGCCGCTTCCTCTTCCAGCGTCGGCTCGGTGGGGTGATGCAGCGGATCGAGCGTCGGCCAGTTGGTATACGCGATCGGGCGCTGGGCGTGATAGGTGTCCCACTCATACGTCAGCACATAGTCGCACTGCTCCGCCATCCACACGTCGGCAGGCGTGCCGGAGTCCACCGCCAGGAATGTCCCGCTAAAGCTCGACCGTCCCGCCCGGCGTTCGTTGTAGTGGTGGATCGTGAACGGCTCCCACTCCCGGCCGATGATGAACGCCAGGACGTGGTCCGACACGTCGACGCTGTAGCGCCCGCTCGCATGCCCCCGACGCGCGGGAATGATCGCGTGCCCATGGAGCAGGTCGACCACGCGGTGCATCTCGTCGTGAAATTCGGTCTTCCAGGCTGCGTCGTCGTAATCGTCGTCGGGCGGGACCTCCGCCCACACGCCGTGCACCAGCCACAGCGCCTGGGTGGGATGCGCGTCGTTCCACCGTTTCAACGCGCGATAGAACGCGGGCGGCAGGATCGTATAGAGCCGTACGACGTTGGCATGCGCTCCCGCCATGAGGGCCAGCCAGGCGGTGTAGGTCGAGTCATCGGTGGGAAACTCGGCGGCGAACTTTCCGGGGCGGGCGGCACCGAGGTTGATCCCCTTCACGTAGAAGGGCTGCCAGACACCGGCCTGCCGGATCTCGAAGCGCTCACCGTGCGTACGCGCCGGGACTTGCGCGGCCGGCGGCTTTCGTACGGGCGGCAGCGCTTCGCCCAGGTCCCCCATGGCATCGAGCCGTTGCCGGGCGTCGGCGTATCCGGGCGCGAGGCGCAAGGCGCGGCGGTACGCGGCGACCGCCGGATCGCGCTGCCCCTGGCGCTCCCGCACCAGGCCGATGCCGTACCAGCCGTCGGCATTCAGCGAATCCGCCTTCAGGGCCGCGCCGAAGCGCCGCTGCGCCGCCGCGAGATCGCTCTGGCGCAGCGCGACGAAGCCGAGCCCGATCTGGATGTCGGGGAGGCCGGGGCAGAGGGAATCGGCGGCGGCGAACCGCGCCGCCGCGACCGGAATCCGTTCACTGCGGTAGGCGTGCCAGGCGCTGTCGGCGAGGCCGGCGATGCGCATCGGGCAGGGCGCGGGACCGGCGACCTGCTGTAACGCCAGCGCCCCGATCATCACGATCAAGTCACGAACCTCGCGGGAGTCCGCGGCCGCAATCGCCGGTCACGGCCCTGAAGATAGTAGCGTTATGTTGAGTCGTGGAACACCAGGATGTCGGGCTCTGCTTCGTGTGTCGCTGGAAGCGCGCGATCGCGAACCGGCGCGGTTCCGTGTTCTTCCGCTGCGCGCGGGCCGAATCGGACGCGCGCTTCGTCCGCTACCCGCCGTTGCCGGTGCGTACCTGTCCCGGATATGAGGAAGCGATGCTGTTCGTCGTCCTGATGCACTACACGAAGCCGCTCGCGGAGGTGGACGCGGTCCGCGCCGACCATTACGGACACCTCGAGCGTGCCGCCGCGGGGGGAACGATGCTGGCCTGGGCGCGCCGCGACCCGCCGACCGGTGGCGTCCTCATCGCGGCGGCGGCAGACCGGCCGACGCTGGAGCGCGTCCTCGCGGAGGATCCCTACGTCCGCGCGGGTGTTGCCCAACCGGAAATTGTGGAATTCAATCCGAGGAATGTGAGAGTGAACCTGGGGGAGTCGGGAGTGGGGAGTGGTTCGTGAAGGTGGCGGACCGGGATTCGGGTCGCACCGTCGCGTACTACTCCCCACTCCCCACTCCCGTTTTCTCTACCTCCCGTACACGCCGACCCCGTACCAGCACGGGTTCGTCTGGCAGTTCGCCATGATCACCTTGACGCGATAGCGCTCCGTCTCCTTCGGCGTGACTTGCACGATCGGTACGTCGTCATTCTGGATGTCGGAGTCCACCTGATCGCCGTCGGCGTCGTACAGCACGAGATCGATGTCTTTGCAGTCGTTGTCGCAGACGCCCACCAGCGCATACGCGGTTCCCGCGTGCAGGGTGAGCGTGAACGAATCGTTGTCGTCGTCGTGCAGGCTGCCGATCTGGGTCTCGTGCGTCTGCTCATAGCCTTTGTCGCTCAAGGTCTGGGCGGCGTTCTTGAGCTGGCTCTCGACCTGAGTGCGCCAGCGGTTGTCCGATTGTGCGGACGCAGATCCTGCGACGACGGCCAGTGCGACGGTGGCGGCGACGGCGACGCGATGCATGACGACCCCCGAGTGGGAGAACAGTGAAGACGACAGACTGCCCGGCGTGGGAACCGGTCGCATACTGGCGAGAAGCATGCCATGATGTGACGTAACGGCATCATGAGAGGGTATGTCGCGACGTTGTAGGCGATTAACGGAACGAGCGGCACCGACACCCTGCCGTGTTACCGTCGTCCAACCGCTGCTTCATTCTGCAGCGTGCAAGAACACCGCACTTTATGCGTTAGGGGGAGTCCCGGAATTCTGCCCACCCGCCCACCCGGTGCCCACCCCGATCCCGAACAACACGCCCATCGGCACGGTGATGATGGGGAGTGCGGCGACCGCGATGCCCGCGGCCGCTCCGACGACCCCCGCCACCACCGCAGCGCCCGGCTTCTGCGCCGCGTCGACGTAACGCAGCTTGTTGCGGACGAACCGCTTGGTGGGAATGAATCCACCGGCGAACGAAGCGGCGTAGATGGCGGCACCGAGTACGAATCCGATCATAGAACCTCCTACGCAACTTGCGGGGGGTTGGTTTCCGGCGCAATGTCGGCCTGTGGCGCTCAAGGACATCGACGCCGTCGAGCGTGCGCAGCTCCTCAAGATCGCGGTCTGGTTCGGTCCCGCCGTTTTCATCATGCTCGGCGGGGCATGGGCTCGGCTCTTCGCTGCAGGCACGATTCCCGGATGGCTGCTCGCCGTCCTGATCGTGCTCGATCTCCCGTTGATCGGGCTTGGCATCCTCGGCATTCACGTCGTTACGAATCGCGCGTCCACGAGCCTCGTCCACGGGCTGTACGCGGTGGGCGACATTCCGCCGCCGAAGAGCTACCCACGGCAGGACGTCATGATCGTCCGGGGACAATATCAGGAAGCGGCGGATTATTTCCGCGATTACCTCACGGCGGAACCGGACGACAATGAGGCCCGCCTGCGGCTCGCCGATCTCCTCGAAAAGCACCTCAACGATGTGCCGGGTGCGGAGCGGCTGTATCTCGAGGTCCGAGGGAAGCAGCCGACTCGGGGTGAGGAGATGCGAGCGGCGAATGGATTGATCGATCTCTATCGCAAGCAGGGGAATCGCGAGCGGTTGCTCGTGGAGCTGGCGCGGTTTCGCGATCGCTATCCGGGCACACCCGGTGCTAGTGCTGCGGCCCGCTTGCTCACGGAGCTGAAGCAGCAGTAGCTGACAGCTGACAGCTGATAGCTGATCGCGTAGTTACCAGCGCACGGCCGCACTTCCCCATGTAAAGCCCGATCCAAACGCCGTCAGGATCAACAACTCCCCGCGAGCGAGCCGGCCATCGCAGACCGCCTCGTGCAGCGCGATGGGAATCGATGCCGCCGTCGTATTGCCGTACTTCTGGATGTTGTTGAAGATCTGGTCGTCGCGCAGCTCGAGCTGCCGCTGCACCATCTCGGAGATCCTGAGATTCGCCTGATGGGCGATCAACAGTTTCACGTCGTCCGTGGTGCAGCCGTTCGTCCGGAGCGCGAGTCTCACCGATTCCGGCATCTTCGTCGTGGCGTGCTTGAACACCTCGCGCCCTTCCATTTTGACCCGGGCTTTCCCATCCGCGATCATCTCGGCGCTGATCCAGGGAACGTGCGACAGGCCGGGACCGTCCATCCAGAGCTTTTCCGCCTGGCGTCCGTCGCTGTAGAGATGCGTCGACAGGACACCGCGCTTCGGATCGTCGGTGGGCCCCAGGATCGCCACACCGGCGCCGTCGCCGAAGATCACCGCCGTGTCGCGTCCTTCCGTCGTTGGATCGAGCCCCGGCGACTGGATTTCGGCGCCCACGAGCAGCACGCGCCGGTACTGGCCGCAGCGCACCCAGGCATCCGCCACCGACAGCCCATAGAGAAAACCGCTGCATTGATCGCGCACGTCCAACGCGGGGATATCGGTGACGCCGAGCAGCCGCTGCAGGAAGACACCGTTGCCCGGAAAGAAGTGGTCGGGGGTCGCGGTCGCGAAGATGATGCAGTCCAGGTCGCTCGCCTGGAGGCCTGCCTGCGCCAGCGCCATGCGGGTCGCTTCGGCCGCAAGAGAAGAGCAGGTGGTGCCGGGCTCCACCCAGCGCCGCTCACGGATGCCGGTGCGCTGCGTGATCCACTCGTCCGACGTGTCCATCAGCTTGGCCAGGTCATCATTGGTGACCACGCGCGGCGGTACGAAGAAACCGGTTGCAATGAACTCGGTACGCGGCATAACCCCTCGTCCTCATCTAGCTTTTGCGAGTTGTTCACTGAAGATTTGGCTCCACCCGACCCCCCGCAAGGGAGCCCATGGATCTGACCATCACGCGCGCGCAGTGCGACGCCGTGCGGGCAGCCAAGCATCTTCCCGACGTGCTGAAGCGCGTGCTCGACGCCGCCAGGCCCGCCGGCGATGGATTCGTGCTGCGCCTCACCTACGAGGAAGCCACCGCGTTGCAGGAGCTGGCCGCCTGGAACGTCCACACCAACGACGCGGGCGTCGTGACCCCCGATTCGCAGATCTTCGACGACCTCGTCAAAGCCATCATCACTCACCCGGACTACTGACCCATGCGACCCTCGCCTGTCCTCGCCCTGGCGCTGCTCTCGATCTGCTTCGCTCGCCCCCTCACCGCGCAGAAACGCGCCATCACCTTCGACGACTACATCTCGCTCCCCGTCGTCTCCGATCCGCAGCTGTCGCCGGACGGAAAATGGGTCGTCTACACGGTGACGACGCCGTCGCTCAAGGACAATAGGGGCGTGGCGCGGCTCTGGCTCGCCGACGTCGCGACCGGACAGACGCGCCAGATCACGCAAGGGCCCGGCTCCGACCGCTCGCCGCGCTGGTCCCCCGACGGCAAGACGATCGCCTTCATCTCGAGCCGCCAGGGCGGTCCGCAGATCTGGTCGCTGTCGACCGCGGGCGGCGAGGCGCGCAAGATCTCGAGCATCGACGACGGCGTCGGGGAGATCTACTGGAAGCCGGACGGTAAGGGCCTCCTCGCCGTGGTCGACGTGAAATGGCCGGCGCAGCAGGAGATCGACAAACGCAACGGCGACTACGCGACCGATGCCCGCATCTGGACGGAGCTCTTCTGGCGGCACTGGGACGACTTCCGCGCCGGGCACCGCCAGCATGTGTTCAACGTCGACGTCGCGACCGGCATGGCGGCCGATCTGACGCCGGTGGACCACGACGTCCCCACGATCGCGACCTCTGGCGATGGTGACGTCGCGATCGCGCCCGACGGCAAGGAGATCGCGGTCGCGCTGCACGCGGACACCGTGGTTGCCACCAATACCAACGTCGACATCTACCTCATGGGCCCGGACGGCTCCGGGATGCACAACGTCACGGCCGCGATGCCCGGGGCGGAGAACACCCCCCGCTACTCCCCCGACGGCAAGTGGCTCTCGTTTCTCTCGATGCCGCGCGCCGGGTTTGAGGCGGATCGGCAGAAACTCATGTTGGTCGGTCGGAAGGACGGAAAGTTGGAAGGCGTCCCCGCCGATGCGACTGCCGGGTGGGCGTTGTCGGTGGGCTCGTACATATGGTGTCCAGACTCCAAATGCGTCTACGCCGTGGTGGAAGAACGAGGGCATGAAAATATCTACAAGATCGACATTCCAACCTTCCACCGTTCCATCGCCGTGCCCGTCAGCGGCGTGAACTCCAACCCCGACGCCACCGCGGACGGCAAGACGTTCGTCTACCTGCACCAGACCGACACGCATCCCGCCGAGGTCTGGATGAATCGCGCGGCGCTGACCCATCACACCGACGCGGGCGTAGCGCCGCTCGATCTCCCGCCGCTGGAGAGCTTCGGGTTCGTGGGCGCGAAGGGTGATTCGGTATTCGGCTGGCTGCAGAAGCCCCCGGCGTTCGATCCCGCCAGGAAGTACCCGCTCGTCTATCTGCTGCACGGCGGCCCGCAGACGTCGTGGATGGACCTGTGGCACGCCCGCTGGAACTACCAGATGTTCGCGAGCCGCGGCTACGTTGTGGCGGTCGTCAACCGGCACGGCTCGACGGGATACGGGCAGCCGTTCACCGACGCCGTGTCGCAGCACTGGGGCGACGATCCCTACGAAGACATCATGAAGGGGCTCGACGTCGTGACGCGGATGTCGTTCGTCGACTCGACGCGGATGTGCGCGGCGGGGGCGAGCTACGGCGGCTTCATGGTCTACTGGATCGAGGGGCACACCGACCGCTTCAAGTGCCTCATCGCCCACGACGGGGTCTTCAATACGGTGAGCATGGGTGGCTCGACCGAAGAGCTGTGGTTCCCCGACTGGGAGTTCGGCGGGACGCTCTACCAGGCGCGCGACCAATGGGAGAAGTGGTCGCCCGTCAACTTCGTGAAGAACTGGAAGACGCCGATCCTCGTCGTGCACTCACAGCTCGACTATCGTGTCGATCTCTCCGAGGGATATCAGGCGTTCACCGCGGCGCGACAGATGGGAATCCCCGCGAAGTTCCTCTACTTCCCCGACGAGGGGCACTGGGTGCTGAAGCCGCGCAACCGGCGAATCTGGTGGGGAGTCGTGCTCGACTGGCTGGACGCCTATCTGAAGAAATAGGCGTGAGAGGTGACAAGTAAGAGGTGAGAGGTCATAAGGGGAAGTCCCTCTCACCTCTTACCTCTCACGCCTCTTGTTCAGGGCTTCGTCCAGACGTTGTTGCTCCGTCGCACATCCGGAAACTGGCGGCCCGTGTCGATCTCGACTTTGACGAGGTCCTTCGTTGCCGGCCGGTCGTGGACGTAGTGATTGCCGAGCGACCATACCTCGACGGGGAGGCGCACCGCCTCCTTCGAGCCGTCGCTGAACGTGAGGGTGAGGTCCACCGGCATCGGCAGCTGGCCCGGACTCGAGAGCCAGATGCGGGTGAACCGGGCCCCGGTCGAATCGGTCGCGCTCGTGACCGAGTCCACCGCCTGATCCACGACGTCATTGCGGTAGAACCAGCCGCGCCAGAACCACGACAAGTCCTCGCCCAGGCCGTCCTCCATCGTCCGGAAGAAATCGGACGGGGTGGGATGCTTGAACGCCCAGCGCCGAATGTACTCGCGAAACGCGACGTCGAATCGCGTCGTGTCCGCGAGCAGCTCGTGGCGCAGGATGTAGAGCCCGACTGCCGGCTTGTCGTAGCCGGCGGCGCCGAGCGCCCGGGCGGGGATGCGGTCGGCGGGGAGAATCGGCGGAACGTCGCGTCCGGTCGCCATGAAGTTGCCGTACTGCTCGACGCCGCTCGACCCCTCGCCGGTCGTGTCATGATAGAACGACCGCACCGAATAGATGTTGATGAACGTATTGAAGCCTTCGTCTTGCCACGCGTACAGCCGCTCGTTCGACCCCACGAGCATCGGGAACCACTGGTGACCCAGCTCGTGCGTCGTGACGCCGTACAATCCCCGGCCCCCGGAGCGGTCCCCGCAAAACACGATCATCGGATACTCCATTCCTCCAACCGGTCCCGCGATGTTGATCGCGGTGGGGTAGGGGTAGTGGAACCACTTCTCGGAGTAGTGCTTGATCGTGTGGCGCACGTAGACGGTGGAGTTGGTCCAGTCGGCGTTCGCCTCCGGCGGATAATACGACTGCATCAAAATCCCATCCCACCCGCTCGCGTCCCACACGAAGTTCGGGGCGGCGGCCCAGGCGACGTCCCGCACGTTCTTGGCGCTGAAATGCCAGGTGAGCATCGGAGCGGACCCGGCGGGCCGGGTCTCCGGTTTGCCGGCCTCGTCCCGGTCCACGATCGCCACCGTCGAGCCGGCGGTGCGGGCGCGCGCGAGGCGCGTGCGTTGGGTCGGCGTGAGTACGTCCAGCGGATTGAGCAACGTGCCGCTTCCCGCCACGATGAAACTGCGCGGCACCGTCACCGAGAAGTCGATGTCACCGTACTCGAGGTAGAACTCTCCCTGCCCGATGTACTGCTCGGTGTTCCAGCCGCGCACGTCGTCGTACACCGCGAGCCGGGGATACCACTCGGCGATCTCGTACAGCCACCCTTCGGTGAACCGCTCGCGCCCCATCCGGTCGGAGCCGTGCTCGGGGACCTGGAAGGTGAAATCGAGGGACAACGTCACGACGGCGCCTGTGGCGAGCGGCTGATCGAGATCGACCCGCATCATCGTTCCGTTGACCGTCGACACGAGCGGCACGGCGCGAGCCTTTCCCGCCGTCCCGCCCCGCAGCGCAGAGAGCCCGCGGATGCGGTAGCCGCCCGGGAAGCCGCGCGCTCCCCAGCGGGTATCCTCGGGGAAGATGAACGAGCCGCGGCTGCCTTCCTCGTAGATGTTCTGATCCAGCTGGAACCAGAGATAGCGCAGCGTGTCGGGGGAACGATTCGTGTACCGGATCGTCTCGCTGCCCGACACACGGTGCGTGCCGGTGTCGAGCGTCGCGCGGATCGTGTAGTCGACCCGCTGCTGCCAGTAGCGCGGACCGGGCGTCCCCGCGCCGGTGCGAATCTCGTTCGGCGCCGGCAGGACCAGCCGCCGGAACGGCGACGTGTCGCCCACGCCCACCGGAATGCGCGCGGCGCTCTGAGGAGGTTGCGCGGGTTGTTGCAGGACGGCGGCGAGGAGCAGCGGCACGACACTCATGCGAACGACACCTCGAGCGAAAGGGTTGTGACGGCCTACTCGACGAGGACCGACACCTGGTCGGCATCGCCGTGGGCATCGACGGCGCGGATAGTATGGCGCCCATGCGCGATCGGCCAGCGATCGCCGCGCCACGCATGGCCGTCCACGTACCAGCGCACAGCCGCGCCGCCCACGGTTCGCAACGCAATCGTCGCGTAACGCGGATCGGTCCCTACCGGGACGGAATAGCGGTCGCCGTTCTGGGGGCTCGTAATGTAGAAGCCGCTCTTTGCCACGGTCGTGTTGACCCCGAGCCCATGGCCCGGGGCAACCACAGAACCAGCCCCCGGTGTTTGCGACGCCCAGTCCGCGTATTCCACCGGCAACACCACCCGACCACCGCGGTGCCAGTCACACACGGCGGTGGGCTCGGTGCCGGGGACGAACCATTCGTCGGCCGGCGGACACTCCGGTCCCGCCCGCATTCCCGACAACCGGCAGATGCGCACCGCGACTGCGCCGACCTGGCCTGGTGTTTCGAAGGCGCCGGGCGGCACGCGCTGCGCCACCAGCAGCGCCGCGCGGTGCAGCAGCGGCCCGGCGCCCGTGATGCCGCCCACGCCCTGCATCGGCGTACCGTTGAAGTTGCCGACCCACACCGCCACGGTGAACCGACCGGTCGTGGCGACGGCCCAGTTGTCGGTGAAATGCCGGCTCGTTCCCGTCTTCGCCGCCGCCCGAAAGGGGAAGTCGAGCGGCGTCTCGCTGCCGAAGCTCGGCATGCGCGCCACGGGATCGCTCAAGATGTCGAGCACCAGGGCCGCCGCCTGTCGCGACATGATGCGACGCTCTTCGAGTGGCGTCGCGGCGCCCATGTTCCAGCGGACTGGCCGCCACACGCCGCCGTGCGCCAGCGCGCGGTAGCCGTTGGCCAGCTCGAGCAGCGTGACGTCCCCATTGCCCAGGGCGAGTCCCAGTCCGTAGTACTCCGCCGAATGATCGAGCGTCGCGAAGCCGGCGGTGTGCAGCGTGGCGAGCAGGCTCGCGACACCGATGCGCTGCGCCAGCTCGACGGCGGGGACGTTGTACGAGCTGCCCAGCGCGTCGCGCGCACGCACCGGGCCGTGAAACGCGCGGTCGTAGTTGCGCGGCCGGTAGGGCCCGAACGTCGTCTCGTAGGTATGCGGGATGTCGGGCAGCACGGAGGCCGGAGTGTACCCGCGGTCGAACGCGAGACCGTAGAGGAACGGCTTCAGCGCCGATCCCGGCTGGCGCGGCGAGACCACCATGTCCACCTGGCCTGCGGTATCGGCGAAGAAGTCGGGCGATCCGACCCAGGCGAGCACGTCGCCGTCGGTGTTGTCGAGCACCACGAGCGCCGCCTCTGCGACGCCCTTGTCCCGTAACGTCTCGACGGTGTGGCGGACCTCCGCCTCGAGCGCCATCTGCAGGCCGAGGTCGAGCGTCGTGCGCCACTCACCGCTCGGCACCGCGCTCTCCCCTCCGGCTTCCTCGAGCACGTGGGTGGTGAAGTGCGGCGCCAGGAACGGCGCCGCGGCGTCGTGCACCAGCACCGGTTCGCGGTTGGCGCGCTGCACGTCCTCGGCCCGCGCGAAGCCGAGCGCCGCCATGCGGGCGAGCGCGATGCGGCGGCGCGCGCGGGCACGCTCGATCGAGACGAGCGGGTTGTCGCGCGCCGGGGCGTGCGCGAGCGCGGCAAGGAGCGCAGCCTGGGCGAGGCTCAGGCTGCGGGGGTCTGCGTCGAAATACAGATCTGCCGCGGCAGTGACGCCCGCCGTTCCCTGACCCAGCGGCACGCGGTTCAGGTACTGCTCGAGAATCGTTTGTTTGTCGAGGTGCAGATCGAGGCGCCAGCTCCAGAAGATCTGACTGATCTTCCCGGGGACCGAGCGCGGCGTGCCGCGCAGCAGACGGGCGAGCTGCATCGTGATCGTCGAGCCGCCGGCGACGAGTCCCCGCGCGCGCACGTCCTGCAGCGCCGCGCGGCCGAGCGCGCGCAGGTCGACGCCGTGATGCTCGTAGAAGCGATGATCTTCCACTGCAAGAAACGCCTGCAGCAGCTTGGGGTCGAGGTCACCCAGGCTGGTCCAGCCGCCGCGCCCCAGGGCCGCGCGGGTGGCGCGCAGCGGCAGGCCGTGCCGGTCGAGCAGCACGACGCGCGGAACGGGACCGGGGTTGGCGAGCGCGGCAGGGAGGGGGAGCGCGATCCAGCCGATGACGAGCAGGGCGGCGACACCCAGCGCTCCGGCGCAGCGGCGCAGCAACTGCCGCCCCGTCATGCGCCGCCTCCGAGCCGGGATTCTGCCAGGCGGTCGGCGGCGGCGGCGGGGGTGACCCCCAACCGCTCCGCGCTCGCGAAGACGCCGAGCATCGTGTCGTAGATCGCGTCGATCGTCGTGCGCGTCCGCTCATCCGTCCAATTGAAGAGGTGGCGCGCGCCGTCGATGACGCCGCCGGCATTGGCGATGTAATCGGGACCGTACAGGATCCCGCGCTCGGCGAGCCGGTCGGCGTCGGCTGGCTCGGCGAGCTGGTTGTTCGCGGCGCCGACCACGATTTCGCACCGGAGCTTCGGGATCGTGTCGCGATCGAGCACGCCACCCAGCGCGCAGGGAACGAAGCCGTCGGCCGGCACGCTGATGATGTCGTCGGACGCCACGATGCGATCGACTGCTGCACGAGCGACGCGCCGGGCTCGGCCTTCATCGAGGTCGGCCAGGAGGAGCCGCACGCCGGCGTCCTGCAGCATGCGAGCGAGTGCCGCGCCGACGTTGCCGCACCCCTGAAGCGTGAAGGTTCGATCGCGCAGGTCGTCCGTGCCCCAGCGCCGCCGCGCGGCTGCCTGAAGGGCGCGCAACACACCGCGGGCGGTGAACGGAGACGGGTCGCGCAGCCCGGCGACGTGGCGCGTCTCGCGCTTTACGATCGCCATGTCCTCGAATGACGTGCCGACGTCTTCGGCGGTGATGTAGCGCCCGCCCAGCTGCTCCACGAACCGCCCGTGCGCGAGGAAGAGATCCTCACGCGAGGTGCGTCCGTGATCGGCGATGATCACCGATTTGCCGCCGCCCATGGGGAGTCCCGCAGCAGCGGCCTTGTAGGACATCGCGCGCGACAGCCGTAACGCATCGGCGAGCGCGGCGGCGTCGGAGTCGTAGCGCCACAACCGCGTCCCGCCGCAGGCCGGGCCCAGCCGGGTGTTGTGGATCGCGATGATCCCCCGGTATCCCGCCCGCTCGTCTTCCGCCTGGA
>DASSIL010000067.1:0-2100 GCA_035691925.1 Gemmatimonadales bacterium
CTGAATCCCATCGAGCAGTTCAGCCCGTTCCGTACCGGGGTGCGGCAGCAATACGGCGTCTCGGCTTCGGGCGGGAGCGAGCAGACCACGTTCTACACGTCGGGGACGTTCGAGCGTGAAAAAGGGGTATTCGAGTCGAACGACCTGCGCCGCGTCAGCCTGCGGGCCAACGTGCACAATCAGATCAGCCGGCTGATGGATATCTCGGTCTCCACGGGATACGTGTCGAGCGATCTGACCCTCCCGCAGAACGACAATAACGACCAGGGGATCGTGTCCAGCGGCCTGCTCGGCACGTCCGACACGTCCCGGAACTTCTGCGCCCAGGGTCACGACTGCCACGGGTACGGGTTCCTGACGCCGCAGGAGGCGAACAAGATCTTCACTGGCCAGAGCATCGAGCGCTTCACGGGCAGCCTGAATTGGAATTTCCGTCCCGCGAGCTTTCTTACGTTCCGCGGGACCGCCGGCACGGACGTCACCAACCAGTCCGACAACGAGACCACGCCGCCCGCGGTGATCCCGCTCGACCAGGACCGCCTCGACGGCAACCATGTCGCCGACCGGATCCAGGTGTTCAGTTACACCGCGAATTTCTCGACCACGGCCAGCTATCGGCTGACCGAGACCATCAACGCCAATACCACAGCCGGGGTGCAGTACGTGAAGGACGTCGACAACGAAGTCGACGCCTCCGGCCGCAAGCTGGTGGGTGGGACGAACTCGCTCGCCGGCGTGGTGGTCCCCACCGTCGGGGAGTTCACGAACGAATTCGTCACGCTGGGCTTCTACGGCCAGGAACAGGTCAACTTCCATGATCGCTTCTTCTTGACGGCCGCCATCCGGCGCGACAAGAACTCGGCGTTCGGCGTGAACTTCAGCGGCATCACCTACCCGAAGCTGTCCGCGTCGTGGGTGCTCTCGGACGAGCCGTTCTTCGCGCATCCGTCCTGGCTCAACACCCTGCGGCTGCGCGCCGCCTGGGGGCGGTCCGGACGGCAGCCGGGCGAGACCGACGCGTTGCAGTTCTTCTCGCCCGTCGCCGTTACCACCAACGGCGGGTCGCAGCCGGGCGTTACGATCGGCGGGTTGGGTAACACCAATCTGCGGCCCGAACGGACGCAGGAAATCGAAACCGGCTTCGACGCCGACCTGGCGCAGTCGCGGCTCCACTTCGAGTTCACCTACTACGACAAGAACTCGAAGGACGCCCTGATCGCACGGAAGCTCGCGCCGTCGTTGGGCGTGACCGACACGCGGTTCGAGAACCTGGGTGAGGTGAGCAACAAGGGTGTCGAGCTGCTGCTCACGGCGCAGGTCATCAATAGCGCGAATTTCGGCTGGAGCGTGACGGCCAGCGCCTGGGGGAACAAGAACCGCCTCATCCACCTCGGCCAGGGCATCACGCCGATCATCTTCGGCCTGGGCGGCGCCTCGCAGCGGCACGAAGAGGGCTACCCCCTGGGCGGGTACTGGGACTACTCGTACACGTTCCAGGACAAGAACCACGACGGGTTGATCGATGCCAGCGAGATCACCGTGGCGGCGAACCAGACCTTCCAGGGGTCGGTCGAGCCGGATCACGGCGGCACGCTTACGTCCGAGTTTACGTTCCTGCGGCACTTCCGGCTGTACGGACTGCTCGACGCGCGTTACGGCAACAAGCTCGACAACGCGACCGAGGAGTTCCGCTGCCTGTTCGGCATCTGCCGCGGCAACCGCGACCCCAAGGCCCCGCTCGCCGAGCAGGCCGCGTCGGTAGCGACCCGGAACTTCGGCATCGAGACACCGTACTTCGAGGACGCGAGCTTCGTGAAGCTGCGCGAAGTGTCGCTGACGTACTCGGCGCCCGAGACGTGGGCGCGGAAGATCGGGGCGTCGACGCTGAGCTTCACGGTCACGGGCCGCAATCTGCACACGTGGACCAAGTACACCGGCGTCGATCCCGAAGTCATCAACGGACTGGATGTCGGGCAGTTCAGCACCGCCGACTTCCTGACGCAGCCGCCGGTGCGGTACTTCATCGGCCGCGTCAACGTCACCTTCTGAGCCGAGGCACTGACCATGAGAAACACCACGCTCTTGCTGTTCGCGGCGGCG
>DASSIL010000068.1:0-5958 GCA_035691925.1 Gemmatimonadales bacterium
GCCGACGGCCAGGTCCTCAATCGCTATTGGGACGATGTGCCCGAGCCGCGGCCCGAGGCGTATCGCGAGGACTACGAGCTGGCTCAGAAAGTGCCGGCGGCGCAGCGTGACGCGCTGTACCGCAACCTCAAAGCCACCGCCGAGAGCGGCTGGGACTTCTCGAGCCGCTGGCTGCGCGATCCGAAGGACCTGCTGACGATCGAGACCACGGACCTCGTTCCCGTCGATCTCAACAGCCTGCTGTATCACGCTGAGCGCACGATCGCCGCGCTGCGGCGGTTGCGCCGCCAGGCGGGGGACGTGGAGGTCGCTGCCCGCTTCACGGCTATCGCCGAGGCACGGCGTCAGAAGCTGCTCGCCATCGCGTACGATTCGGCGTCCGGGTTCTTCTACGACGTCCGGTGGAAGACCGGTGAGCGCGTGACCGACCGTCCCACGCTCGCCGCGGCGGCACCGCTCTACTTCGGGCTGGCGACCCCGGAGCAGGGGCGCGCGGTCGCGGAACGGCTGGGCCGGGACTTCCTGAAACCGGGCGGGTTCGTCACGACGCTGATTCCGTCAGGCCAGCAGTGGGATGCCCCGAACGGGTGGCCGCCGCTCGAGTGGCTCACGATCCAGGCGGTGCGTCGTTATGGGAGTGCCGCTGTCGCGGACTCGGCATCCACGCGCTGGCTGGCGCTGAATCGCCGTACCTATCAGGCGACCGGTCGGATGACGGAGAAGTACGACGTCGTGGACCTGAGCCGGCGGGCAGGGGGCGGCGAGTATCCCAATCAGGATGGCTTCGGGTGGACCAATGGGGTGGCGCTGGCGCTCGTGGCGCAGGCCTCGGGGATCATGCGGATACCGCTACCGCCGCCGATCATGGTGCCGCAGCCGGCACCCAAGCCCCCCCGACGCCTCGAAGGGGCGACACGCTAAAGGGTGTGTCCCAAGCGGCGACACCCTGAAGGGTGCGCCTCAAACATCACTGTGCAGGAGCACAGTGTCTTTGGAGCTCACGCTTTAGCGTGTCGCCCCTAACGAATGCCCGAGAATAGTCCCGACAGCCTCACTCCGCTCCGCGACGACGTCCGCCTCCTCGGGAACCTGCTCGGCGAAACGCTGCGCCAGCAGGAAGGGGCGCAGCTCTACGAGACCGTCGAACGCGTCCGTGCGCTGTCGAAGAGTGGACGCGCCGGCAACGCCGCCGATTTCGACGAGTTGGAGCGGGTGGTGCGTGAGTTGCCGCTCGAGCAGGCGCTCACGGTGGCGCGTGCGTTCGCCCACTTCCTGATGCTGTCGAACATCGCCGAGCAACACCACCGCCTGCGGCGCCGGCGCGACCACCAGCGTGAGTCCGGCGCGGCGCCGCAGCAACAATCGTTCGAAGACAGCTTCGCCCGATTGCTCGCCGCCGGCGTGCCGCCCGAGGCGCTGCACGATCAGGTGCGGCGTTTACGGATCGAGCTGGTGCTGACGGCGCACCCCACCGAGGTGACGCGCCGGACCATGCGGCAGAAGGCGCGCAACATCGCGTCGCTGCTCGAGCGCATGGACCATCCCGACCTCACGCCGGCAGAGCGGGCCGAAGCGCTCGACGCCTTGCGCGGCGAGATCACCGCCGCCTGGAAGACCGACGAAGCCCGCTCGGGACAGCTCACCCCCATCGACGAGGTCAAAGGCGGCCTCGTCGTGGTCGAGCAGACGCTCTGGGATGCGGTGCCGCAGTCACTGCGCGCCCTGGACCGCGCGCTGCGCGCCGCGACGGGGAAGCCCCTCGGCGTCGACGCCGCACCGATCCGCTTCGGCTCCTGGATCGGCGGCGACCGGGACGGCAACCCCAACGTCACCCCCGCGGTCACCACCGAGTCGGTGCTCCTCGCCCGCTGGATGGCCGCCGACCTCTTCCACAAGGAGATCCAGGCGTTGCGGGCCGAGCTGTCGATGCACGACGGCTCGGCGGAGCTCGTCGGGCGGGTGGGGCAGCAGCGTGAGCCGTACCGCGCGCTGCTGCGGGAGGTGCGCGACCGGCTTGCGTACACGCGCGACTGGGTCGATGACGTTCTCAAGGGGCGACAGGCCCTCGAGGGTTGGAAGAGCGACGCGCGACTCTACCTCGATCCGGAGGATCTCGCCAAGCCGTTGCGGTTGTGTGATCGGTCGCTGCGTGAGACGAACGCGGAGATCATCGCCGATGGACGCCTCAGTGACGTCCTGCGGCGCGTCGCGTCTTTCGGTCTTGCCTTGGTGCGCCTCGATTTACGCCAGGAGGCGGGCCGGCACGCCACGGCTCTCGACGCGATCACTCGGTTGTCGGGCCACGGCTCGTACGCTGCCTGGGGCGAGTCCCAGAGAGTCGCGTACCTCACGCGCCAGATCGACGAGGGCGGCCGAAGCCTCGCTGCGGCGTTCGCCGAGGTGCGCCGGTGGCCACCTGATAATGACGACGAACACGACATTTTTCGGCGCGTCGTCACGGTGGACGTCATTGGGACGTTCGAACAGGCCGCCGCGCTACCGCCTGGATCGTTCGGCGCGTACGTGATCTCGCTCGCGAGCAGGCCGAGCGACGTGCTGGCCGTCGAGGTCTTGCAGCTCGCCGCCGGGATCACGCCGCCGCTCCGCGTGGTGCCGCTGTTCGAACGGGTGCCCGATCTGCAATCGGCGGGGGCGTCGGTGTCGGACCTGCTCGCGATCACGAGCTACCGCGACCGCATTCACGGCCATCAGGAAGTCATGGTCGGCTATTCCGATTCCGCCAAGGGCGACGGCCGGCTCTCGGCGGCGTGGGAGCTGTACAAGGCGCAGGAAGACGTCGTGGCCGCGTGCCGGGCGCGCGGCGTGAGCGTGACGCTGTTCCACGGCCGTGGCGGGACGGTGGACCGCGGCGGTGGCCCGATGCATCTCGCGATCCAGTCGCAGCCGCCGGGATCGGTGAACGGGTCGCTCCGCGTCACAGAGCAGGGAGAGACGATCGACTCGAAATTCGGACTTCCCGGCATCGCGCTGCGGACGCTGGAGCGCTACATGACGGCCGTGCTCGAGGCGACGCTCCGTCCGGCGCAGAACCCTGAGCCACGTTGGCGCGAGCGGATGCAAGCGCTCGCCGACAGCGCGCGTACGGCGTACGGGAAGTTGGTGCACGACACTCCGGACTTTCCCGCGTACTTCCGGGCCGCGACGCCGCAACCGGAGATCGAGAAGCTCAAGATCGGCTCGCGTCCGGCACGCCGCACCACGACCCAGGGCCTCGAGGGGTTGCGCGCGATCCCCTGGGTGCTCGCCTGGACGCAGACACGACTCATGCTACCTGCATGGCTTGGGGTGGGGCAGGCATTGGCCACTTCGTTCCCCCTCTCCCGAAGGGAGAAGGGGCCAGGGGGTGAGGCAGAGTCGCTCGAGGAGCTGCGCCGGATGTACGACGCCTGGCCGTTCTTCAGCTCGACCCTCGACCTCGTAGAGATGGTGCTCGCCAAGGCGTCACCGGAGATCTCGGCGCGTTACGACCGCCGGCTGGTCCCGGATCCGTTGCGGCCCATTGGAGAACGACTGCGCGACGAGCTGCGATCGACGATCGCGACGTTGCTCACCGTCACGCGGCACCGCGAGCTGCTGGAACACAACCCCGTGCTGCGCCGCTCGGTCGACGTGCGCAACCCCTACGTCGATCCGATCAATCTGGTGCAGGTGGAGATCCTGAGCCGGCTGCGCAGTGGAAACGGTGATCTCGATACGCTGCGGGATGCGCTGCTGGTGACGGTGAACGGGATTGCGGCGGGGATGAGGAATACGGGCTAGCCCCGAGTCGCGACACCCTGAAGGGTGAGCCTCGAACATCACTGTGCTTCTTACAGTGTCTTGCGGGGCTCACGCTTCAGCGTGTCGCCTCTCAATGGACTACGACCACCACGCCTTTCATCCCCGCATGCAGCGTACAGGTGTACGCGAACTTCCCCACCGCCGTGAACTGCCGGGTGTACGTGCCGCTACTCTGGTCACTCGAGGCCATTCCTGGTCCAAATGTGACATTGTGGACCGCTGAACCTGCCCACGTCCAATAGACGGTGTCGTTCACCTGGAGAATGACGCTGTCGGGCTGGAAGACGTTGTCTTTGACGGCGACGGAGTCGCGGACGGGCGGCGCGGACGCGTTCGCCGTAAAGGTCGCGGGCGGCAGGCTCGCCACTGTGGCCTGCACGATGTAGACCGTGGCACCGCCGAGGGTCAAGTCGGTCGTCGCGACACCTTGGGAATCGGTCGAATCGATCGCACGGCTCAGGCTGCCGCCGCTGCCCGTGACGATCGCCCAGTCGACGCGGACGCCGGGCACGCGCTGGCTGTTCGCGTCGATCACGGTCACGCTGAAGGCGACGGGGAGCGGGTTGTTGTAGTACCACGATTGGGCGTCGCCGCCGGATTTCGATACCTGGGCAGGAGGCCCCGCCGCCTGCGTGCTGTCCGAGTTGCAGGCCATTACCACGAGAGCACCCGCGAGCACGAATCGTGACAACCCTCTGTTCGCCGACAGCCGCTCGTCCCCGACGCGACACGCAATGAAGGACAACACGCTAGCGACCTCCCACGACTGCGAAGGCCGCGACGAGCTCCGCGGTCGAGCTCGAGCCGGCGTAGACATGGAATGTCCCCGGCTCCACCACGTACTTCATCGCCGGATTCCAGAGCCCCAGCTGCTGCACCGGAACGCGGAACTCAACCGTCTTCGTGGCGCCGGCGGCGAGCTCGACACGTTGGAATCCCTTGAGCTGGCGCAGCGGCCGCGTCACGCTCCCGACGTCGTCGTGCACGTAGAGTTGTGCCACGTCCGTCCCCGCCCGTGATCCCGTATTCACGACGGTCACCGAGACGACAAGCGTGTCGGTGGGGCGGAGCTGTGCCTTGGCCACCTTGAGGTCGCGATACGCAAATGTCGTGTAGCTGAGCCCAAACCCGAACGGGAAGAGCGGCGTGTTCGGGATGTCCAGGTACTTCGATGTGAAGTGCTGTCCTTCGACCGCCGGTCGGCCGGTGCTCTTCTCGGCGTAATAGATCGGGATCTGGCCCACGCTGCGGGGGAACGTCACCGGAAGGCGGCCGCTCGGGTTCACGTCCCCAAACAGCACGTCGGCGATGGCGTGGCCCGCTTCGTCGCCGAGGAACCACGTCTCGACGATCGCGGGAACGTGCTCCGCCGACCACGACAAGACGAGCGGTCTGCCGCTCATGATGACGAGCACCACCGGTTTCCCGGTGGCGACGATGGCGCGCTCGAGCTGCTCCTGGGCGCCGGGGAGGTTGAGTCGCGACCGGCTCGACGCTTCGCCGCTCATCGTGTCGGCTTCGCCGACGACGAGGATCGTGAGGTCGGCTTGCTGTGCCGCCGCCACGGCGCTGGCGATGCCGGTGGTGTCCCCATCGGTGACGCCGGTGCCCGGCGCCGTGAGGACGGTGACGCCGGATCCCGCCCGTTCCTTGATTCCAGCGAGCACCGACACGACGTCACTGGGCCGGCTCTTTCCCGACCACGGCCCCAGCGGATTGACGGTATCGGCGGCGAGCGGACCGATCACGGCGATCGTCTTCACCGTCGCGGCGACCGGGAGCAGCCCGCCGTCATTCTTGAGCAGGACAATCGATTCTTGTGCCGCGCGGCGGGCGAGTGCCTTGTCGGGTTCGACAGGAGGCATCGCGCGGTAGGGATCCTCGAACAGACCGAGGCGGAACTTCTCGCGCAGGATGTGGCGCACCGCGGCGTCGACCTGCGCCATCGGGATTTTTCCCGAGCGCACGAGGGCGGGGAGGCTGTCGACGTAGATCGCCGCCACCATGTCCATGTCGACGCCCGCAGCGAGCGCCAGTCGTCCGGCATCGGCCAGGGAGCCCGCGATGCCATGTGCCTTGAGCTCGGCGACCGATGTCCAGTCGCTCACCACGAAGCCCTTGAATCCCCACTCGCCCCGCAGCAGCGTGTTGGTGAGC
>DASSIL010000069.1:0-17812 GCA_035691925.1 Gemmatimonadales bacterium
TCCGATGGCGGCAGCTCGGGGAGCATCTCGAGCAACGACCACCACGAAAGCTGCCGGCGCGAATGCGTTGTAGGCATCTCATCCATCGGCGCATCGTGCAGGTACGACTCGAACACCTCTGCACGGACCGGACCTGCTGCATAGAGGGACCCGAGCCAGGCCGGCAGATCAGACGACGCATGCGGATCCGGGTCCCCCCGTACCAGCCGCCCCAAGGCGACTTCCCACGTGTCGAGATACATCGGCTGCGCGAGCGAGATGCCGAAGCGGGAGTCCTTGCGCGCCGGGAACGTGAAATCGGGCAGCGCCGTCATGGCAGGAGCGGAGAGTGCGCGCGACAGCCCCGCCGCCAGCTCCGGCTCGGCGTAAAAGTCGACCCCTGCTTCCGCGGCCCACGTCGTACCGGCGATCATGCCGCGTAGCGCGAACAGATGGTAGTTCTCGCCCTCGTACCAGAGACCATCCTCGCGGTAGCCTCGGAGATGGGCGATCAGGCCGGTCTGGCCCTGAATGGCGCGCGTCGCGAGATCCTCGTCCTCGAACCAGACGGCGATCGCACAGAGCGCGGCGTTGTTCCACGTCTGGCGATTGGAGAATCCCTCGTCGAAATCGCCGATCAGGTTCGCCGCCTCGTCGGCCACGGTGGCCACGGCTCGCCTCGTCGCGTCGTCGAACCATTCGGTTTCCTTGAGCAGCATCGCCGCCGACAGGTAGTTCAATATCCAGATCGACTCGAGGTAGGTCGAAAAGAAGAGCCGGCTCGGCCCGAGGACATTGTCGCGATTGGGATACTGGAAATAGCGGTCGCCGTACACCCGCAGGATCTCGGCCGAGCGCCGGGCGGCGGGCTCGCCCCCTTCGCCCAGCGCCGTCAGGGCCGCCAGCTCCACGGCGCGCTCGGCGAGCCACAGGTGCTGCAGCCGCGCCCAAGCGCGGTGGTGGCGCATCCCCGAGTGCCGCGTCTGGCACTGGGGACAGGTGTGCGCATCGGGACTCCACGGATCGAAGCGCAACGTCGCCCCATCCGCCGGACAGCGTCCTCCGTCGACGCTCAACAGCGCCTTGACTTCTGGAATCGGCGGGAGTTGTTGCACGACACGCGCGTTACGCTGCGCGATGTGAGCGACGAGCGCCCGCAGATCCGGAGCTCCCAGAAGCACGTCGCGCCGCTCCCCCAGGCGCTCTGCCGTCACCATGCCCGGCCACCCTCCCACGCGAATCGGAACGGCAGCACCGTCGCCCCCGCACCGCGTGCGGCGTCCGCCGCGGCCGGCCCCGGCGCTCTCAAGAGAAAGAACATCGAGCCCCCCGCTCCCGCCCCGGCCGCCTTGCCGCCGAGCGCGCCCACGCCGCGCATCGCCTGCTCGAGACGACGCATCTCATCGGTTTGCATTCCGTCGTCGAGGGCCTGCTGGCAGGTCCAATTGCGGCTCAGGAGCGCGCCGATCTGCGCCACATCCCCCGCTCGCATCGCCTCCGCCATGCCCTCCGCGACATCCTTCATCTCGTCGAGCGCCCCCGTCACCGTGCGATCGCCGCGCTCGTATGCGCCCATGACGCGCGCGATTGTGTCCCCCGACACCCGCGAACGGCCCGTGTAGCACAGGACCACCTGGCGCTCCAGGGTGGCGGCGAACGCCGGATCGATCGTGATCGGCTCGATCCCGACGTCGGGGTCGCGGAACGTCAGCCGGTGGAAGCCACCCAGCGCCGCGGCCAACTGGTCCTGGCGGCCGCCGGGAATCCGCGCCTCGCGCGTTTCGAGCAGCCACGCCTGCTCGGCCAGCTCCCGCGCATCGAGCCGCTCCTGCCGTGCCGCCGCGAGACAGGCGACGAGCGCGACGTCCAGCGCCCCCGAGCTCCCCAAGCCCGAACCCGGCGGGACCTGCGCCCGGGTGCGCAGCGTGAGCGCGCCCTGCACCGGAAACATGCGCAAGCCCGCCTTCAGGAGATTGAGCTTGCCGTCGAGCACCAGGCCGTGCGAGCTGGCGCATTCAACGGTCTCGCCGAGATCCTCGGAAACGAGCCGCACCAGCGTACCGCCGAGCTCCAGCTCGGCTTCAACCTGAAGGGCGATCGCGCCGTTGACGACGACGCCTCCCGCCCGGGCGGAGAACGGCGGTACGTCGGTCCACCCGCCTGCGAAATCGAGGCGCACCGGCGCCGTCGAACGGTACGCCGTCGGGAGATCGTTGCGCCGGGTCACGGTGCCGTCCACCATTCATCGATCGTTGCGAGCTCGCCGCGCATATCCATCGTTACTCCCCGCAACCGCCGGTTTATCCCTTGCACCCCGCGCGCGTCGTACAGCCAGGCGACCGGCGTCTGCTCCGCGAAAGCGGACTGCGCCGCACCGGGGTCCGTCGGCGCCGCGACGCCGGCGACCTGCGCGATGCGCGTGAGATACCCGAGCCCGACGTCGCCCGGAATCCCCATCACCGCCGCGTCGAATTGATGTCGCGGCCCGGTGACGCGGTCGAGGTAGGTCGAGAGCTCGAGCTGCCGGATGGTGACGTCGAATCCCACGGCGTCGAGCCGTGCCTGCACCAGCTGCTCGAGCGCCGCTTCGCCGCTGCCCACCGTCACCAGCTCGATCCGTGGCCGGCGGCCGGCCAGGAGACGCCGTGCCGAGTCAGGGGCGAACGGCGTCGCTCGGGTGGGGACATATCCCGGCACGAACGCGGGAACCGGCCCCGCCGCGCGTGACCCGAACCCGAAGAGAAAGCCGCGGATGATCTCGTCCCGATCGATCGCGAGGTCGGCCGCATGGCGCACCACCGGGTCGTCGAACGGGGGGTGACGCGTATTGAACACCACGCCGTTGACGAAGATGAGCGGGTAGCTCACGACCGCGAGTGCCGGATTGCGACGCACGAACTCCGCATGCGCCGGATTGATCCCCGCCACATCCAGCTCACCCGAGGTGAGCGCCGCGAGCTTCGTCATCGGATCGTCGACGACGACGACGATGAAGCGCTCCAGCCGGGGCGGCCCACCGAGCGCCTCGGGGAATGCGGAGTTGTGCGCGAACACCCAGCGGCGGTGCGGCTCGTGCGCGACGAACCGGAACGGTCCATTCCCGACGGGATGGTCGTTCCACGCCGCCTGCCGCAGCCGGGCGCGCGGCACGGTGTCGAGCAGGTGCGCCGGAAGGATGGCGAGATCGGTCAGGACGTCGGGGATCCGCGTCTGCGCCCCGTGAAACCGGATCACGACCGTCGAGTCGTCAGGCGCCTGGACCTGCGCGATCGCCGCGACGTCCTGGAGGCGCGCATATCCGACCACGGGATCGCGCGCGGCGTCGAGCGTCCACGCGACATCCCTGGAGTCCGTGGGCCGGCCATCGTCCCACAAGAGACCGCGGTAGAGCACACAGGTGAGGGTGGATCGGTCGGGCGACCAGCTCCAGCGGCGGGCGAGGTACGGCTGGACGGTGAGCGTCGAATCGTAGCGGACCAGCGTGGTGAGCAGCACGTAGCGCTGCACCTGTTTCGCGAGCGGATGCTCGGTGAGCAGCGGATTGACGCTCTGGAGATCGGCGCCGGAGGCGTACAACACCGTGGCGCCGCGGCGCGTGGCCGCGCCCGCGCGCCCGCACCCCGCCGCCGCGAGCGCGGCACACCCGACGGCCACAATCGCACTCCGCATCAGCGGTGCATTCTAGCGAGCCGTGAGGGAGGGCGCGAGATTGCGGCATGCGGACGCTCGTCCACCGCGCGCTCACCGGAATTGCCGTGGTGGCCGGCGTTCTCACGTTGACCTTCCTGCTGCTCCACGCCGCCCCCGGGGACCCTGCCGAGCTGCTGCTGGGGCCTGCGGCGACGCCGGAGCAGGTGGCAGCCGGACGCCACACCCTCGGCCTCGATCGGCCGCTCGCGACGCAATACATGGAATGGGTCGGCGATTTCGTCCGCGGCCGCTGGGGCACCAGCATCGTCACCGGCCGACCGGTGCGCGCCATGCTGGGCGCGGCGTGGCCCGCGACGGTGCGGCTCACGCTCCTCTCCCTGTTCTTGAGCTACGGCTTCGGACTCGTGCTCGGCGCCTGGCAGGCGGCACGCGCCGGGACCCGGCTCGATACGAGCATCTCCGTCGCCAGCGTCTCGCTCGTCGCCCTGCCGGGCTTCTGGCTCGGCCTGATGCTGGTGGCCGTCTTCACGTACCTGCTGCGCATCCTCCCGGCGTTCGGGGCGGCGGGATTCGATGCCGATTTCCTGAGCCCCTGGGGACGCTTCCTCGATGGCGCCCGACACCTGGCGCTGCCGCTCACCACCCTCACACTGATCGGCCTCGGTGCGGCCGCTCGCTTCGTCCGCGGCTCGGTGCTCGACGTCCTCGAGCAGCCGTTCGTCGTCACCGCACGCGCCAAGGGCCTCTCCAGCGCCCGCGTCCTGCTCGGGCATGCCTTGCGGAATGCAGCGACTCCGGTCGTCACGCTGCTCGGCCTCTCGCTGCCGGCGCTCTTCTCCGGGGCGGTCTTCATCGAAGGCGTGTTCGCCTGGCCTGGGGTCGGCCGCGTCCTCGTCGAGGCAGTGCAGGCGCGGGATTACCCGGTGGTCATGGCGGCGGTCGCGATCAGTGCGGTCCTCGTCGTGCTCGGCAACATGCTCGCGGACATCCTGGCCGTCGCCGTCGATCCGCGGCTGCGCACGCGCGACCCGGCCGCATGAACAGAGTGTGGCGGGATCGGCGCAGCGCCGTCGGAATCGTCCTGCTCGCAGCCGTCCTCGCAACGGCGCTGGCAGCCCCGCTCGTGACGAGCGGCGCGGGAGGTGTGCCGAGCGATATCGTCAACACCCGGTTTGTCGCGCCGCTGTCGCATGACGTCCATGGAGCATTTCATCCCCTCGGTACCGACCGTATCGGCCGCGACGTCTGGGCGCGACTCGTCTACGGCGGCCGGATCTCCCTCGCCGTCGGGTTTCTCTCCGTCATCATCTCCGTTGCGCTCGGACTCCTGATCGGCGGATTGGCCGGGTGGTGGCGCGGCTGGCCCGCGTTGGGTCTCACCGCGCTCACCGATTTCGCGCTGGCACTGCCCCGCGTCGTCGTGCTGCTGCTGCTCGCGGCGCTGTGGCGGCCGAGCACCTCGCTCGTCATCCTGTTTCTGGGGATGACCGGGTGGATGCCGATCGCGCGACTGGTCCAGGGCGAAGTGCGCGGCTTGAGCGTGAGGCCGTTCGTCGAGGGTGCGCGGGCGAGCGGCGCCCGGTCGCTCCGGGTGCTGTGGCGGCACGTGCTCCCCAACGCCCTCACGCCCGTGTTCGTTACCGCAGCGCTGGGCGTTGGGAACGCGATGCTGATGGAAGCGGGATTGTCGTTCTTCGGACTCGGCGTCCAGCCGCCGACGCCGTCGTGGGGCAGCATGATCGCGTCGGGCCGCGATACGCTGGTCAATGCGCCGTGGGTTGCCGCGGCGCCCGGGGTAATGTTGGCGGTGGTCGTGGTGAGCTGCACGCTGGTCGGGGACGGGCTGAGAGACGTCATCGGCCGTCGGTCGTCGGTTGCCGGCTGACAGCTGTCAGCTCTCAGCTATCAGCGCCAGCACTTCCTCCCGAATCTCATGCCCCCCTTCAAACCGCTTCACCTGATACGCAATCCCGTGCTCCTCGAGTCGCTGCTGGTCGCGCACCAGCACCTTCGGCGTAATGAACGGATCCCCGCTCCCGGCGACGAACAGCACGGCGGTGCCGTCCCAGCGCTCGCGCGCGCGTACCAGATCGAGATCGGGCGGCACTTCACCACCCCAGAGAATGAGCCGGTCGGCGTGGGCGCGGCCATACACGAGCCAGCGGCTGGCAGTGGCCGTCCCCTGGGAAAATCCCAGGACATGGATTCCACCGGGCGCGGAGCGTTCGTGGGTGACTGCTGAGAACACGCCGTCGAGGTAGTGCACGTAGTCGTCGATTTCGGTGAGCCGGTCTTCGCGCGTCATCCAGCTGGCACCGACCTTGTCGCGCGTGTCTCCCTGAAGGTAGAAGCGGGACAGCGCCTCGGGGGCGACTACGGTGCGCTGCCCATCGGCGAGCGGCGCGAAGTGCCGCAGGAATCGACCCGCGAGCTGACCGTAGCCGTGGAGCACGAACCAGACCTCACGCGCCGTTCGGGGGTCGGCCCCGATCGTGAAGTAGCGCGCCGAGCGCGGGACGCTGAGGTGGTGCTCGTCCACTACCGAACGACGATCGTGGAAATCTGGTGCGGCTCGAGCGTGAACCGTACGACGTGTCCGTGGTCCTCCAGGACGAGCGGCACGGGGTCTCCCTCATCCAGACGGGTGCGGTGCGCGCTCTGGACCGGCTCGGCGAAGCGCCACGCCCCGGCGGCGCGGTAATCACCCGGGTTCAGGCAGCGCAACACCATCCCCTCGCCCGCCCCGGCGACGGGCTTGAGTGTCGAAAACACGAGTCCGGCGCCCTCCAGCGTCACGCCGCTCGCCGGCGCGGCGAGTCCGATCGCGTCGCGGATCCATATCCCGCGCACCGGCGCGAACACCGTCTCCCACAGCTCGGGGAGCGCATCCGCACCGGCGACCGGCGCCACAGCCAACTCGAACCGCGCCGGCCCCGGGCATTGCGCTTCCGGTATCGCGGTGGGCCACGCCGCGTGGCCGGGACGGCCGGGAAGGTCAGCGCGCGACAACGCGCCGATGGCGCGGAGCAGCGTGACAGCCAGATCCCCATGCGGCGTCCGCTCGTACTCGAAGAACCCGGGAGCGAAGAACGCGAGACCGCGCGACTCTCCCATCACGGCGACGTAGCGGTGTGCCGGCGCCGTGCGCGGCGGCGCTTCGAGCGGGAGGCCGGCGTCGGAAGACGGTCCGACTTCGGGGCCGTACCCGAATTGCGTCCCCACGATCGCGGGATTCCGGGATCCTGTCGGGAGGCGCGTGCGGAGACGATGATCGGTCGCGCGATTATCGAGATCGAGAATGCAGCGAACCACGGGACTGCCGGCATGCAACATGACCGTCATCCGGACCCCTACGCGTCCCCGTTTGTTCGCCCCCGCCTTCATTGTCCATGTCGCCTCGAGTCCCGCGACGAGCGGCCCAGCGGCTACGCGCCGCACGCGAATCGGACCCTGGCTACGCACCAGCCGGTCGTGCGCCGCCGGCCAGAAGGTGTACGCGTCGCCCGCGTCACCCTCGCTCTCCAGGCGCAGCACGTCGAGCCAGCGCACCCCGCTGGCGCGGTCGTACAGGAGCAGCGAACCGGTCCGGTCGAGGGTGACGACGACGTGGCGGTTGACCAGCGAGCGGGCCTGTACTTCGGCGACATCCTCGGGCCGACGCGCCTGGGGCGCAGCGGGCGTGAGAACCGCCGTCCCGAATCCCGGAATCGTGGGAGCCAGGACCGCGATCCGCACACGATCGACTTCGTCCTGGTCGGGATAATGCCGCCGTGCGTCGAGCCGCTCGTGGCCGATGCGCCGGTCGAGCACCTGGAGCGGGAGCGCCACCCCGTCCCGGCCGTGCAGCGAGAACGGCTGGGCGCCGCGC
This sequence comes from Gemmatimonadales bacterium, assembly GCA_035691925.1. Lineage (GTDB taxonomy): Bacteria > Gemmatimonadota > Gemmatimonadetes > Gemmatimonadales > GWC2-71-9 > DASTHG01. The sequence goes on from DASSIL010000069.1 coordinate 7,499, forward strand.
CCGGTACGTGGCGCGCGGCCGCCCGGCGGACCGACCAGCACGTCCCGGCGAAAGAAGGTGCAATCGACGATGACGACCCCGTCACGCGGTCGCGGGGCGGGATTCCACAAAGCGAATGCGGGGGACTGCGTCACGCCCTGCTCGCGCGCGCGATCGGGGTCGTGCCCGACGAGATCGAATGCGGCGCCGCGCACGACCTCGTCGCCGTACGCCTCGACCGCATCGAGCCGCACCGCCGTTTCGCGGGCGACGACGTCGCTCGTCGTACCGCAGATCGTGTCGTGGAACTGGCACTGGACCAGGGCGCGCCACGCCTGTTCGAGCACCGCCCGGTAGTCACGCCCCGGCCGCCGGCGCGCCAGGGCCGCGAGCGGCTCGGCGACCCGGGTGAGCCACACCTCGAGCTGCGACATGCGGCGCTTGAGCGGGGCCCGCGTTCCGTGCACACCCTGCAGCGACCAGGCGTAACCCGGTGCAAAGCGCAGTGCCCCCGTCAGGACCGGGGCGTCGCGGAATTCGTCCGCTGCAGCCGCGAAGAATTCGTCGAGGCGCGAGACGCGGACGCGGTTGGGTCGCTCCAGCTCACTGAGCTGCTCGTGCAAGCGCGAGACGTCGGGAGGGGCGGCGTGATGATCGGCACCGACGAACACCGGTATCTCGCGACCTGTCGCCCGGGCGATGAGTTGACCGCGCACCCACGCCCACGCTTCCTCGACCGATCCCGCCTCGCCGCCGAGCTCTACGCCGATCTCGTATCCGGACGGCGGCAGGTGCCAGAGCCGCACCTCCGCGCCGCTCAGGGCCCTCCAGCGGTAGCGGTCGCCCTGCTGTCCGGGCGCTCCGCCCAGCCCGCGCCACACCACCGCCGCGTCCAACCCGGCGCCCCGCGCCAGCTCGGGCAGCCACTCCGGATGGCCGAACGCGTCCGGGGAGTACAGCACGCCGAGCCGCCCACCCCACGATGCGGCATCGGCGGCGCCGAGCAGCAGATTGCGCACCAGCGACTCCCCTGCCGGGATCTGCTCGTCGGCGAGGACGTACCACGGCCCCACCTGCAGCCGACCGGCGCGAACCAGCGCCCGAACCTCTTCCACCCGACCGGGTCGTGCACGCGCGTAGTCCTCGAGGATTACGGATTGGCCGTCGAGGAGGAAACTCGCGAACCCCGGATCGCGGCCCAATCGATCGAGCAGGTCGTCCAACGTCTCCACGAGACGGGCGTGCAGCGCCGCCCGTGGGAGATGCCACTCCCGGTCCCAGTGCGTGTGGAAGATCAGGTGAAAAGTGAGAGTCGCCATCAGTGGGCAGCGGTGGCGAGCTGTTCCACGTCTTCGGGCCGCGACAGGTGAACGTGACACACCCGCCGCCTGCGAGCGAGCAGCGCGCGCACGTCCCCGATCGCCTGCGCCCGCTCCAATCGCCCAAAGGTCGTCTGCATTTCAGGTATCTCGAGATCGGACGCGGGATCCGCCGTCACCACGAGGAACAAACCCGTGTTGGGCCCTCCCTTGTGGAGTTGCCCGGTGGAATGGAGGTAGCGCGGTCCGAACGCCGCCGTGGTGACCACGCCCAGCTCCTGGCCCCAGGCCCGTCGCACGCGCTGCAGCGCCGCGTCCAGCTCCGGCCGCGGTGGGAGATACGCGAGGACCGCCAGATAGTCGCCCGGCCGGGCAGCGGCTTTGAGCTCGGACGGCGAGAGGGTGAGCGGCACGTCCGCTTCCTGCTCTCCACCGGCCAGTTCACGGCGAGCCAGTGCCTTCGCTTCCTCGACGTTGGGCTGATCGAAGGGATTCACGCCGATGCGGTCACACAGCTCCCAGGTGGCGTACTCCCAGCGCAGGAATTCTCTCCCGAGGTCGAGCGGGTCGGACGAGAACTCGCTCACCGTCTGGAGATCGAGTCCTCCCTTCCCGGGATCGCCCACAATGGGGACGACGCCGCGGCCGTTCTTCCCGGAGCTTTCGGCGATCAGCTGCTCGATCCACAGCGCGAGGCTCGCCACCGGATCGGGGGGACGCAGCGCGATCTTGTCGATCCCGGTTGCGGCGGCAGACGCGATCGCCGACCCCAGCGCGCGGGAAGCCTGCTCGTCGGTGCGTTGCGCACGCTGCAGCAGCGTCGCGCCGTCGATGCCGGCGAGCGCCGCCGGCAGCATGCCGACGACGGTCAGCGCGGCGTAGCGTCCGCCGACGTCGGCCGGATGGGGGAATACGTCGCGGAACTTGCGATCGCGCGCCAGCTGCTCGAGCGGCGAACCCGGGTCGGTCACCGCGACGAATTGGTCGGGCCGGGCCCGTTTCGAGAAGTAGTGATAGGCGGCCAGCGTCTCGACCGTCGAGCCCGACTTGCTCACGATCAGGAACAGCGTGCGCTCGACCGGGTGGCGTCGCTCGGCGTCGAGGACGGCGGCGGGGTCGGTGCTGTCGAGCACGTCGAGGCGCGTCTTGCCGAAACTGCGGGCCAGCACCGCGGGAGCCAGGCCTGAGCCGCCCATGCCGCACACCAACACGCGATCGAGACCGTCACGTTGTGCGCCGGTCGCAAAACGGGTCCACACCGGCCACAGGTCGAGTGATGCCGGGACGGCACGAGTCCAGCCGAGTCGGTCTTCCATATGGCCCGCTAAGCTAACGCTTACTACCTTTGCCCCCAACGTGATTTCGGGCCCGCGCCTCACTCGCTCGTTCCTCATTACAGCCGTCGCGATGCTCGCCGTGCTGCTGCTGGGCTATCTGGTGCATCCAGTGCGGGCGGCAGTCCTCGAGGCGACCGGTTGGACCCTGACCGCCGCCTACCGCACGGCCGGCGTCTGGCTCGCCTGGCGGGCGACCGCCGATCCGCAGTGGAGGCGGGCCTGGGGCTGGCTCGCGATCGGGAGCGCGATCGACCTGGTGGCCCAGCTCTACGCCGACGCCCTGCTGGGGCGCGGCGGCCGGCTTGCGGCCACGTCGCTGTCGGACGCCGGGTACCTCGCCGTCTATCCGTTCTTTTTCCTCGCCACGTGGTACTTCCTGGCGACACCCGAACGGCGCCGCCCCACCGCGGAGATCCTGTTCGACTCGTCGCTCTTGACGCTCACCGTGGTCGCGTGGGCGTACGAGCTGTTCGTCGAGCCGCTGCTGCAGTCAACCGGGAGCGAGTCGGTGCTCGCCAGCGTGGCCTACGCGACGGGAGGGACGGCACTCCTCTGGTTGATCGGCATGCTGCTGCTGCACCCGAGCGCGCTCCCCGTCGGCGGCTACCGCATGGCGATCGGCGGTCTCGTCATGTACGGCGTATCGGACATTCTGCTCGGGATCATCGCCCTCCCCCACGCGAAGCAGCCGGGGGTGCTGCTCGACTTCGGGTGGAATGGGGCCAACGTCGTCCTCGGTTTGGCGGGGGCGCTCGCGGCGGCCCGGCCGGTCGCCAGCCGTCCGGCGGTCACGGCGACGACGAGCGTAGTGCCGCGACTGTTCGCCGTCCTGACCGGGTTCGCCGGCCTGCTCGCCCTCTTCGTGCGCAACATGCTCACCGGCGAGCGCGGGTTCGAAGACGTGGCGCTCCCGCTGGCGGGCGGCGCCGTGGTCACCGCCCGAGTGGCCTATTCCCTGCTCTCCGATCGCCGCTACGAGACGGCGCTGGAGCGCGAGGTGGAGCGCCAGACGCACACGCTGATGGGCTCCCTCACCGCTGCGGCCTCGGCCGAGCGCAACCTGCGGCAGATCGTCGAGGCGTCTCCCGATCCCATCGTGCTGGTGAACCGCGACGGACGCGTGATCGAATTCGCCCCCCTCGGCCCGTCCCCGCAGAGCTCCCAGACGATTTTCGACACCGTCGATCCCGAGGCGACGGGCCTCTTGCGCCAGCACCTCGACGCGGCATTCGCGGGCGAGGTGCGGCGCTTCGAGATTCCCCAGCGGCACTCCGACGGCGGGCGCAACGTGAGCTCCGTCGTGTTCGCGCCGATCCGCGAGCACGGCGAGATCACCAAAGTGCTGGCGATCTCGCGCGACGTGACCGAGCTGCGGCGCGCCCAGAGCCAGCTGCAGCAGGCCGACAAGCTCGCCGCGATGGGGCAGCTCGTGAGCGGCGTCGCGCACGAAATCAACAACCCCGCGGCGATCATCTCCGGATTCGCGCAGACGCTGATGCTGGACGACCTGCGCCCCGATCAGCGTGAAATCGTCGAGATGGTACGGGACGAGGCGATGCGCATCGGCCAGATCACGACGAACCTCCTGGCCTTCGCCCGGATGAGCGGCCCCGAGCGCTCGCTCGTGGACGTCAACGAGCTGGTGCGACGCACCTTTGCACTGCGCGCATACCACCTCAACACCCTCAACGTCAACGTGCAGATCGATCTCGACCCGGCCGATCCGCGGGTGTGGGCGAACGTGTCGGAGCTGCAGCAGATGCTCCTCAACTTCCTCATCAACGCCGAACAGGCGCTCGAGTCGCACCACGGCGCTCGCGGCATCACCCTGCGCACCCGGGCCGATGCCAGTGAAGTCCGCATCGAGTGCCGCGACTCGGGGCCGGGGATCCCGGCGGAAATCAAGAGCCGCATCTTCGATCCGTTCTTCACCACCAAGCCCGAGGGCGTCGGCACCGGGCTCGGGCTGTCGATCTGCTACGGCATCGTGCGCAGCCACGGCGGGCGCATCTGGGTCGACTCGGAGCCCGGCAACGGCGCCGCCTTCCTGGTGGCGTTGCCGCTCGACCTCCGCACGATGCCCCGCCCCAGCGCCGCACCGGAGGTCGGCCCTGCGGCGACCGAACCGCTCAGCGTGCTCGTCGTCGACGACGAGCCGGGCATCCGGCAGGCGACGGCCCGGTTCCTCAATCGCAGCGGCATGCAGGTCCGGGCGGTGAGCGACGGCGCGGAAGCGCTGCGCGCCCTGCGCGGCCAGCCCTTCGACGTGATCCTGTGTGACGTCCGCATGCCGGGGATGAATGGACGCGATTTCCTGATCCGGTTGCGCGAGCAGGCCCCGGTCCTCGTCTCCACCCTCATCTTTGCGACCGGCGACACGCTCGACGCCGACACCGCCGCCCTGCTTGCCGACGCCGGCGCGCCCTCGCTCGTGAAACCGTTCGACTTCGATGCGCTGGAGCGGCTGGTCCGCGATGTTGCAGCGAAAGCGGCACGCGCGAATTCCTAGCGAGGTCGAGAGAAGAACGTCTCGAAACAACGTCAAGAAAAATCGTCGAGTGGAGACGTTTCACACGTTCCCGCTCGACGAATTCTCACGACGCTTCTTCTCGACGTCTCTTCTCGACGTCTTGGGCTTTTACTGAATCCCCAACCGCTGCTTCAAATCCGCAGGCAGGAGCGGCACCGCATGCCGGATCGGCACCGACAGCGCGAAGCCCGGCGCCTGCGGCAACCCCGCGCGATGGATCGAGATCACTTCCCCGTTGGCATTGAACACCGGACTCCCCGATGACCCGCCGACCGTCATCCCGTCGAACTGGATGACGTCGTCGGTGACGCGGGAGATGATCCCCGCCGTCATCGACGTGCGGACGACGGAGGACCGGTAGCGGGCGAATCCGGCGCCGGCCGGATAGCCGATCAGCGCCGCGGGCTCGCCCTGCCGGGACTTGGTGCCGCCCCAGTCGATCGCCGTGAGAGAGGGACCCTGGTACATGCGAATCTTGATCAGCGCGATATCACGGTCCTGCGAGGTCACGACGACGTCGGCGAACCGCGACGCCGACTGGTCGGCCATCGTCACCCAGATGGTGTCGGGCTTGGGGTACCCGCTGTCGGTCACCACGTGCCAGTTGGTGAGCATGTAGCCGTCGGGAGAAATCACGAACCCGGTGCCGTTGTAGTAGTTCTTCCCGAAGTCCACCGTGATCAGTCCGACGGCACCCTGGTTCTGCTGCGCGATCGTCGCGAAGTCGGTGCCGCGGACGGCCCGCATGCGCGCGTCGAGACTCGCGGTCTGGGCCTCGGCGGCAGTCACCTGCTTGCGCAGGCTGTCGATCTGACTGGAGGATGGAGCGCTCTTCTGTGCCTCGGTCAGCTGGTCGCGCAGCCGCTGCAGCTCACGCTCCGACGCCTGGCGCTGCGTCTCTCCGGCCGAGAGTTGTTGCCCAAGGGCGCTTTGCGCACGGGACAGCGCTTCGCTCAGCTCGGTGGTGCGGGCTTGCGCCGACTCGAGCTGCACGCGCAGGCTGTCCACCGTCGCCGCCGGCGCCGCCTGCGCACGGGCCGAGTCGAGCGCCTGGCGCAAGCGCTCCGCCTCGGCGCGCGAGGAATCCTGCGAGCTGCGCCGCGCCACTTCGGTCTGCGCGACCTGCTGCGATAGCAGCTGATAGACGCCGAATACCCCGGCGCCGAGCACCAGCACCAGGATGACGATCGAGGCCGTGATCCAGCGGAACTTGCGGCGCGAGTCCTTCCCCACCTCGGCCGCCACCGCCTTGAGAAACGCGGTGGACCCGCGGCCCCCGCGGCGCCGCTCTTCCCGTGCCTGCTCCAGCGCGGAATTGATCAACCCCATCACCGTCTTCTGACCCATCACTTCCGGGACCGGGGCCCCAGCCGGGGCAGGTCGCTGCGCCGCCTTCATGGGACCGGTGCCGATCCCCTCGACCACGAGCACGGGGCCTCCGGGACCGAGCGTGATCCGGTCGCCGAGTCGCACCGGCATCGGCTCCGCGATGCGATCGCCATTGAGGAACGTGCCGTTCTTGCTCCCCACGTCGCGCAGCGACAATCCCCCGCTTGGCCCCACGGTCAGCTCGGCGTGCACGCGGGACACGACCCCCTCGCCCCCTTCGACTGGGCGAACCTCGCACTCCTTGCCGCGCCCGAGGCGAATGCGCGTTCCCTTGGCCTCGAAGCGCTTGCCGGTGGCGGTCGCGATCAGCGTGATGCCGTATGGCCGCGCTTCGGGCGGCCGGGGTGTCGACGGTGCCGCCGGCCCGTACGCGGGATGCTCGGCCAGCGTGGCGCCGACGACATCGTTCGTCGCAACGACGATGAGCCGTGGGCCGGTCTCACCGAGGCGGATCTCGTCGCCGGCAGCCACCGGCGACTGCCCCTGCACACGACGGTCGTTCACGTAGCACCCGTTGCGACTCTCGAGGTCGACCAGCACCCAGCGGCCGTCCTGATGCCGCAGCTCGGCGTGGCGCGTGGAGACGACGCGCGCCTCGTCGCCGGAGAAGGTGACGGTCGCGGCAGGATCACGCCCCAACGTCGCGACGGCGTCGCGGACGTCGAGGGTCGTCCCACTGGTGAGCAGTTGAAGCTTCAGATAGGGCATTCGCGAGCTACGACATCATCCGGAGACCAACACGCACCTCAGGACAAATGGTCTTCGGGCGGCTCTTCCCGGCGGTCGCCCGGCACCCGGCGCGGATCGTCCCGCCGATCGACGCTGGAGCGACGGTCGAAGCCGTTGCGGTGATCGACGGCCACTGGCCTTGCCGTGGCGCGTCGGTCCGTACGCCCGCGCCGGTCGACCCCGGACCGGCGATCCATGAGGGTTCGCCGTTCGGTGGTGCGCCGCCGCTCGCGGGCCTGCTGGACCGAGGTTGGCACGCCGCCAAACCTACACCCCGCGTCCGACCTGGCTAGCCCGCTGCTGGTATCTTGGGCGCGTGGACAACCTGGCTCATACCCTGGTGGGTGCCGCCATCGGACGCAGCATCGGCGGCGACCGGATTCCGGCCGCGGGATGGATCGGCGCGATCGCGGCCAACGCGCCCGATTGGTCGGAACCGCTGATCCGCCTCCGCCTCGATCGGGCGAGCGGCGGCTTCTATACGAACCATCGCGGCATCACCCATTCCTTCATTGGGGCCGCTGTCGAGACGGTGGCAATCACGGTCGCCGTTTGGGGAATCTTCGTGTTGCTGCGCCGCAGCGCACCACGCCGTCCGGTCTCTCCTCTCCCGCTGTCGCTGCTCGTCTTGCTTGCGGTCGCCAGCCATGTCTACATGGATTGGCAGGGCTCGTACGGGCTGCGACCCTTTCTCCCGTGGAGCGGTCGCTGGTATTACGCCGACTGGGTCGCAATCGCCGACCCGGTGTTCTGGCTGGTCCCCCTCGTCGCGCTCGCCTGGGGCGCCGAGCGCCACTGGCGCGACCTGACGCCGATCGTGCTGGTCGCCGGAATCGTCCTCTGGCTCGTCCTCACGCACGATGGTGTGGCCACGTGGCTGCAAGTCAGCTGCGTCGCGCTCGTCCTTGTCGGAGCGCTCGGCTGGATCCGCTACTGGTTCGGCTGGAGCGGGCGGCGACGCGCCGCCACGTTGGCGCTCGCCGTGCTGGCGCTCTATGCCGCCGCGCAGGCGGTCGCGAGCATCCCCGTCCGGGCCGCGGCTGAGCGGGAGACGATGCGCCGGTTCGGTAGCGATGCGGAGTGGGCGATCCTCACCGAGGTCGGGTACCCCTTCACCTGGACGACGATCACCGCCTCGCGCGACACCGTCGCGGGCGCGACGTGGGCGTGGCCGCGGCATCTCGACAATCCCGACGTTCGCGAGGCCCTGCGCATATCGCCGCCGGCCCGCGCCCTCCAGGGCTTCGCGCGCTTCTTCGCGGCGGAGGTCGATTCCGGCGCACATCCGACGCGCGTCACGCTGCGCGACGTGCGCTACGCCCGCTCGCCATCGGGCGGGTGGGCGGTCGTGACGGTCCCGTTACCGGCGAGCGGCGACGCGCCGGGCCGGCGCTAGATTGCTCCACCCGTGAGCCCCGACTCGCCGTCCCCCGATCTGCTTGCCGGTATCACGAGGGCGTTGGAGCCGGACTACCGGCTCGACCATCTCGTCGCCATTTCCCAGGAACGCGCCATGTACCGCGCGTGGGACCGCCGCCTGAAGCGCAGCGTGTCGGTGCGGGTCCACCTCATCCCCGACTCTCCCGGACGCGCCTGGTTCCTGCGCGAGAACGAGACCCTGGCAGCGCTGAATCACCCCGCCGTGCGTCACGTCTACCACGCGGGAGAGGTGGGGCCGTTCGCCTACCGCACGACCAACTGGATCGATGGCGAGGACCTCGCCGAGGCGATGCGCCGTGGCCCGCGGCCGATTCCCAGCGTCATGTCGCTGGTGCGCGACCTGCTCGCCAGCCTCGAGCATGCCCATGCGCGCGGCATCATCCTGCGCCGCATCGTTCCCACGACGTTGTTGCTCGAGATCTCGGGCCGCGGTGTGATCACCGATTTGCGGTATGCGAACTGGTGTCTCTCGCACGTGCCGCCGGACGACCCGGCGCAGCGCACGTCCTTCGTCGCGCCCGAAGTGCGCAAGGGCGAGCCGGGGGAGCCGTCGACCGACGTCTACGCCGTCGCGGCGATCGTCTACTACGCGCTGACCGGCATCGAGCCGGCCGCGGAGTCCCCGCCGCCGCCGCGGTCGCTGCGCCCGGCGATCCCGCAGGCGGTCGAGCGCGTGATCCTGCGCGGCCTGCGGCCCGAGCCGCGGCAGCGCTACTTCACGGCGACCGAGATGCTGGAGGATTTCGTCAGCGACGCCGGCATGTTTCACGAGCCGGCCGTGTCCCCGGCCGCCGTGGAAAAGGGGTTCGAGCGGCGGCTGCGGCGCGCCCTGGGCGACGACTACGAGCTGCTGAACGAGATCGGCTCGGGCGGGTTCGGCCGCGTATACCGGGCGCGCGATCTGGGCCTCGAGCGCGAAGTGGCCATCAAGGTGTTGCATCCGCAGTTGACGACGGATCCCGGCGTGATGGAGCGATTCCGGCGCGAGGCGCAGCTCGCCGCGCGGCTGCGCCACCCCAACATCGTGAGCGTGTACGACATTCAGAGTCGCGCGGGCCTGCAGTGGTACGTCATGGAGCTCGTGCCGGGGGCAAATGTCGCACAGCTCGTGAAGAAGGAAGGTCCGTTTCCGATCCAGAAGACCGAGCGGTTGCTGTTCGAAGCGCTGTCGGCGCTCGAGCACGCGCACGGCCTGGGGCTCGTGCACCGCGACATCAAGCCGGAGAACATGCTGATCGAGCCCGACGGCCGGCTGCGGATCACGGACTTCGGCCTGGCGCTGGCGCTGCGCGGCGAACGGTTCGCCGGGGCGACCTCGCGCAGTGGCACGCCACAGTTCGCCGCACCGGAGCAGCTGCTCGGGGAGCGCGTCGAGCAGCGCGCCGATCTCTACTCGCTCGGCGCCGTCGCCTATTTCACGCTGCTCGGCCGGCCGCCGTTCGAGGGGACGACTCCCGAAGCGATCCTGGCGAAGCAAACCGTCGACGCCCTGCCCTCCCTGCGTGAGGCGCGGCCCGACGTGCCGCGTGAGTTCGAGGAGGTGCTGCGGCACACGGTGGTGTGCGATCCGTCGCAACGCTATGCGACGGCC
>DASSIL010000070.1:0-2508 GCA_035691925.1 Gemmatimonadales bacterium
GCTCGCGCGCGACGGTCTTCCCGACAACTTCGCGGTGTTCAAGACGCGCAAGGAGCACCTGATAGGCGAGTTCCGAATACCACGGAGCGAGGAAGTAACCGCCCTGCTGACGGACTCTGGCATCGACCTGCTGGAGTTGACCGGACCCCGTTTTTCGGTCCAGTTGTTATGAGAGTCGGGGTTGGGTTTCCGTTCTCTCGGTCCTCCAGCGGCGGGCGTATTCAGCGGGGGTCATGTAGTTGAGGGATTGGTGGGGTCGGTAGTGGTTGTACTCGAGCTGCCAGTCGTTGATCAGGAGCTGGGCTTCGTAGAGGGTGTTGAATGATTCCAGGTCGAGCAGCTCGCGTCGGAGGTGGCCGTTGAAGGACTCGATGTAGGGGTTCTGCCAGGGCGCTCCGGGCTCGATGTAGCCGGTCATGACGCCTGCGAAGCGGCACCAATCGCGGAGCGCGTGCGCGACGAGCTCGGGCCCGTTGTCGCAGCGGATCAGCTGGGGAGCTTGGCCGCGCCGCTCGACGATCCGCTCGAGCGTCTCGACCGTGTCATCCGCGCCGAGGCGGCGCGCTGTTCTCGTCGCCAGCGCCTCGCGGGTGTGCTCGTCGGTGACGGTGAGGATCTTGATCGGCCGGCCGTCTGCTGTTTGATCGACGAGGAAGTCGAGCGCCCACACCTGGTCAGGGCAGATGGCGGCCACGTGACCGGGCATCCGCTTTCCCCTTCGGCGTCGTCTCGGCCTGGGCGGCAGCCGCAGCCCCTCCTCCCGCCACAGGCGTTGCACCCGTTTGCGGTTACACGACCAGCCCTCCCGCCGGAGGAGCGCGTGGACACGTCGGTAGCCGTAGCGGGGATGGCGGCGAGCGAGCAACAGGAGGCGTTGCCGGAGCAACGCCTCCTCAGCGCCGAGCCGTCGCTGGTAGCGCTGCGAGGAGCGATGCTGACTCGTCAGCCGGCACGCCCTCCGTTCGGAGACCCGGAAACGGCCCTGCAGGTGCCTGACCGCCATGCGCCGCCGCTCCGGGCTCACCAGTTTCCCCGCGCCACCTCCCTGAGCATGTCGTTGTCCAACTCCTTCTCGGCGAGCAGGCGCTTCAGCCGCGCGTTCTCCTTCTCCAGCTGCTTCAACCTGACGACCTCCTCCGGCCGCATCGCCTTGAACTGCGATCGCCAACGCTGGTAGGTCTGCACCGAGATCTCCAGCTGCCGGCAGACGGCGTCGACGTCGCTTCCCTCCGCCAGCAGCCGATCCGCCTCCCGCAACTTCCTCACGATCTGCTCCGGCGTGTGCCTCCTGCCCTTCATCAGAGTCACCTCCTCGCCCAACTCGGGCGATCGTGACTCTCACAACGGCTGGACCAGAATCAGGGGGTCACGTCACGTGATCAGCGGCGCGGTCTCGAAGACGGTACGCGTGCCCAAACATGGGACGCGCGTGCGAGTGAGCTTCAAAGTAACTGCCCGGGACGCAGTCGACGGCTCTGTGCCCGTCGTCTGCACGCCGCGCGCGGGAAGTTCGTTCAAGATCGGGCGGACGAAGGTCACTTGCTCGGCGAGCGACTCGAGCGCCAACACCGCCTCGACCCGCTTCACGATCACCGTCACGCGGGCGAATCATTAGGACAGATCGGCTGTCTCCTGAGGTGTCGCGGGGTGCGGGGACTGCGACAGACGCTCGTTTGCGGACATCCCGACAGATCTCGCACCGCCGACTTTCGCGCCGACACCTCCTCTAGGGACATTACAGAACACTCGCGCAACCCACGCCTCTGCCGCCGGATTGGCAGCGCCTGAGTAGGTTTGAGCGATCGCGCGAGCCCTGCGCGCGCATCGCGGCCTCGACGTCGGCTTCGCCGCGCTGTGTCACTGAGATGGGCGCCCCGCCATCCCTCGGCGCATCAGGTCGCCTCTGACGCGGCCTGCAGCGGCGGGGATTTCGTCGGCAAGAGGGGGTCGGGTATCCGGTTTCCGAGTCGAAGGAAGCCGGCTCCGGTCAGTGCCAGCGCGAAGGCGCCGCCCCACCAGATGGTATCGGGTGACGTTCCGAGCAGCACGCCGCCGACCGCGGGGCCGAGAGCCACGCCGCCCATGAAGCTGAGCTGGTAGAGCGACATGTAGCGGCCGAGCAGATGCGGCGGCGCGATTTCCGCGACGAGCGGGCCGAGCACGATGAACTGGCCACACTCAGCGATCGCGATCACGATCGCGACGCCGGCCAAGACGGTGGTGGCGGCGAGCGTGGAGCGCGTGAGCGTGGCGAGCATGACCGCCAGCAGGCCGACTGCGAATACGGCGCTGGTGGCGAACAAAGCGTGAGTGCGGCGCATCCGCGCCACCACCCGTGTCGCCGGTACCTGCGCTACGACGATGAAAAAGGTGTTGATGAAGACGACGACACCGATCCCAACGGGCCCGACAGGTGTATGCGCCTCCGCAAACGGCGGGAGGATGTTGGAGAAGAACGCGCCGCCGATCATCACGAGCGCGAGGTTGCCCGCGATCAAGGCGAGCAAG
>DASSIL010000071.1:0-3612 GCA_035691925.1 Gemmatimonadales bacterium
CGGGTGAAGTCTCCGCCGCCGTCGCCGGGCCGGTGTATTGCGCCGTGATCGAAGGGTGTCACGAGATTTTTGACCTGCGCCGCGCGCAGGAGTGGACCGCGGCCTTGAGCACCTGGTGTGAGTCACAGCCGGACCTGGTGCAACATCGGGGGGAGTGCCTGGTGCGCCGGGCCGAAGTGTTGCAGCTGCATGGCGCGTGGGAAGCGGCGCTCCAGGAGGCCGAGCGGGCGTACGCTGAGCTGTCCCAGCCGAGGCTTCAGCCGGCGGCAGGCTCGGCGCTGTACCGTCTGGGCGAGCTGCACCGGCTGCGCGGTGAATTCCCGGAGGCCGATGCGGCCTACCGACGCGCCAGCGACGCAGGCACCGTGCCGGAGCCAGGGCTCGCTCTGCTGCGGCTGGCACGAGGGGAAGTGGTACCTGCCTTCACCGCCATCAAACTCCTGACCGTGGAGACCCCGCATCGGGATCGCCCGCTGGTGCTGGCCGCGGCGGTCGAGATCGCGCTGGCGGCCTCGGCCCCCGACGCGGCGGACGCTGCGGCCCGCGAGCTGGCGGACGTCGCGGCCCGCCTCGACACCCCGTTGCTACACGCGCTGGCCGCGCAATCGGCCGGCGCCGTGGCGCTGGCTCAGAACGATCCGCAGACGGCGCTGGCCGCGTTGCGAAGGGCGGAGGCGCTGTGGCGAGACCTCGGGGCTCCCTACGAGGCGGCGCGCGTCCGCGTTCTCGTGGCGCTCGCGTGCCGAAATCAGGGGGACGATCACGCGGCGGACCTCGAGTTCGACGCCGCGCAACGAGTGTTTCAGGAGCTCCGCGCCGCACCCGATCTCGCGCGTGTGGAGGCGATGCGCCGCTCGCATGCTCAGCCCGCCGCCGGCGGTCTCACCACCCGGGAGGTTCAAGTGCTCGGTCTGGTGGCTTCGGGAAGGACGAACCGGGCGGTCGCCAAGGCGCTCGGGATCAGCGAGAAGACGGTGGCGCGCCACGTCAGCAACATCTTCACCAAACTCGGACTCTCCTCACGTGCCGCGGCCACCGCCTACGCGTATGAGCACCACCTGATAGAGACCGGCCGCCAGTAGAGGACAATCGTCGCTACATAGAATTACCCACGTCGTGTCGCGTCTCGCCCCTGCGCAATTCATTCGATGCGGCAGGTGGCCTCGCTTCATTACCATGTGGCCTCCTCGATCAGGAGAGCGTGATGAGCAGTCAACGCACGACAGAGCGGGTGGAGACGGTCGTCATCGGTGGGGGCCAGGCCGGTCTGGCCGTCGGCTACGAGCTTGCCCGGCGCGGCCTCCCGTTCGTGATCCTCGACGCCCACGAGCGCATCGGCGACGCGTGGCGCAAGCGGTGGGACTCGCTCACGTTGTTCACCCTCGCCCGGGACACCGGGCTCCCGGGAAAGCGATTCCCGGCGCGGAGCAGCACGTTCCCGACCAAGGACCAGATGGCCGACTACCTGGAGAGCTATGCCAAGCAGTTCGCGCTCCCGGTGTGGACCGGCGTCCGGGTCGAGCGGCTGTCCCGCGAGCGGGATTACTTCGTCGTGCTTGCGGGGCCGCGGCGCTTCGAAGCGCGTCAGGTGGTCGTGGCGATGGCTAACTACCAGGTTCCGCGCGTGCCGCCCTTTGGGCGGGCGCTCGCCCCCGAGATCGTCCAGCTGCACTCGAGCGCGTACCACAATCCGGCACAGCTCCGCGAGGGCGGCGTGCTCGTCGTAGGCGTCGGGAATTCGGGTGCCGACATCGCCCTCGAGGTGGCACAGACCCACGCGACCTGGCTTGCGGGGAAGGAGTCTGGTCACCTCCCGTTTCGCATCGAGACCGCTGTGGGGCGTCACGTCCTGCTCCGGCTCATGCGCTTCATAGGCCATCAGGTGTTGTCGCTGCGCACCCCGATCGGTCGACGGGTGCGTCCCAAGATGCTGCATGGCGTGGCGCCGCTCGTCCGCGTCAAGCCGACCGACTTGATCGCTGCGGGCATTGAGCGCGTTCCCCGCATGACCGGCGTGCAGGGCGGTCGCCCCCTTCTCGCCGACGGGCGGGTGCTCGACGTCACGAACGTGATTTGGTGCACGGGATTCGAGCCGGGCTTCTCGTGGATCGATCTCCCGGTGTTCGGGGATGATGGGGAACCGCTGCACGAGAAGGGCATCGCCGGCACGGAGCCGGGGCTTTATTTCGTGGGCCTGCATTTTCTCTACGCGATGTCGTCGGCGACGGTCATCGGGGTGGGACGCGATGCGGCACGGATCGCGAAGGCCATCGCACAGCGCACTCGGGAGGTAATGGCGGCCTAGCCCGGCGCGCGCGGAGCGTGATGCTGGCGCGACACGTCCTGAAGGACATCAGTCGGGCGTCTCTCAAGACGCGTCGCGCAGCGCCGAGCCACGAGTTTACTCGTGGAACTAATGCACGGGGGCGAATCTAAAGTACGAGCGGCAGTGTCCCCTCTGCCTTCGTCCGCTCGACCCGCGGTACGTCCCCTGACTTCCACAGCTTTACTTGATGCGCCAATCGGTAGGCAAGTGGCCCACCATCCAGGCCGGGGCTCCGTACCAACGGCTCGGGAATGCAGACGAATTCAACCTCCAGGCGATCGCTCCCGGCGCGGACCACGGCGTAGCCGTGTCCTCCGACGTCGGCGAACGCGAGCTGCGGCGCGTTGTCCGGGTTGCGCGCGGCCACCGCGGCGTGCAGATCGTTCGTCCGCGCCAGCGCGAGACTCGCCCGCACGCCGTTCATGAGCGTGAAATTGATCGCCGGCTTGGGACTGCTTCCCGCCGGTTCGTAGACGTAGATCGGCCGCAACGGGCTGTTCTTCGTCACATAGCGCGCCGCCTCGGCGAGCCCCGGCGCCGAAATCGACCCGGTGACGAACTCCGCCCCGACCGGCGTGAACGGCTTGGGCGGCAGATCGGTCGAGATCAGCCCCGCGAGAAAAGCGTGGCGGTCTCCGGCGACCGTCGCGAACCCGGTGATCCCATGGGACCGCACGAACTCGAGGATCTCGCGCCGCTCGGCGCGATACCCCGACCAGTCGTCGTCGCCGAGCAGCGCGTAACCCGTCGTGGGCCACTTGAGTCCGAGCTCCGGCGGCAGGTTCTGGAAATCGATGCGCCAGTCGAGCATCGCCACGGTGTTGCCCCACACCTTCCACGTCGCGGTCGAGGACCCGAGCCGCTCCAGAAACCACGCCTTCTGTACTGCGCCCAGCATCGAAAGCGGCGGGGCGTCCTTGCGGGGGTTGGGGAGGTCCGCGCCTCCGAACGCGATCGTCGCGGGCGGCCTGCCGCCATCGTACGTCCGACCCGCATCGAGGATCTCCGTGACGTCTTCGGAGACGACGAACGGAAACTCCTTCGACTTGAACGGTGCGGTCTCGGGGCGGTCGGTGAGCGGCTGCGAGCGGAACGAGCGGTTGTCCGTGAGCAGCAGCTCGAGGTGCCGGCCGTAACGAAACGTGCGGTTGATCTTGAGTGAGTTGATCGCGGCGAGGTTGCCGGGCTCCTGCCCCAGGCCATCGACATCGAACTGTTCGATCGAGGCGTCGGCGACGCTCGGCGCCTCGAATCGTTCGAGCGAACCGCCGTTCTGCGCGACCCGC
>DASSIL010000072.1:0-5171 GCA_035691925.1 Gemmatimonadales bacterium
GTGAACGGCATCGAGCGCCCGTCGGGCTCGCCTAGCGCTCAGACAAGGGCGTGGTCATGTCACTTACTCCGTCGCACGCCAGCCCGCAGGTGTTCCTGCTTCCCGACAGCATACGCTTCGCGCAGCCAGGCGCGAAAGTCCACATCGATTTCAGCCGGTGAGGTCAGGCGGAAATGGTGCACGTGATTGCGCGGGGAAATCGTTTCGATGCGGCGGAACGCGGGTGCGGGAGCCTGCGGGCGAGCACGACGTGCCCGTCGATCCAGCGCGTGCGCGGAGTGACCTGCGCGAACGACATGCGGGCCTGAAATGCAATACGCGTCTTCTCAGGGATGACCGTCACCGGCCCGCAACGGGCGACGGCGCGCCGGACGGCGTCATACAGCGCCCGGATTCTCCGGTCCTTCCCCTGGAAGTGGTGCGCGAGGTCGTGGCGCCCGCAGGCATGCGACTGGTTACGGTTGGCGAAGCGCCGCCGGCAACGTGGGCAGATCCACAGCTGCTTCATTCACCCCGATCCATGCAGCCGCGATGCGGCAAGGGCCAGCCACACTCCGGCGGCGAGTAACAGCGGTGCGGACAGCACTCCGGGGACCCGGCGCCGGGCGACGAGGGCGCCGGCGATATGCAACAGTCCGTTGGCCACGTGAATCACGGCCAGACCATAGGCGAGTGGCGGCATCCACGACTTGCCGGCGAACGCAGACGGGGCGAGGGAGCCGAGCAGCAGCACGGCAGCGACGAGACCGGCGAGCCAGGGGAGGAACGTGAAGGTCGGCGGGAACGGGATCCCGCCCAGCGCCTGGCGGATGCGCAGCACCCGGGGGTTATACCAGCCGAGAAAATCGTGCGTCGCCTCGTCGGCGACGTGTGCGGCGAGAGCGAGGGTGGCAGCGAGCCACGCCCACCCGAACGCATTCATCTAAGGGGTGCGCCGCTGAACCCGGAGATTCGCGAAATAGCCGCCCGAGCCATCGCCGACCCACAGCCCGATGGGTCCGTGCGTCCGCCCACTCAATTCCTCGACAACGAGGGTCGGCGTCGCGCTGTTGTTCACGAACACCTGGATCTTCGGGCGTCGCACATCGAGGCGCACGTGAAACCACGCGTCGCCGTCCGGTTCCGGTACGACGGCGTGCTCATATTGGCCCGGCCGCTCGGTGCGCAGCCGCTGCCAGGTCCAATCGGGGTGAGAGGTGTACTGCACCGCATGCGCGTGCCGTGTCGAGTCGGCCGCCCGGAAGTTGAAGGGCCGGAAGTACACGGCATCGTGGGTCGTGCCGTCCACGACACGCAGGGCGATGCCGACGAAGCTTCCCTGCACCGGTTGGCTGCGTCCCAGGATGTCGACCTCGATCGTGCCGTTGGCGAAGTCGTAGTCATCCAGCCAGACGACCCCCATCCCCGGGTCCTCGCTGAGCTTCAGGGCATGCTTGCCCTTGAAGTCGACGATGGAGGCAGTGCGGCCGACGACTTTCCAGTGCGGGTCCGTGCCGACCGCGGCGAGGTTCAGCGTGTCCACCGTTTGGGCCGACCCTCGAGCGACGCCACCAGCAACCGCGATGAGGGTTACGAGTGCGGTCCTCATATCCTTCCTTATGTCTGGTCCAGTCGCACTGGACGGGAAACGGTAACCGGCGAACCATCGGCCAGGAACACCGAGATCGGTGTCTGTAGTGCTGCGGCCAGGTGCGGCCCATAGACCGCTCCCAGGTCGGCATCGATGTGATACGACGCTGCAGGCGCGACCGCCCAGGGCGGGTGCGCGACACGGTACTCGATCGTCGATCCGTCAGTCTGTCGCGTGTACCCCCAGTAGTGCTCGGCGATGAATCGCTCGAATGAGTCATCGACAGGGAAAGCGGAGGGCCGATCCGACTGCGCGGCGAGTGTGTGCCATTTCCCTCCTAGTTGCCACGCATATTGCACAGTCGGATGCGGAGCGCTCGCGACGGTGCTGCGCATGGGGAGTGCGGAGTAGGGCTCGTTGTAGAGCCGGCGCGCGAGAGCGGCGACCGCGCGGCGCGGCACGATCTCCCGAATGAACACGACCGCACGGCGCAGCTCCGATCCTGATTCACGGCGCACGTAGAATCGCAGATTGACCTCTGCGAAGTCCTGGTGAAACGGGATCGGGATCCCGAAGAGGCGGGAATCCAGAAAGCGAAACCCGACGATGCTGGCGAATGTCGCACCCCTCCACGTATCCAGCTCCGTTCCCCGTGGCACGAGCGGCTGGAGGATCGTTGGGTCCATCGCGTAATTGAACATCACCAGGTGGCGCCACTGCGCCGTGAGAAACGGGCTGACGAATGATCTCCGGGGTCAGGGTTCAGCCGCTCTTCGCGCGCGAAATCGTCCAGCGAAACCCATCGGGGTCGCGAACCCGAAAGATCCTCGCCCACGGCATATCCGTCGGCTCGGTGTCGAGCGTGCCACCGTGCGCCTTGATGCGCTCGGCGATCGGATCGATGGGCTCGGTGGTGGTGATCTGGAAGGACATCCCCTGCCCCTTGATCCGCTCCCACCCCTTCGCGCCATCGTCCTGATTCAGCACGATCCGCACGTCCCCCGCCTGAACGACGACGCTGCGCAGGCGGCCGTCACGATCGATGCGGCGGGATTCGGTGAAACCGAGCGCTTCGGTATACCAGCGCACGCTCGCGTCGAGGTCTTTCACCGTCAGGGATGCCTGAAGCGACTGCCCGACAAGTTGCGGCTCAGCCATGGGTACGATTGCTCCCGATCGAGGGGTCAGCAAGCTCGTCGCGGCTGGTCAGCCGCGCCCATCGTAGAACGAGGGTTGTTGACGCACGCGCATCAACAGGTGGATCAGCAACTCCACGGCAAGGAACAAGACGCCGCCCGTCCACCACGGCCAGGATACGGCGCGCTGACCCGTGGAGATCCCGCGTGTGACCAAGGCCAGCGCGTACAGTACCGATCCGCCGACGAACCAATACACCAGGCGCACGAGAGCCCGTGGCCCGGGTGATGCCAGGAGTGGACCGAGGCGATTGCGAAACAGCAGCTCGACATAATGGCCGCCGAGGGTGAACCAGAGCGCCAGCAGCGTAACGAGCGGCACCACGGCGAGGTGGCGCTGGTAGAGCCCGACGCCGAGGCCGACGCCCAGGGCGATCGATCCGTTGCGGAGTGCCGTGGTATGCCAGGGCTCGCTGAACGGCATTCCTCACTGCACCAGGCCGATCTGGCGCATGAATTCGTGATTGTCCCAGAACAGCCATTCGTGGTCCATCGTGGTGCCCTTCCAGTGTCCGATCGTCGCCATCGTGAGCTTGAACGTCTTGCCCGTGGGCGCGACCGTCTTGCCGTCCGGAGTCGGCATGGGACGGGAGAAGGTCCCGGTCATGACACCGGTGACCGCGGTGTAGTCACCGGAACAGATGCGGATCGGGTGGCTCGCGATGTTGGTATTGGGGGCGTAGACGAACATCCCCTTCAGGTCGTCGATGTGCTTGGCGATGCCATTGGTCTCGTGTCCGTCCGGCCACGTGACGACGATGTCCGCGGCGTGACTCTCCGACAGGCGAGTCCACTTCTGATTGCTGAATACGTCGAAATCGAGCGAGTCAAACGTCGCGAGCCGCGCCGCGCAGACATCGGCCTGCGGCTGACCGGTGGAACCGCGCCGCGTTGCAGCGAGGGCGATCACCGAGGTCGCCAGCACGGTCGCGATGCTCAAGCTGGTCCAGCGGAATGCGCTCATGGCGGAGCTCCTGGATGGGGGGATCCACATCATCTATCGCCATGGCGGATACCGCGCCAGCCCGCTGGTTTCCCTCCGCAGTGACGAGAAGCGTCAGGCGGCGCCGCCCTCCACTTTGTGCATCGTGTATTGCAGAGCTCCAGAGGGGCAGCGGGACACCTGTGCGGCGACGTCCTCGGCCGAGGCGAGCTCGGGACGGATCCAGCGCTTGCGCGTGACGTCGAAGACGAGTGGCAGCCCGCGCACACACACGCCTGAATGGATGCACAGTTTGGGGTCGAACGTCACCGTGACGTCAGAAGTCTGGTAGACCTGGAGGCGTTTCGTCATTTGTTGTCCGCGGGTGAAGCAGCGTGGCGCTAGGAGTCGCTGGCCCGTTTGGGCTTCCACAGTGCGGCGTCGAGGATGGACCAGAGGTGGATGATCCAGCCGAGGAGGAAGAACCAGAGGATGCCGGCGAGCACGAATTGGATGATGGCGATGAAAAGTCGTCCTTGCAGCAGCTGGCCCAGGCCCGGGATGAAGAAGCTGGCAAGCGCTGCAATGACGTTTCCCGTCGATCCCTGTCCTGCCATGTGGTCTCCAGTGCGAATGAACCCTTCCATCTCAACGGTTTGCGCGGAGCGTCGGTTTCATGCCCTGTAATCGGGACTCTGATCGCGGGCTCAACGAACAACCGAGACGACCACTCGCCGATAGCGGGTCAGTGCGGGCGTGCCATTGTCGGTGGCCTCGAGGACCAGCTGGATCGTTTGTCCGGCAGTGGCATCGACGGGGACCTGTACGGTCGTGGCGAGCGCGGTGGGGTTCGAGAACGTGACCCGGCCAGGATAGGTGCCCACGTCCTTCCATTGCCACCAACGCACCCTCACGCCGTTCCCGTCCGGATCGGAGGTGACGCTCTGGAGCCGAACCGTTTCTCCGGGCCGGGCCGAGATCCGGGCGCTGCCCTGAATCGACACCGTGGGCTCGTGGTTCGCCCCGCTGTAGGTCGGGGTCACCGACCAGAGCATGCGAGCTGCGAGCCCATTCTGCGCGGCCGGAGTGAAGTTCGGGTCAGGGGAAGGCGGCCGTCCGGCCGCCGCGGCCATCTCCTGGAGTTTCAGGAGATCGTCGTAAGAACGGATCTGGATGCCCGGCCCGCTTGGAGGGGCCACGGCCGTGTGGACCGAGCCATGTCCCGCCCAGCCGCCCGGCGTGTCGTCTTCGTATCCCTCGAGTCCGTTGTCGATCAGGTTCAGATACGTGAACGTGTCGCCCTCGCCCAGGAACTCCCCTTTCGGCCGGGGCGGCGTCCAGACGATGTACCCTTTCGCCTTGAGCTGGTCGGCCGTGAGCCCCGAGAGTCCGAAGTAGTCGAAGATGTCGCCTTGCACCATCTGCTTGCCGTCGCCCCACACCCGGTACAAGGCGCCAAGCGGCCCGCGGGTCGAGATATTCG
>DASSIL010000073.1:0-10030 GCA_035691925.1 Gemmatimonadales bacterium
ATCGCCGACATCGGGTCGGACCTGATGAAGATCGTCTTCAAGATCAAAGAGGACGACGCGCGTAACCCGGGCGTGATCGCCGACTGCACCGGCGACAACGCGGGCGACTCGGTCGGGCCCTCGGCCGACGGGTTCGAGACCTACGGCGTGACCGGCGTGGCCCTGATCACCTTCATCCTCCTGGCCGTGCACGATCCGCTGGTCCAGGTGCAGCTGCTCGTCTGGATCTTCGTGATGCGCATCATCATGATCGTGACGTCGGGGGCGTCGTACTACATCAACGCTGCCGTGACGAAGGCGCGCTACGCCGCCGCCGATCACATGAACTTCGAGACTCCGCTCACGACGCTCGTCTGGCTCACGTCGATCGTCTCGATCGCCCTCACCTTCGTCGTGTCGCGCCTCGTGATCCCGAACCTCGGCGGCGATCCCACGCTGTGGTGGAAACTGTCGCTCGTGATCACCTGCGGCACGCTCGCCGGCGCGGTCATCCCCGAGCTCGTGAAGGTGTTCACGTCGATGCACTCGGCGCACGTGCGCGAGGTGGTGACATCGTCGCGCGAGGGCGGGGCGTCACTCAACATTCTGTCCGGGCTCGTGGCGGGGGACTTCAGCGCCTATTGGCTCGGGATGGCGATGCTCGGCCTCATGGCGATTGCGTACGGCGTGAGCACCACCGGGCTGGCGAGCCTGATGGTGGCGCCCGCAGTGTTCGCGTTCGGCCTGGTGGCCTTCGGGTTTCTGGGGATGGGGCCGGTGACGATCGCCGTCGATTCATACGGTCCGGTCACCGACAACGCGCAGTCGGTCTTCGAGCTGTCCACGATCGAGCAGATCAAGGGTGTCAAGGCGGAGATCAAGAAGGAGTTCGGCTTCGACGTGAACTTCGAACGCGCCAAGGAGAATCTCGAGGAGAACGACGGGGCGGGGAATACCTTCAAGGCGACGGCCAAGCCGGTGCTGATCGGCACCGCCGTCGTGGGTGCCACGACCATGATCTTCTCCATCATCGTGACGCTCACCAATGGCCTGCGCTCCGAGCTGGTGGGCAATCTCTCGATTCTCCATGCCCCGTTCCTGTTCGGCCTGATCGCCGGTGGCGCCATGATCTACTGGTTCACGGGCGCCTCGACCCAGGCGGTGACTACCGGCGCCTACCGGGCGGTGGAGTTCATCAAGGCGAACATCAAGCTCGAAGGGGCGACCAAGGCGTCGGTGGCGGATTCGAAGCGGGTCGTGGCGATCTGCACGCAGTACGCGCAGCGCGGCATGTTCGTGATCTTCCTCGCCGTGTTCTTCGCGACGCTCGCGTTCGCCTTCGTCGAGCCCTACTTCTTCATCGGCTATCTCATCTCGATCGCCTTGTTCGGACTCTTCCAGGCGATCTTCATGGCCAACGCCGGTGGAGCCTGGGACAACGCGAAGAAGGTCGTCGAGACGGAGCTGAAGCAGAAGGGCACGGAGCTGCACGCGGCCACAGTGGTCGGCGATACCGTCGGGGATCCTTTCAAGGATACATCGTCGGTCGCGATGAACCCGATCATCAAGTTCACGACGCTGTTCGGCCTGCTCGCCGTGGAGCTCGCCGTGTCGCTCACGGGGGAGCGCGGGCCCACGCTGACGCACGTGTTCGCGGGAGCGTTCTTCCTCGTCTCGGTCACGTTCGTGTGGCGCTCCTTCTACCGGATGCGCATCGAGTCCAAGTAGGAGATGACCGGTGACCGCGGCGCAGGTCGTCGTCACCGTCCTGGGCGTAGCGGCGGTCGGGTGGGTGCTGTGGTACTTCCTGTGGTCGCGCGGGCCCGCGCGCGCCGCCCGCGAAGCCCCAGGCGTCCAGGAAATCGCGGTGACGGTGAAGGGCGGATATCAGCCCGACACGATTCTCGTCCAGGCGGGAACGCCGGTGCGCCTGCGCTTCTACCGCGATGAAACGGCCGACTGCTCGGAGCGCGTCGTCTTCGAGCAGTTCGGCATCGACCGCCGGCTCCCCGCCTTCGAAACGACGGTCATCGAGTTCACGCCGACGGAACCCGGCGAGTATCCATTTCGTTGTGGTATGTCGATGCTGAAAGGCTTACTCGTCGTCGAGCCGGCCGGCGGGACCGCGGCTGCCGCCTCCCCGCACGCGGGCCATCATGGCTAGCCAGCGTCTCACCCTCCCCATCGAAGGGATGAGCTGCGCCGCCTGCGCCATCACGGTGCAGGGCGCCCTGGGAGCCGTTCCCGGCGTCTCCCAGGCGTCGGTGAACTACGCCACGGGGAAGGCCTCGGTCGATTACGACGACGCCACGACGGGCATCGTGCCGCTGGTTCATGCCGTGCGCGACGCGGGGTACGACGCGGGCCAGGCCCGAGTCAGTTTCGTCGTCAGCGATCTTCACTATGCGCCCGGCGTCGCGGGGCTGGAGCGCGAGCTCGGCGCGGTGCCGGGGGTGCTGCGCGCCGCCGCGAATCAGGCCACCGAGACGGTCACGGTGACCTATGTCCCGGGCGTCACGACCACCGGCCAGCTCGAGGCGGCCGTGGCGAAGGCCGGGTTCCAGGTGGCTGCGCCGATCGCCGCAGAAGACCCGGTGGAGCGGGAGCGGCTCACCCGCGCGCGCGAGGTGCGGACGCTGCTCTGGAAATTCGTCGTGGCGGCGATCGTCGCGGTCCTGTCGATGGTAGGCTCGATGTCGCTGATGGCCGGCCCGCACCCCGGGGCACTGGCGCGGTGGATGCACGCCGTGGCCGCGCATGGCATACTGGGCGACGCCGGGATGATGCGGTGGCTGCTCGCCCTCGTGACGCTGCCCGTCGTGTTCTGGTCGGGACGGCAGTTCTACCGGGGCGCCTGGTCCGGCTTCCGGCATCGCACCGCCGACATGAATACGCTGATCGCCGTCGGCACGGGTGCGGCGCTGCTCTACTCCCTCGCGGCGACCGTCGCACCGGGACTCTTCACCCGCGCCGGGCTGACGGTCAATGTCTACTTCGAGGTCGTCGCTGCGGTCATCGCCCTGGTTCTGCTGGGGCGATTGTTCGAGGCGCGCGCCCGCGGCAGCACCTCCGCGGCGATCCGGCGGCTCGCCGCCCTCACGCCTCCCGTCGCGCACGTCGTGCACGGCAGCTCTACGGAGGACGTCGCGGTCGCCGCGCTCACCGAACAGCAGAGCGTCATCGTGAAGCCGGGGGAACGGGTGCCCGCCGACGGGATCATCACGGAAGGTTCGTCGGCGGTCGACGAATCGATGTTGACGGGCGAGCCGCTCCCCGTAACCAAACGGCCCGGCGACGAGGTGATCGGCGGCACCGTGAATACGACCGGCAGCTTCACCTTCCGGATTACTCGCGTCGGGAAGGACACGGCGCTGGGTCAGATCGTGCGGATGGTGGAGGAGGCGCAAGGGACGAAAGCACCGATTCAGCGTCTCGCCGATCGCGTCGCCGGGGTCTTCGTCCCGGTCGTAATGGCGATCGCGATCGCGGCGTTCGTCCTCTGGTTCGATTTCGGGCCACAGCCCGCCGTGCTGTTCGCCACCATCGCCCTCGTCACCGTGCTGATCATCGCCTGCCCCTGCGCGCTCGGGTTGGCGACGCCGACCGCCGTGCTCGTCGCGACGGGGCGCGCCGCGGAGCAGGGGATCCTCATCCGCGGCGGCGAAGCCCTCGAGCGACTGTCCCGCGTGCGCACGGTGCTGTTCGACAAGACCGGGACCATCACCGAAGGCCGTCCGGCCATCACCCACATCGTCACGGCCCGCAAGCCCGATGGCAGCGCCGTGGCGGTGCCCGAGGTGCTGCGCTGGGCGGCGTCGGTGGAGCAGCGCTCCGAGCATCCCGTGGCGCAGGCGATCGTGCGCGCCGCGCAGGACCGGATGCTGCTCCTGCTCCCCGTCGAGAAGTTCGCGCTCATGCAGGGGCGCGGCGTGCGCGGCACGGTGGATCGTCGTCTGATCGAAGTGATCTCCGCGCGGCATGCAAAGGAGCGGAGCCTGGAGCTCGGCAGCCTGGAGCAGGACGCCGAGCGGCTGGCACAGCAGGGACGGACGACGCTGGTGGTGGTGGTCAACAACACCGCACATGCGATCCTGGCGGTGTCGGATCCCGTGAAGCCGACCGCCCGGGAAGCGGTCGACCGGCTGCGCCGGCTGGGACTCGACGTGCGCATGGTGTCGGGGGATGCGCGGCGCACCGCGGAAGCGGTGGCGCGCGAGGTCGGCATTACGGACGTCGTGGCCGAGGTGTTGCCCTCCCAGAAGGTCGACCTGGTGAAGAAGCTTCAGGCCCAGGGGAGCAGCGTTGCGATGGTGGGCGACGGCATCAACGATGCGCCGGCGCTGGCGCAGGCGGACGTCGGCGTCGCCCTCGGCACGGGCACCGAGGTGGCAATCGAGGCTTCGGACGTCACCCTGATCCGCGGCGATCCGCGCGGCGTCGTCGCCGCGATCGAGGTCTCGCGCCGCACCCTTACGACGATTCGCCAGAATCTGTTCTGGGCCTTCATCTACAACCTGCTCGGGATTCCGATCGCGGCAGGAGCATTGTATCCGTTCACCGGCACGCTGTTATCGCCGGTGCTCGCAAGTGCGGCGATGGCGTGGTCGAGCCTCAGCGTGGTCTTGAACAGTCTGCGCCTGAGGCGCTACACTCCTGCCTGGATCTCCTAGAGGACGTATGCGCTACTTCCATCGGACTCCGCTCTCCCCCGACGCCGCGCTCGCGGCCGCCAAGGCGTACTTCAGCTCCCGGCTCGCGCCGTCGGAAGAGACACCGCGCCGGCTCGGGTTCCGCGGCGCGCTCGGGAAAGTGACGGTATCGGCAAAGGCCGAAGGTGGGCACTACACCTTCATCGACTTGCAAACCGACCAGGTGGGGGAGTCGGAGCTCGACAAGCTCGCCAAGCGGTTTCTCTCCGAAGTGCACCGGCAGGTCGAGCCGGGGCACGAGGTACGCGGAGCCTACTGACGCGCTATCCGGCGAGCCGGGCGGTGTAGCCCACTCGCTCCACCGCAGCGACGAGCGTCGTGGAGGTCACGGCGTCGTCGTCGAAGTCCACCTCCGCGACGCCGTCCTGCAGATCCACGACCGCAGAGTACACCCCCGAGACCCCTTTCAGGGCCTTTTCGACCTTCTGCTGGCAGTGGTGGCAGGTCATCCCGCTCACTTTGAACTTGGCGCTGGCCATGTGACGCCTCGTGCTTGATTTAGCTTGGCGGTCCCGGCAACTTTCCCGCCCACTATAATTTAGCCGAATGTCCCCCAACCCCCTACCCGCCACCGGCCCAGCCACTCAGGGGTTGCCGGCCGAGCTCGAACGCTCTCAGCTGCTCGAGATGTACCGCTATTTACGGCTGACGCGAGCCCTGGAGGAGCGGTTGGTGGCGCTGTACCGCCAGAGCAAGGTGATCGGCGGGTTGTTCCGCTCGCTCGGGCAGGAGGGGGAGTCTGTTGCCTCGGCGTATGCCCTCGACCGCGGTCGTCAGCGCGACATCCTCTCGCCACTGATCCGCAACCTCGGATCGATGCTCGTGATGGGAGCGCAGCCGATCGAGATCCTGCGCCAGTACATGGCCAAGGCGGAGAGTCCGACCCACGGTCGCGAGCTGAACGTCCATTTCAACGATCTCGAACAAGGCTACCTCGGCCAGATCTCGCACCTCGGCGACATGGTCCCGGTGATGGCGGGGATCACCCTCACCTTCAAGCTGCGCGGCGAGCCGCGCGTCGGGATGGTGTACGTGGGGGACGGAGCGACGTCCACTGGCTCGTTTCACGAGGGATTGAACTTTGCCGCGGTGCAGCGCTGCCCCCTCGTCGTGATCGGCGAGTACAACCACTGGGCGTATTCGACGCCGCCCGCGAAGCAGTTCGCGGTGCAGGATCTCGCGGAGAAAGGCAAGGGATACGGGATCCACGCGGTCACCGTCGACGGCAACGACGTCCTGGCGGTGTACGCCGCGGCCAAGCATGCCGTCGAGCGGGCGCGCCGCGGCAAGGGCACGCAGTTCATCGAGGTGAAGACGTATCGCCGCAAGGGGCACGCCGAGCACGACGATCAGTCGTATCAGCCGAAGGACGAGCTGGAGCGCTGGGCCCGCGAGAATGATCCCGTCGATCGCTACGTGAAACAGCTTCTGGAAAGCGGCTGGGCGGAGCAATCCGAGTTGTCGGAGATCGATCAGGCGGTAAAGGACGAAATCGATCAGGCGACCGACGCCTGTGTCAACGAGCCGCTGCCGCCTGGAGACTCGGCGTTGACCGGCGTGTACGTCGACCCGCCTGGCTCGCCCCGCCTCTGGTATCGGGAGTCCTGATGGCTGAGGTCACGTTCCTCGAGGCGCTGCGCCAGGGGCTGTGGGAAGAGATGGAGCGCGACGACCGCGTCTTCATGCTCGGCGAGGACATCGGCGCTTACGGGGGAGCGTTCAAGGTCACAGACGGATTCCAAAGGAAGTTCGGCGAGTCGCGCGTGATCGACACGCCCATCGCCGAGGCGGCGATCGTGGGCGCGGCGGCCGGCGCGGCCCATATGGGAATGCGCCCCGTTGCCGAGATGCAGTTCATCGATTTCATCTCGTGCGCCTACGACATGCTCACCAACTACGTCGCCACCGCCCGCTACCGGGCGGGTCTCGCGACCCCGATCGTGGTGCGGGGGCCGTGCGGCGGCTACGTACGCGGTGGGCCATTTCACTCGCAGAACCCCGAGGCGGCGTTCTTCCATACCCCCGGGCTCAAGATCGTCTATCCGGCGACGGCCCGGGACGCGAAGGGGTTGATCAAGGCGTCGATCCGCGACGACGATCCCGTGATTTACCTCGAGCACAAGTGGCTGTATCGGCGGATCAAGGAGGCGCTGCCCGAAGGCGAGGAGATCCTCACGCCGATCGGCCAGGCGAGAGTAGCGCGGGAAGGGACGGACCTGTCGATCATCACGTACGGCGCCACGGTGTGGAAGGCGCTCGAGGCGGCCGACCAGCTACAGCAGGCGGACGGCGTGAGCGCGGACGTGCTCGACCTGCGTACGCTCCTGCCGCTCGACGACGCCGCGATCATGGCCTCGGTCCAGAAGACGAACAAGGTGTTGATCGTGCACGAGGACACGCGTACCGGTGGCGTGGCGGGCGAGATTGCGGCGCGGATCAACGAGCAGGCGTTCGAATGGCTCGACGGACCGATCATGCGGGTGACCGCGCACGACGTGCCGCTGCCGTACGCGCCAACCCTGGAAGACTTTGTGCTTCCACAAACGGATGACATCGTGAAGGCGGCGAGATGGTTGGTGAAATACTGAAACGGCGCTATCAGCTATCAGCCTTCAGCTATCAGCTTGGCCGATAGCCGATAGCCATTAGCTGATAGCTGATAGCCGATAGCGCATTTTAGGAGATTCTATGGCCCGCATAGACGTCCTCATGCCCCAAATGGGCGAATCCATCGCCGAGGGCACGCTCAGCAAGTGGCTCAAGAAGGTCGGCGATGAGGTGAAGCGCGACGAGCCGCTGTTCGAGATCTCGACCGACAAGGTCGACGCCGAGATCCCGTCGCCGTCGGCCGGCGTGTTGGCGGAGATCAAAGTGCAGGAAGGCCAGACCGTGCCGGTCCAGACGCTCGTCGCGGTGCTGGAAACGGAGAAAGGCGCGGTGGCAGCCACGGCCGCACCGGCGGCGGCGCCGCCGGCTGCCAAGCCCGAGCCAGCGCCCGCTGCGAAGGCGCCCGCTCCAGCTCCTGCGGTACCCCGTCCTTCGCCGGCACCGCAACCGGCAGCTCCCCCGGCTCCCGCTCCGGTGGCCGTGAGCGGCGGCAATGGCGAGACCGCAGAGGACCGACTGCGGCGACGCTCGACGCCGCTGGTGCGCAAGATCGCCGCGGAGCACCAGGTCGATATCTCGCAGATCCCGGGGACGGGGTTTGCGGGACGCGTGACGAAGCAGGACATCCTGGGCTTCATCGAACAGGCACCAACCCGTCCCGCTCCGGCACCCGGCGCCCGACCGCTGGCGCCGGCCGGTCCCATCGAGCACCCCGTCACCGACCCCTGGCCCGGTGATCGCGTCGAGCCGTGGTCCAAGATCCGCAAGATCACCGCCGATCACATGATCATGTCGCGGCGCGTGTCGGCCCACGTCGCGAGCTTCTTCGAGATCGATTACACCCAGGTGGCGCGGCTGCGGAGCACGCACAAGGCATCCTACGCGGACCGCGGCGTCAATCTCACGTTCCTGGCGTTCATCGCGAAGGCGTGCGCGGCCAACCTGCGCAAGCATCCGGTCATCAACGCCGCGGTGTCGGCCGAGAGCACGATCTACCGCCGCGACATCAACATCGGGATCGCGGTCGCGCTGGACTGGGGCCTCATCGTCCCCGTCGTGAAGCACGCCGACGAGCTGTCGCTGCTCGGCCTGGCGCGGGCGATCAACGATCTGGGCGATCGTGCCCGCACCAAGAGGCTCTCCCCCGACGACATCCAGCGCGGCACGTTTACGATCACCAATCCCGGCGGGTTCGGTCCCTACGCCGGGATCCCCATCATCAATCAGCCGCAGGTCGCGATCCTCGGCGTGGGCACGATCGAGAAGCGCCCCAAGGTGATCACCCAGGACGACGGCACGGATGCGATCGCGATCCGGACAATGGGCATGCTCACGATGTCCTATGATCACCGCGTCGTCGACGGCGCCGATGCCGACAAATTCCTGGCCGACGTCAAGGCCACGCTGCAGCACTTCCCCGAGCAGGAGATGTAGCGATGCCGAAGGTGCTGACGGCGGCGCGGGTGCGGGTCCCCGCCGCGAACGAGCTCGACTACCTCGCCACCCTGCGGGAGCTGGCGCAGTTCGCCGACGCGCGGGGACAGCGCATCTGGGTCTTCCGGAACGCGAAAGATCCACGCCTGTTCATCGAGTTCTCGGAAAGCCAGACCGAGATGTCACATCGCGCGCAGGCGTCGCGGCTCCCCGAGGAGACCAAGCTCGAGAAGAAGCTGCAGAGTCTCGTGACCTACGCTCCCGATGCCTGGGAGCTGTGGAGCGAAGTCTCCCTCGCCGCCGGAGCGGAGGCCTGATGCCGCCGCGCGCACTTCTGGTCGAAGGGCAGGAGTGGTCGGTCTATCCGTCGGGCCACCCGACGGTGTACGGCCAGGATCAGTATGGCCTGATGTTCCTGCTCGGTACGGGCCCGGAACGCAAGCGCCGCTTCACGCGCTACACGCCGCTCGGTGCGCGCCGCACCGACGCCGCGCTGCGCGACCTGTCGGACAAGAAGCTGCTCGAGCTGTTCCACCAATCGCAGCCGGCCTGGACCGCTCCGGAAGGCGCCTACGGCGCACGTTGATCTGCATTGTCATTCCACCGCGTCGGACGGCCAGGCCAGCCCCGATGCGGTGGTGCAGCGCGCCAAGGCCGTGGGGCTGGCCGCGATCGCGTTAACCGATCATGACACCCTCGCCGGCATTGCCGCCGCGCAGGCCACCGGGCAGGAGGTCGGCGTGCGGGTCGTCTCCGGGTGTGAGTTCAGCGTGCGGGCGCCGTGGGGCGAGATGCACCTCCTCGCCTATTTCCTGCCGGTCGGCGATCAGAGCCTCGAGGAATTCCTCGCCGGAGCGCGGGCGGCGCGGCAACGGCGTGGCGCGCGGATGGTGGAGAAGCTGCAACAGCTCGGCGTCGAGATCGATCTCGAAGATCTCGCGTACCAGGCCGGCGCGGGATCCCTGGGGCGGCCACATGTGGCGCGCGCCTTGATCGATGCCGGCGTCGTTGACGACTTCGAGCAGGCCTTCGACCGGTTTCTCGGGCGCGGCCGCCCCGCTTTCGTGGAAAAGACCCTTCCCACGCTGCGCGAAGTCGCGGACCTGGTGCACCAGAGCGGCGGCCTTGTACTCGCCGCACATCTGGGCGATCGCGGGCAGGAGCCGCAGCTCAAGGCGTTGCAGGCCGACGGGCTCGACGGCATCGAAGTGCGCCATCCCAGTCATTCGCGCCACTTGGAAACGCGACTCACCAAACTGGCGCGCAAGCTCGACCTCGTGGTCTCCGGAGGGTCGGATTGG
>DASSIL010000074.1:0-5733 GCA_035691925.1 Gemmatimonadales bacterium
GCGCGGATTGTTGTTCACCCGAATGCCGTCCACCGTAATGACCGGCTCGTTGTCGAGTGACAGGCTCTCGGAGCCGCGGATGCGGATGCGCGCGCCGTCACCGGTGGTGCCACCGGGGGTGATCACCTGGACGCCGGGCGAGCGCGAATTCAGGAGGTCCGCGATGTCGGTGATCGGCGCCTTCTGTGCGACCGAGTCGGCGGCGATCGTGGAGACGGCGTTCCCCAGCTCCTTGACGCGCTGCGTTTCTCCGGTGGCGCTGACGACCAGCGCTTCGAGCGGAATCGCCGCAGCGGTCATGACGATGTCGAGCGTCGCCGCCCCACCGGCCGTGACCGTGATGGGCTGCTGGCCCATCGAGTACCCGATCAGGCGCACCTGCGCCTGGTACTGCCCCGGCGGCACGTGATCGATGCGATAGCGGCCTTCATTGTTTGTGATGGCCTGCAGGTTCGTGCCGGAGAGGAGCACCTGTGCTCCCTGAATCGGCTGCGAGCTGACCTTGTCGGTGACTCGCCCCGCCACGGAGCCCTGCTGCGCCGCGAGCGGCGCCGCGAGGCTCACGAAAGCGGCGAACAACGCGAACCCGCACAGTCGACGTAAACGCGTTGTGTTCATGAGTGCCCTCATACAAGACGTTGCGATTGAGCTACGGTCGATGTCGCGAAACGGCCGCACGGCCGGACCAGGCACAGCGTGCAACACACCGTCCGCCACCCTGACGGCGGGGGCGGCGGGTTTACTGCCGGTGATTGCGGCCTGGCTCAGCCGTGCGCGCTACATCGCGTTGTCGGAGGGCGATACGGAAGAGGACAGACTGACAAAGAAGGGCGCATAGCGGAACCCCCGTTGAGGTAACGTTTTAACCTGCCCCGGGGGAAGGAACTCCGCAAGTGGCTCGGAAAAGGCACACAATTGGTGCACTTCGGAACGAAGTTTGGGCGTCGACTCGTTCTTCCGCGAGTCTGTGGACCTAAGGGGCCACCGCAAAGAACCACAGCGCCGACGTCAACCACAGCCCAAGAATGATGGCGAACAGGAGACCTCCGGCCACGGGCAGCACCCAGGGCGCGAACCTCGTCGATCGGACGATGAGCACCTTGGCGACGACCGTGCCGTACAGCGCGGAGCCGAGCAGCGAGTGAATCAGGATGCGCGGGGTGTCGGTGCCGAACCCGAGCAGGAAGACACAGTGATAGGCGACCGGCAGCGTCACCAGGATCGCGGTACGTCCCGACCAACGATGAATCCTGTGGTAGAGCCGCCCTTTGGCCGGAAAACGGAACAGCTCGTAGATGCGCGCCGCCGTCAGCAGCTGACCACAGGCAAGCACCAGTGCGATCGTCACCAGCCATGCCTTCATGTGGAGCGTATCGACGAAGAAGGGATGGAAGAAAGGAATGGCATAGGGCTCACGAACGGTCTGCCTGGCCACCAGGCCGACGGTGAGCGCGATCAGCGCAAGAATCACCAGGGGGACGGCCAACCAGACCGGATTCGTGAGGTTCGGTTTCCTCGGATTCGCTTCGTCGTTCATCTGTATCCTCCGGCGCGTAGGCGCTCAGCGAGCCGCAGCCACCGCTCGGCGTCCCGCCGGGTCGGCGCATTCATCTTCGTTGAGCTCCACGAACGGGTCGGCCATATGCTGGAGCAGCACGTGCGGCTCGAGTCCGCTCGAGCCGAGCGACCACCACGCGCCCAGAACTCGCAGCAGCAGCAGATAGCGGCATTCCGACATGTCGACGAGGCTCATGGCCCGGACTCCTTGTGTCCCAACGGTGCCGCTGCGCTCGTGTGCATGGACATGCCGTCCATGGCATCGCTGGAACTGGGTCAGGCCGCGGTGTGTCCGTCAGTTGTTGGAAGAGAGACTCGGGTCGGCGGCGAGATATTCCCGCGGATTCCGGTGGGCCGGGAGCCTGCCGTCCCACGTGCCGGTCGAACTAGCGCGGTGCGGTGACGGCTGCTGCCGAATCTGCCTGCTGCACCAGCTGCGCGAAATCGCGCAGCTCCACCGTGCCCAGGTCCGAAACGACCCAGTAGACGTAGTCCGACGTGGTCCAGTGGAGCAGGTGATAGCCCTGACGATCACGGGCCCGGGGCGTGGCGCCCGGAGCCCGTGTTGCGGGCCACAGGAACACGTTGATCAGGTGCTGGCGGCGGCCGTACGCGAGCACCGCCACCGACCGCCCATCCACGTAGTCGAGCCGGCCTCCCAGGAGGGGATATCCCTGTGGGGCAAAGTCGTGTACGGGGGGAGAGAAGTCGAGCCTGCCGTTGAACCACGGCTTCACCGTGTGCTGATCGGTAGAGACCACATCGGTGAGGTGACCAGGCATGAGGGAGCGGATGTGGCTGGTCAGGACGTCATCGGCGAGCGCCAAGCCGGCCGCGCGCTGGAGCGCCAGGTTCCAGCTGCCGATCGCGACGGCCGCGAGTGACGCCGCCAGCGCCAGCGGACGCCACCAACCTGCAAGACCGACGCGGCGCGAGGCAGGGCCCGGCGCCGCCGTCTTGAGCGACGCCCGCACGCGGTGGCGCAGGGTGTCCGGTGCCGCGAACCTCGGGACGTTCGTCTGGATTGCCGTGCGCAGCGCCAGCCGTCCATCCCGGAAGCGCGTGCACTCGGCGCACTGAGCGAGGTGGGTTTCCAGCTCGCGTGCGTCGACTGCGGCCAGTTCGCCGTCCAGGTACGCGTCCAGCTCTGTTTCACCCGGGTGGGTCACGTCAACGCCCCTCCGCTTCACGCAGCGTTTCCTGGAGACGCGCGCGGGCACGGGACAGCCGCGACATCACCGTGCCGACCGGCACGCCCGCGACGTCGCTGATCTCCTTGTAGGACATGCCCTCGAGCTCCCGCAGCACAATCACCTCCCGGAATTCCGGCGCCAGCCGCTCGAGCGCACGGTGGAGTGTTTCCTTCGCGTCGCTTCGCAGCACCGCTCCGTCGGGATGTTCGTCCGCCACGGCGTCACTGTGTTGCGTCTCGTCGAATTCCGTGGCGGCCCCATCCATGCGACGTCGCCCGCGCCAGCTGTAGGCGGTGTTGCGCACGATCGCGAGCAACCAGGCGCGCGCGCTCGCTCCCTCCGCTCCGCGGAACGTGTCGAAATACTTGAGCGCCCGCAGGCAGGCGTCCTGCACGACGTCTTCGGCATCGTGCGCATTCCTCGTCAGATAGCGCGCCAGTGTGTACGCGGCGTCCATGTGCGGCAATACGGCGGCTTCGAATCGCGCCAGCGCGTTTGAATCCACCGGGCCTCACGATGGCTTGTCGGCCTTCAGGGAGAGACTCCGCGGGGGTCGGGTTTATTCCCGGCGGAATAACCCCGCAATGCCTGGAGTCTCCGGCATTGAACCACACAGCGGTCACACTCTCACTGGAGGAAGATCACGTATGAATACCACGCACGCCATGCCATCCCGCAGCGTCGCAGGGCTCCTGTTCGCGGCCCTGACGTTCGCCGGGACGTCAGCACACCCCACCCCGGGCGCCCCCGTTGCGGTGAGCGCCAAGCTGTCCGAGTGGAAGGTCGAGCTGTCGCAAGGCACCATCCCGTCGGGCAACGTGACATTCACCGTCACGAACGCCGGCACCATCCCACATGCCTTCGAGGTCGAGGGGCAGGGGATCGAGCGGGAGACCGCAGTCATCCAGCCGGGCTCGAGTGCCACACTGACGCTCACGCTGAAGCCCGGGACCTACGACGTCTACTGCCCGGTAGGCGAAGACTCGCACAAGAAGCTCGGTATGGAGGCGCATCTCAGGGTCGTCGCGGGCGCAGGTGCGGCCGCCTCGGGCTACAGCCGTGGGGCGGTGAGCGAATCGCCCAGTCATGAGATGAGCGAGCCGTCAGCGAAGGTCGCGGGCATCCAGGTCACCGGTGGGGGCAGCGTCATCCAGATCCTCCCCGGTCCGTTTCCCTTCCCTGATAGCGCCGCTCCGATTCTCCAGCAGTTCGGCGCCGAGCGGGAAGGGCTCGAGTCGCAGGTGAAGAACGGCCCCTACTCGAACAACGTGACCCCGATCGCGGGGAGCTTCACCTTCACGGCCTGGGACAAGGGCGCGGTGCGGGACTCGGTGGACGGCATCGCCGCATTCACCACCCAGGATGGCAGCCGCTGGAAACTCGTGCTCGACCGCGTGCAGACGAAGGACGTCCCCCATCATCCGCGGTTCGGTGGAGTGATCCTGGGTCTCTACTACCACGGCAACACCGCCGTGCACACGCCGCTCGTACCGACCATCAACAGCGCCGTCGCGCTGTGGGCGTTCGGACACCTCTACAAGAACGACACCCTGGTGACCGACAACGCGATGGTGCACGTGATGCTGCTCTCGCGTACCCGGCGGGACGGCGATTTCGCGCTCGCCTGCTGGGACTGCTCCAAGAACAAGATCGAAGAGCTGCAGCTCCAAATCCTGCCCGGCTCGGGCGAGCCGAAGTTCGATGCGCCCGGCGGGTTCCTGTTCGTCAACTGGGAAAAATCCAGCTCGCGCAAGCCGGCGAGCTGAGGAGGATGCCCCAATGCGTTTCCTCACGGCGGTCGTTGGTTTGATCGGGCTCGCGGCGTGCAGTGGCTACACCGCGAGTGGCCCCTACGGGGGCGGTACAGGCGGGGGACAAGGTGGCGGGAGTGGCGGGGGTGGCGGCCCCGTTGGGGCGATCACTCTGGGTCCGGGCATCCAATTCGTGAGCAGCCACAACGGGAGCCAGAACCCGGCGGTGGACACGATCCCGGTCGGCGGCACCGTCACCTGGACCTGGACCGGCTCGCTGCCGCACGGGGTTCAGTCCGTGGGGGCGTCGCCCGTCTCGAGCAGCGGCATCAAGACCGGCAGCGGGACGTACGCAGTCAAGTTCACCGCGCCGGGCACGTATCAGTACGACTGCGCCGTACACGGTACGGCGATGACGGGAACCATCGTCGTCCAGTAGCGAGGTTCGGCCGGTTCCCGCATCCGCAGCGGATGCGGGGACCGCCGATCTCGATCTGAGACTTCCTCGACAGATGTCCACACTCCAACGAAACGAGCTGGCGATGTCGGTCCGGATGCGGAATGGCTTGCACCTTGGAACCCTGGTGGCGGCTGCTTTCTTCGGCGGCCTGACGTTCCGCGGGTCGCAGCCAAGCGGCACGGCAGCGTCTGCCTTGAGCGATGCCTTCGCAAGCGCGGCCCTCCAGGTGAAGCCGGCGGTGGTGCTCGTTCAGTCGGAGCAGGTGGAGCGGGCCGACGGCCAGCCATTGCCACCGGGCACTCAGGATCGCTCCCTCCGGTTCGGCCAGCGCGTACAGGTCAAACAGGGTTCCGGCTTTCTCGTGTCGACCGACGGCTACATCCTCACCAACAGCCACCTCGTCGCGACCGCCGCTCGGGTGACGGTGCGTCTGTACGACAGGCGCGAGTTCGCGGCGCAAGTGGTCGGTGCGGATCCGAGTACGGACGTCGCGGTCCTCAAGATCGACGCCCGGGATCTCCCAACCGTGCGGTTCGGGAATTCCGATGCGACGCGCGTCGGCGACTGGGCGCTCGCGATCGGAAACCCCCTTGGTGAGACGTTCGCGTTCACGGTCACCGCCGGGATCATCAGCGCCAAAGGCCGGGTGCTCGCCGGGCTGCAGCAGAGCCGGTCTTCGGTACAGGACTACCTCCAAACCGACGCGGCAACGAACCCCGGCAACTCCGGCGGCCCGCTGGTCGATGCCCGGGGACAAGTGGTCGGCATCAAC
>DASSIL010000075.1:0-2124 GCA_035691925.1 Gemmatimonadales bacterium
CACCGTATAGGCGAGCGGGACGTTGGGGGTGATCGCCTTGGGGTGCTCCCAGCTCTCGCGATAGCGTCCGCGCATGATCTCCCCCGTCACCATCAGCTCGTAGCCACCCATCGTAGGACGGTCAGCGATCGTG
Source organism: Gemmatimonadales bacterium (assembly GCA_035691925.1). Lineage (GTDB taxonomy): Bacteria > Gemmatimonadota > Gemmatimonadetes > Gemmatimonadales > GWC2-71-9 > DASTHG01. The sequence continues at coordinate 134 of DASSIL010000075.1, forward strand.
TCGGGATAGACGTCGATCAGCTTGACCACCCAGTCCGCATCGCTCCCCGTGGTCGACGCAAAGAGATCCGCCCGGACGTTCCCCGCCAGCGTGACGTCAGCGTCCAGCGGCGCCGTCTGCCAGGTGAGCACATCGGGACGGCCATCGACGAACCGCTGATCTTCGGTCTCCCAGCGGCGCCAGCGCGACGTCGCTGAATACGTCCGCTCGACGGGCCGGGGACGATACGGCACGGGGTGCGCCGGATCCGACACGAACTGATCGCTTCCGGTCGCCGCGGTCGGCGGATCGAATGCGAGCACGCCCCCCGCCTGGAAGTACAAATGCTTGTGCGCCACGCCGCTCGGCGGCCAGTGATCGAAGCTGCGCCACTCGTCGGTGCCCGCGTCGAACACCGTGGCCTCGTCGAACTTTCCGTCCCCCTCGCCCTTCAGCCAGTAGGCGAACCAGCGCGACTGCAGCGCCCGGTAATCGGCCCCCGTCATGCGCCCAAAGCGGATGTTGCCGAGGGCGATTCCCGAGTCCCCGAACCACTGTCCGTGGTACCACGGCCCCATGACGAGATAGTTGAGGTGTGCGCTGTCGGTCCGTTCGAGCGCGGCGTAGCTCGCCAGCGGTCCGTACTCGTCTTCCTGATCCCACCAGCCGCCGACGGTCATGGTCGGCACGGTGGTGTGCGTGAAGTAGCGGGGCAGCGACCGGTTCTGCCACGCCGAGTCGTACGCCGGGTGGGCGACGAAGCGGCGCCACGTGGGCCAGTGCTCCGCACCGACCGCCTTGGCGAGCGCGCCGAGGGTAGGGAAGGAGCGATACCACTCGTAGGTGTCGTAGCGGGCGGGGGAGGGCGTGACCGAGAGATCGCTCGACGCCTCCATTTGCCACGAATATTCCAGGCCGTAGGTCAGGCGGAACGCGCCCTGATGGAAGAAATCGTCTCCCATCCAGGTGTCGCCCATCGGGGCCTGGGGAGCGATCGCCTTGAGCGCCGGGTGCGCCCCGATCCCCGCGACGGACGTCAGCCACCCGGGATAGGAAATCCCGAACACGCCGACCTTGCCGTTGTTGTTGGGGACGTGCTGCACCAGCCAGTCGATCGTGTCGTAGGTGTCGGTACTCTCGTCCGTCCCCTGGGGGCCGGAGTGGGGCGGCCGGTTCATGTCGAATGTCCCCTGCGATCCAAAGCGGCCACGGATGTCCTGCACCACCAGGATGTATCCGTCGAGCCCCAGCCGATTCGCGCTGGTCGCCAGAAAGCCGGCGTAGTTCTTCGCGCCGTAGGGCGTCCGGTCCATCAGGATCGGGAGCGGCCCCGTCGCGTTGCGCGGCGTTACGATGACCGTGAAGAGACGAGTGCCGTCCCGCGCCGCGATCAGGGTGTCGGTCTGTGTGTAGCCGGAATCAGCGGTTGCGGGTTGCTGGGCGCGGGCCTGTCCACTACCCGCGGCAATCGCGATGAGGATGTTGCGAGCGAGAGATGTGCGCATGGCCCGGAAGATTCCGCGCCTGCGACCGGAGGGCAAGGGAGGAGTTCACCGAGACACCGATGGCCGAACCTCGAGGCATGGGCCGATCAAGCGTGCGGCGAGGACACCGGCACGTAGGCACAGAACGGGTCCGAGGCCGTCGTCTCGCCGGTCATTGCGTAGGCGCGCGCGCGCGAGCCGCCGCACGCCCAGCGATAGTCACAGCGCCCGCACTTCCCGCCGAGGGCATCCATGTCGCGCAGCCGGCGCAGAGCGGGTGCGTCGCGGTAGATTTCGGACAGCCGCCGCTCGCGCACGTTTCCGAGCAACGGGTACGGCAGAAATCCCGCGGGGAAGACCTCCCCGCGATGAGAAACGAACACGACACCATTGCCGTCACGCGCCCCAAAGCCCATGCGCTTCGCCGCCGCAGGCAGAGCGGCCGGCGGCATACCCTCGGCGAGCTTGCGCTCGATCCAGTACCGGCGGTAGTGCGGCGCCTCGATCGTGCCGACGTGAAATGCGGCA
>DASSIL010000076.1:0-12505 GCA_035691925.1 Gemmatimonadales bacterium
TTCAGGATTCGGTGCAGCGGCGCGTGGAGCGTCCGGGGCCCACCGTCGTCACGGTACCGGTCATCGGGGCGGCGGATATTGCACTCGAAGCGGTGGGCGCGCGGCGCATCGGCGATCTCCATTCGCTGCAGCCGGCGATGCCGGGGCTCGGGATCTGGGTCTCACGCGGCGCGGACGGGGGGATGTCGGCGGTCCTGCGGATCGGCCAGGAGGAGATCCACCCGACGCTGCTGCAGATCGAAGGCGCCTACACGGTCCTCTACCTGCGGGAGGTATCGAGCGACGCCATGCGTGGCGGGTGGGCCAGTGGCGTGATGCAGCAGGAGGCGCTCGGGCATTTTTGCGCCGAGCGAGTTTCGCGCTAGGGCAGTTGGCCCCGAAGGATTCGAACCTTCATTCCCGGATCCAAAGTCCGGTGTCCTGCCATTGGACGAGGGGCCAAGGTGCCGTGAATACTAGCGTGTCGCTGGGCCATCTGCAGCGGGGGACGCCGGGTGTGCCTCAGGTGTGCCAAACGCACGGCCCACGGATTCCTCCAGGTGCCCCTCGTCGGTGATGCAGTAGCGCTCAAACATCTCCCGCGTCTCCCACCCGCACAGCTCCATGATGTCTGAGCCTCATGGACAGATCACTGCCAAGATAGGAGGTTCAGTCTACCTCTAGTTGGGCGGCCGCGATGAGGTCCCTATTCACCCGTACCATTCTGCTCATAGTTGCGTTCGTCGCCTGTCGCCCAGCTCATCAAAAGGCCACATCAACCGATCTCAGCGGACGCTGGCTTGTGGAACTCCAGGCCACCTATAGAAACGATTACCCACGAAACAGCATGCATCTCCAAGCGCCGCCGCGGCCACGGGCGACCTTTGTCTTGAGCCTCACTAGAGACTCTCTCGTATGCCGGAACCCGTGCTCCTTCACCGGGAGCTTGGACGCACCTCCAGACTCATTCCTGGCACCTGAGCCCCTTGATTGGACCGTAACAGCTACGTTCACCAAACCCGACTCCGTTTTCGTCTCCATCGGGCCATGCTGCGATGCTGGCGCTCTTTATCTCAACGGCAGGCTCGCTAACGGCCGGGTCCAGGGCCGCTGGTTTCAGAATTTCCTTGGCCCCGGCGATGAGGGTCGATTTGCCTTGACCCGATCCACCAGCTCTCATTGAGGCGGCCGCCTAACATGCGCATGAAGCTGTGGTGGCGCGGCGGCCGCATGAAAGGATGGGGAGGCGCCGCAGCGCAGGGTCGCCCGCCTTCCCGCTGGCGCTTGGCGTTGCTGAGCGCGGCTCTCGGTCTGCTACACGCCGCGCGTGCTCACGCGCAAGTGGAGATTGCCCCATATGCCGGGGTGTATCGGCCGACGAGCATCCTAGGGTCGGGCGCCGGAGTGACGTTAAGGCAGCAACGGAGCATTGCGCTGGGTTTACGCGTGGCCCACTGGTGGCCGGGCCACTGGGGCATTGAGGCGACCTTGGGCTACGCACCCAGTCGCCTTAAGGGTCCGGAGGCTCCATACCTTGACACGGCTCATGTACTCACCGTGAGCGCCAAGGTCCTCCTGCGGGTCACTTCTCCAACAGCGCGAATCGGATTGCACTTGGGCGCCGGAGTGGGTCTCGTTGCTCATGGCGGCGTTGCGTACCCGGATTGGTATGCCGGCCCGACGACTTTCTTGAGCGGGATCACGAATGTTGGCGCTAGAGTCCGACTGACTAAGAGGGTGGCCGTGCGATTCGACTTGGAAGACTTCGTATACTCGGCTTATGTTGGGCGCTGCACGCGCACTGGTGCTGGGGTACCCGGCGCGTGTGACATTTGGAATGCGGGTGAGCTCGGCACAGTCGGTGGTGGTTTCAGGGTGACGCCGACGGCTTCTGTGGTGCAAAACGATCTTGTGATATCAGTAGGGGTCGCCTTTACCCTGGACAGGATTCGGCTTGGAACAGGACCTGGGGAGTAAAGTGCGCTTACCTCCAGCGGTACTGGTCTGTCTCGATTGTGGGCCGCCGCACGACGCGGCTTAAGCTGCTATTCGTTAGGCGGCTGTCCCTCCCCCATCACGGAGACTGTACCCACGGCGACCTACATCCTCTCCACGATTCACCACGCGGTCGAGATCGCCACCACACTCCCGCGCAGCTGGTTCCGCGGCCACGACACCCCCGTCGGCGAACTTACGCCGCGAGTCTTCCGCCCGCAGTTTCACGATGAGGCTCATCAGCTGTTCCGGCCGACACTCGAACTCGAGATGATCGAGGCGTTTAAAGCAGACGCGCCCGCGCTCGCAGTCGGCCGAATTCCGGACGAAGGCGACAGACTCGGTTGGTTGTACCTGATGCAGCACTATCAAGCGCCGACTCGCCTCCTCGACTGGACTCAGAGCTGTTTGGTCGCACTCTACTTTGCTGTGTCGAAGTCTTCGGACAAAGATGGCGAGGTGTGGGCGATGTATCCCCAGGCGTTGAACGCCGTCGGTGAGGTGGGGCCCAACCTACCCCTTCTGGAATCGAATCCCGTCCTCAGGTACTTAGTGGATGAGCCCTACTGGGCTGGAACGCCTGAGTCCCTAGCCAAGAAGTGTGGTATGGAGGCGCCGATTCGGTGTCCTGCGGCGTTCCCGCCTCGACGTGCATTTACGCGCATGATTGCGCAGGAGAGCGTCTTCACGATCCACCCCGTACCTCTTATCGGTTGTGCCATTCCGGATCTGCTGACACACGAAACCCAACTTGTTCGCTACATGGTTCCACACGGGGCGAAGCGGCGACTCGTCACGGATCTGCGCTCCCTAGGGATCAACGATCGCACGATCTTTCCCGATTTCGAGGGCCTATCAAAGCACGTGATTGCTGATTCGTCGACCATTGCTTACTCACCGCCGGACCCGCCCAAGTGTGGCGGACCTACCCAGCCGAGGCCGACATCTCCCGAGTAAACTGACAAAGGGCAGCGGAGAAAGTCCCTGCCATTGCTCCGGGGGACTGCCGGGCGGTGTGCCAAATGGTGTGCCTTACAGTGGTGCGCGATGGGCACCGGTGGGTGGTGCGGGGCCCCATGCTGCCTGATGAAATGCGCGCCCAGCACGGACCGGAGCGCATCCAAAGTCCGGTGTCCTGCGATTGGACGAGGGGCCAGTGACGTTGCAGCGCTGAACTTACCGAGGGCGAGGACCCCGAGGAAGGCTGTTTCCAACGTCAGAGTCCCGTCCGAGCAGGCGCGGGTTACTCACCTGGTCGGAAACGCGCGCTATATCCAGCACGCGATGCGCCGTCTGCCGCGGTCCGGCTGGATTGTCGTTCCGGTCCTGCTCCTCCTCGCTTCGTGTCACGCGTCCACCACGCCCACATGGCTGTCGGAGCGGGGGCGCGAGGAAGCCCGTCTGGCCGCGGGCTCCGCCGTGGTGCACGACTTCCGGTTCACCGATCGGCGACCAGCCAGCGGCATCACGTTCCAGCACCACATCGTCGACGACGCGGGCAAGACCTACAAGCTGGCCCATTACGATCACGGCGACGGCGTGTGCGCGGCGGATGTCGATGGGAACGGGTTGCCCGATCTGTATTTTCTGACCCAGCTCGGGACGAACGAGCTCTGGATGAATCAGGGAGATGCCCGGTTCGCCAACGGCACCGACGCCGCGGGCCTCCACTGGCAGGACCCGATCGCCGTCGGCTGTGCGTTCGCGGACATCGACAACGACGGCGATCCAGACCTCTTCGTCACCACCGTGCGCCACGGCAACCGGCTCTATGAGAACCTCGGCGACGGGAAGTTTCGCGACATCACCGCGGCAGCCGGGGTGTCATACAGCGGCCACTCCGCGGGCGCGGTGTTCTTCGACTATGACGGCGACGGCCTGCTCGATCTTCTCGTGACCAACGTGGGAGTGTTCACGACGGACGCGCAGGGGCCGGGTGGCTATTACGTCGCGCTGGAGGACGCGTTCCAGGGTCACCTGCACCCGGAGCGCAGCGAAGCGAGCATCCTCTATCACAATCTGGGCGGCAATCGATTTCAGGATGTCACGCGTGCGGTCGGTCTGGTGGGGCGCAGCTGGAGCGGCGACGCCACCGCGTTCGACGTGAACGACGACGGGTTCACGGATCTCTTCGTCCTCGACATGCAGGGGGGGAGTCACCTCTGGGTCAACGAGGGCGGCAAGCACTTTCGGGATGCCACCTCGGAGTACTTCCCGAAGACTCCCTGGGGGGCGATGGGGGTGAAGGCGTTCGACTTCGATGGGGACGGGCGTCTCGACCTCTTCACCACCAGCATGCACCCCGACATGTGGGCCGACATCCCTCCCGGCGACTGGGCGGCCGAGGGGCGCAAGGACGACTCCGCGCGCGTGTCGGGTCGCATGTTCCCCGGGGGCAAGGGCGGCCTGATCTTCGGCAATGCGCTGTTCGCCAATCGGGGTAGCGGCAAGTTCGTGGAAGTGTCCGATTCGCTCGGGGTCGAGACATACTGGCCCTGGGGGCCGAGCGTGGATGACCTCAATGCCGACGGATGGGACGACATCTTCGTCGCGGCGGGGATGAACTTTCCGTTCCGCTACGGGATCAACTCAGTGCTCTTGAACGAGGGCGGTCGCCATTTCTTGCCGAGCGAATTCGTGGTGGGTGTCGAGCCGCGACCCCACGGCGCCACGCAGCAGGTGTGGTTCACCCTCGAGTGCGCGGGCGCGGACCGGGGCCACCCGTTCTGCAGGGCGTGCGCGCAGCCCGGGGCAAATGCGGCGCTCTGTCGGCTCGACGGTGCAGGCCACCTGACGATGATGGGCTCGCTCGGCACCCGTTCCGCGGTCGCACTCGACCTGGACGGCGACGGCGATCTCGATCTGGTGACCAACGAGTTCAACGCGCCGCCGCAAGTGCTCATCAGCGACCTCGCGCAGCGGCGTCCCATCCACTACCTCAAGGTCCGGCTGCACAGTACGCGCTCGAACCGCGAGGGCCTCGGGGCGCAGGTGAGCGCCGTGCTCCCGGATGGGCGCCGGGTGGTGAAGTTGTGCGACGGGAAGTCGGGGTACCTCTCGCAGAGCGATCTGCCGCTCTACTTCGGTCTCGGGGAGGCGGACCACGTGACGGCGATCGAGGTTCGCTGGCCGTCGGGCCGGCGGCAGACGGTGGCCGGGCCGATCGCGGCGGGGAGCAGTATCGAGGTCGTCGAGCAGTAGCGAGGAAGTCCGCTGTTAGATGGGGCGGGGAGGCGTGGGATCGGTGCCGCCCCGCGCCAGCGCCTCCCGGTCCACCTGGGCGACCCGCCGTGCCGCCAGAGCGGGATCGATGACCGGCGCGACCTCATCGTCCTGCAACTCGAGCCCGGCCAGCGCGCGCTGCACGATCGCTGCGCCACCCGGGACAGCACGCCCGAATTCGATCTCGGCCCGGCGACAGAAGCGCTCCTGGCGCGCCCGATCCGCCATCTCGAGCGGAAACCCGAGCCGGTGCAGACGCGCGTGCATCGCCTCGTGCAGGATCGTCGCCGCGATTTGCGCGGGCGAGAATTCGGGGTTGACGGTGAAGGTGAGCTCGACGAGGCAGACGCCCTGGTCGGGGATGAAGGCCCCGCGGCACGCGTAGCGTTGGACGAGAATGGAGGAGAAATCGCGCGCCAGCCTGCGGAAATGGTGTGGGACGTAGCGCTCGATCAGCGCCAGTGATTCGTCGAGCCGGCGCAGCACGTCCGCGGTCGCGATGTCGGGCCGTGAGTTCTGCACGAGGACGGGGAGGCCGCGAACCGTGGCAGTGGTGGTCGTAGTCGGGGGCGGGAGATCGGTCATAGCGTCAACTGTGGTCCAACATCACCGGGCGACCTGACGAGCGCCAGACGGCTCCCCGCCCGAAGTGTTAAAGAGACTTTCATTCCAGTCTAACTCTGGCTTCATCTTTGGCCGAGTCTCGTATCTGGAACCCCTAGGTCGAAGGTGGATCCATGAGCAGACGACTGAAGAATGCCGCCGTCGTCTTCGCCGTCGTCCTCGCGGCCGCCCAACTCGTTCGTCCCGGACGCGCGAATCCGGTGACCGACCCCAGCCGTACGATTCAGGCCCACGCCGGGACGTCGAGTGGACTCGCCGCGGTCCTGGACCGCAGCTGCCACGACTGCCACTCGAACCGGACCGACTGGCCGTGGTACAGCCAGGTCGCGCCGCTGTCCTGGCTCATGGCGTACGCCGTGAAGGACGGGCGCCAGGTGGTCAACTTCTCCGAGTGGGCCGCCTATCCGCCGGACCGCCAACAGAAGCTGTTGGTCGCCTCGTGCCAGGCCACCTCGCAAGGCAAGATGCCTGGCAGCGCCTGGACCTGGCTGCACCCCGACACACGCCTCTCGGCACAGGACGTCGACACCATCTGCTCGGCGGCACGCCCATGATCGCCCCAACGTTCGAGACGAAGGTCCACGACTTTCTCGCGCAGAAGCGCATCGCAGTCGCGGGTGTTTCACGCGACAACAGCCACCACCCGGCCGGCAATCTGGTCTATCGCCGGTTGAAGAAGACCGGGCACGAGGTGTTCGCGGTCAACCCGAACATGCAGTCCTTCGAGGGCGATCGCTGTTATCCCGACCTGCGGTCCATCCCGGGCGGCGTCGACGGCGTCGTGATCATCACGCGCCCCGAAACGACCGAGCAGATCGTCCGCGACTGCGACACGGCGGGAGTGCGCCGCGTCTGGATGCATCGATCCATGGCGAAGGGATCGAGTGTGTCACCGGAGGCAGTCGAGTTCTGCCGGCAACACGATATCAGCGTGATCGCCGGCGCCTGCCCGATGATGTTCGGCGAGGGCGTCGACTTCGGGCACACCTGCATGCGCTGGATGATGCAGCTGACGGGAGGGCTGCCCACATGACGCGCCGCCAGATTGCGCTGGCCCTCATCCTCATCGTCGACGTCGGGTACATCGCATGGGGCGGCGGGGCCGCGGCATCGCCGGAGCACCTGCTCGGTCCGGGCGGCAAGGGGATCCTGCCGGCGGCGTACGAGGGCTACTCCGGCGGGTCCTGGTCCGCGCTCGCGAGTGCTACCCCGGCAGTCGCCGGATACATGACGCTGCTCTACCGGATGTACGGCATTTACTGCCTCCTCTTCGGACTGATGGGCACCGCCATCGCGCTCACCGCGTTCCGCCGCGGGGAGCGCTGGGCCTGGTGGGCACTGCTCATCGGCAATACGGTCGCTCTGGTGTCGGCGATCACGATGGACAAGATGGCGAACGCCATCGGGCCGTTCGAGGTGACGGAATACGTCGGCCTCGTCCTCGTCTGGGGGGCGTTCGCGGTCACCGCGCCATTCACAGCAGCGGGACGGCCGGTAGCAGCGACCACGTGAGGATGGCGACGCGCTAGCACGGTTATGTTGAGAGGATGCGCACGCTTCCCCTCGTCGTCCTCGTCTCCCTGCCTATCGCCTGCGGCGCGCAGGGAATTCCCTGGAGCCAGCACGCGACGATCTCACAGCGCGTCGGCTTCACCGACATCGCGATTTCCTACAACCGCCCCGTGGCGCGTGGGCGTACCCTCTTCGGCGGACTCGTGAAGTGGGGGCGGGTGTGGCACCCCGGCGCCGACTCGGCGACGACGATCGGGTTCAGCACGGACGTCACGATCGAAGGGAAACCGCTCGCCGCGGGGCAGTACACGCTGTGGGCGATCCCCGACAGCGCAAGCTGGACCGTGATCTTCAGCCGCGCGCTGCACGTCTTCCATATTCCCTATCCCGGCGAATCGCACGACGCGTTGCGCGTCACGGTGACGCCGGTGCAGGGGAGCTACATGGAAGTCATGGCCTACGAGTTCCCCGTCGTCGGGCCCGACTCGGCGACCCTGCAGCTGCACTGGGGCTCGACGATCGTCCCGCTGCGCATCCGGACGAATCCCTAGGAAAGTTTGCGCGGCGCCGGGGTGGGGACGCCGGACGATCGCCACAAATGTCCAGGCCGTGCGGCCCCCGCGTCCCCGCGTCCCCGCGTCCTAGCCCCACCCCGGCGCCGCGCTAAATCGGCTGCGACGGACGCATCCGATGGGTGCGTCCCAGGTACGTCGTCCGGTGTCCGCGCCGGTCTTCCTTCCTGAAGCTCTTCCGCTTCGCTTTCGAGCCGAACACCTGCGTCCAGCTGCCGTTCTTGAAGACCGACATGTACCCGCCCGGCAGGATCTGGAACGGGCGCTTCACCTTCTTCAGATGGTCGAATTGCGCCGAGCCGGCTTTGCGGAAGCTCTCGAAATAGGCGGGGTGGACGAAGTCGCTCATCGCGAATCCGTCGATGGTGAAGGACAGCGCCTCGACGGCGTCGGCTGTTTCGTACGCGTAGAACACGTTCTTGGGATCGACGGCGCTGAGGTTGATCGCCGGGTCCACCATCATCTCGGCCAGCTCGTGCGTAGCCGTGACGGTGATCTGCTCTCCCGCGTCGAGCGACGTCTTGACGAAGACCTTCGAGAGCGGCAACCCCTCGGGGGTGAGGTCGTGGTAGCCGAGGGCGTTGGCGACATCAGCATTGTCGAGAAAAGCGAGCGCCCAGGCGCCCTTCTTGAAGCCGGTGGTCAGAACGAGTTTCGCCGGAGTGCCCCACACCGGGACGAAGTAGTCGTCGAGGAATTTCTGCATTGCGGGAACGAACTTCCCGACGTCGAAGCCGAGGGGGGTCGTCGCCTTGTTGAAGACGGCGATCGTCGGCATCGCGCCCTGGTTGAATGCCGCTGCGATGAAGCGTCCACGCCGGGTGATCACAACACGTCCTCCGTGGAATTGAGAGTCGTAGGATAGCGGCTCAGGATGCGTGGCGCGATGCGACCGGCGACTATTGCATCGTGACGGTGGCGATCGGTTTCGCGGTCTTCGGGTCCAGGGATTGCGCTGCATCGTCGCGGTCGCGGGCGCTGCGGTAGACCGCCGCCACTGCGGCGCCGGATCCGCAGAGCCGCACCCACAACGGCCCCGTCGCCGCCAGCCGCTCAAACACTACGCGCAGCGGCGGGTGCCGGCTGAAGACCGGGACCTCGAAGTCATTGCCTCCCAGCCGCCCGATACTCCCCCAGGTCCCTAACGCCTCGGCGTCCAGCACCACGGGGCCGCGTGCCGCGGGTTCGGGGTGCATCTCGTCCCACCAGCGATAGGCGTCGGGAGTTGCCACGGCGATCGGCGGGACGGCGATCAGTGCCGGGGCCGCGGGGGGCGCGGCGACGCGGAACAGTCGCTCACCGCGTCCCCAGGCGACCGCCGCCTTTGCCCCGCTCGCGAAGAACGCGACATCCGCGCCGAGTCGCGTGCCAAGGTGCAACAGCTCCTGGCGGGGCACGGCGTGGTCCGCGAGGGCGTTCACGGCGTGCAGCACCGCGGCCGCATCGCTCGAGCCGCCCCCGAGTCCCGCGCGCACCGGAATGCGCTTCGTGAGCGTGATGGCGACGCCGAACTTCCGTCCGGTGGCATCGAGCACGAGCTGAGCTGCGCGCACGGCAAGGTTGTCTGCGACCGGTCCCAGATCGGGTCCGCGCACGTCGAGCGTCACGCCGGCGGCGCTGCGCGTGACCTCGAGGTCGTCGGCCAGCTCGAGCAGCTGAAACACCGTCTCGATCTGGTGATAGCCGCTCGTTTCCCGCGCGAGAATCCGCAGCAGGAGATTGACCTTCGCGTGCGCCTGCGCCTGCACGCGATCGGGTGCGGCGCCGGTCACGTCGAGCGGGACGCCGCGCCGCGCAGGTCGCCGAGGTGCAGGTGCGCTCGCGACAAGGCGTCGAGGCCCAGCAGGGTGATGGGAATGAAGCCGGCGACGTGAAAGGCGAAGGCGTAGGCGAGCGCCAGCGTCGCGCCGATCCCGTAGAACTGCAGCGTCAGCCGCGTGGCATACTCGAACACTCCCCAGAACCCGGGCGCCGCCGGGATCGCCACGCCGAATCCGATCAACCCCTGGAGCAGCAGCGCCCCTTCGGCCGGAACGGGAAGATGAAAAGCGCGAAAGCACAGCGCGAAGGCCGCGGCGTTGACGAGCCACAAGGCGACCGACCACCCGAGCACCGCGGCGAACCGCGCCGGACTCTTGAGGACGTTGAGCCCCGCGACCAATCCGTCCGCCAGCGACCGCAAGCGAGCGGCGAGCCGTTCGGGGAGGATGCCGCTGGTCAGACGATCGAGCAGGGCGAGCCAGGGAGCGGGGCGATGTGCGACGACGAACGCCAGGATCAGCGCGCTGCCGAATCCGATCGCGACGCCGCGCGCGATGTGGGACAACGACGTGCCGCCGACGCTCGCCTGACTCGGGAACGACGGCGCACCGATCGCGAGCGCCATCAGGGCCAGCATCATCAGACCGTCGAACACGCGCTCGATCCCGATCGACGCCAGGGCCGTCGTGAAGCGCACCGGCAGCTCGCGGCTCGCGACCCAGGCGCGCGCGAATTCGCCCGCGCGGGCGGGGAGCAGGTTGTTCGCCATGAATCCGATCGCAGTCGCATTCCACAGCGGTCGCAACGGGTAGGGGGCGCCGTCGGAAGCCCGGAGCAGCACGTGCCAGCGCATGGTGCGGAGTGGAAAAGTGAGCGTGGCGACACCGGCCGAGAGGAGGACGAGGAGGAGATTCGCCTGGCGCACTCGCGCCCAGACGTCTCGCACGTCCACACCATGCACCGCCCAGACGAGGAAGCCCGCCGTGACGGCGAGTCCCACCGGCCAGGCCCAGCGCGAGGGACGCTTAGGCGCCGGGCTCGAAGGCGAGGTCAACGAGATCGCAGACTTCTTCGAACAGCGCGGGCAGGTCGGCCGAGGGCGTGCGCCGTGCGATCGCGCGCAGCTCCTGCACGCGCGCCAGCGCGGCGGCGCCGCCGTACTGCAGCGTGTTGATGTCGACGATCGGCAGCTCGTCGACGCCGCTCACCACATCAGGCACGTGGCCCATCAGCACGTCGAGGGACGGGGGCCCGACGCCGGATGCCACCATGCGCTGGTAGGTGATCCACGAGCCGACGATGTCCGGTGTCTCCGCGGGGACCTCCGACCGCTCGGTGAGCGTCAGCGGCGGCAATGTCGGCTTCCGCGCCCCGAACCGCACGCGCAGCGGCGCCACGGGTCGTGGGGCCGGCGCCTGGGCGATGGGCTCGGCGACCGGTTGTGGGGGCGGCGGTGGCGGTGGTGGCGGAGGCGGTGGCGCCGGCGGCGCAGGCTCAGGTTCCGGCGCGAGCGACTCGATCGGGATCACGGGCGCCTCGACAGCATCCGTGACCTCCTTCAGAAACGTCGCGAATGTCGCGCCGGGAGCGTCGGCGATCGCAGGCGCAGGGGCGGGCGGGGGCGCCGGCGGTTGGGGCGCGCGCGCGAGATGGCCGAGTTGAGCCACCGCCTGCTCCAGACCGGCGGCGATCTCCGGGTCACCGCGCGTCGTCGCCGCGATGAGCGATTCGCTGGCGTTGCGCAGCGCCTGCGCGAACGCGGCGGGCTCGCGCACCGCGTGCCCCAGCGCCACCGCCTCGCGGGCGGCGTCGACGAAGCGGCTCAACGTCTGCGGCAGCACGCCTTCCCCCGCGACCGCGAGCGCGCGGAACGTGCCGGCGAGGGTGTGCACGCGCAGCTCGCGCTGCGTCGGACTGGGGGCGCGCTCGATGGCGTCGGCCGCGAGCCGGAGATGCTCTCCGTGACTCACGAGCTCGAGGCGCGACAGTGGTAGCGCTTGTGCCGTCTCGGCGCCGCGCTGCAGGATGTGCGGTCCCGTGTCGTCGAAATACAGATCGCTGATCGGGATGACGGCGGGCTCGCGGTCGAAAAAGCGCGCCATCTGCGCGGCGAACGCCCGGAACGCCGGACCTTCGGGGTCGGGACGTCCTTGCTCGGCGACCTCGCGGGCCGCCTGCGTGATCGCACCTGCCGCACTCTGGAAGAAGTCGGGAGCCGCAGCGGGCGGCGCCCCGCCGCGCGTCACCTCGGTCACCGCGCGCTCGATCCCTTCGAGCACGTCGCTGAGCGGCGGCAGGTCGTTCAGCGCGGCGAGTCCCCGCAGCGGCTGCAGCGCGCGCAGCACGTGCTGCAGCGCGTCGCGCGCCGGGGCGCCGGCCCGCAGCGCCGTGGCGGTGCGATCGAGGGCGCTGCCGATCGCCGCGCCTTCGCGGGCGACGAAGGCACGGGCACCGGCATCCAGTCCGAGCGCCTCCGCCTGGCGCAGCACACTCGAGGGGCGGCCCGACAGCTGCTCCAGCTCGCGGGCCAGCGCCTCGGCGCGCGCCGTGTCGTTGTCATCCCACGCCGCGACGCGGCGCACCAGGATCTTGAGATCGTCGACGGCGCGGATCGCCAGAGCCCGCGTCCCGGGGTCCCAGCCGCGCCGCCCTTCGCGCAGGCCGCGCGCCAGCGACTCGAGCCCAGCCGCCGCGCGCGCGATCGGGGTCTGGCTCGCCATCAACGCGCTGCCGCGCAGCGCCCGTGCGAGGCGCACGAATTCGTCGGCCGGCGGCGGCCCTTCGGGTGCGAGCAACCCGTCCAACCGCTCCAGGTACTCCCCCGCCTCGAGGGCGAAGAA
>DASSIL010000077.1:0-4049 GCA_035691925.1 Gemmatimonadales bacterium
GGTGGTGCTGGGCTATCTCATCGCCGGTCTGATCGTCGGGCCGCACCTGCCCATTCCGCTCGTCGCCGACCCGGACATCGTGCGAACGCTGTCGGAGTTCGGCGTGATCCTCCTGATGTTCTCGATCGGGCTCGAGCTGAGCGTTCGCACGCTCGCCGCGGTCGGGCCGACGGCCGGCCTGACGGCCCTCCTCGAAACGAGCGTGATGGTGTGGATCGGATTCACGGTGGGGCAGCTCGTCGGCTGGACCAATCTACAGAGTGTGTTTACCGGTGCGATCGTCGCCATCTCGTCCACGACCATCATCGCCAAGGTGTTTGCCGAGCAGGGCGTCACGGGCACAGCGCGGGAGCTCGTCTTCGGGATTCTCGTCGTGGAGGATCTGATCGCGGTGCTCCTGATGACGATCCTCACGGCGCTCGCCTCGGGGAGCGGCCTCGCCGCCGGACCTCTCGCGGCGACGGTGGCCCGGCTGATCGCGTTCCTCGTCGGGCTGGTCGTCGTGGGCCTGCTCGTCGTGCCGCGTGTGGTGCGCGCCATCGCGCGCCTCCAGCGCCGCGAGACCCTGCTCGTAGCGAGCATCGGGATCTGCTTCGGCCTGTCGCTGCTCGCGCAAGCCTTCGGTTATTCCGCCGCGCTGGGCGCGTTTCTCGCCGGCTCGCTGGTCGCAGAATCGGGGGAGGAAAAGGACGTGGAGCGGCTGGTCGAGCCGGTGCGGGACATGTTCGCGGCGGTGTTCTTCGTCTCGGTCGGCATGTTGATCGATCCGGGGCTCGTGGGACAGCATTGGGCGGTGGTGCTCGCGCTGACGGGAGTGGTCGTCGTCGGCAAAGTGGTCAGCGTCTCGGTGGGCAGCTTCCTGACCGGCAACGGCCTGCGGACCTCGATCCAGACCGGCATGAGCCTCGCCCAGATCGGCGAATTCTCGTTCATCATCGCCGGGCTGGGGGTGGCGCTGCACGCGACCGATTCATTCCTCTATCCCGTGGCCATCACCGTATCGGGACTGACGACGCTGCTCACCCCCTGGCTGATCCGGGCTGCGGTGCCGGTCGCGAGCTGGATGGACCGCAAGCTGCCGCGGCCGTTGCAGACCTTCGCCGCCCTCTACGGCAGCTGGCTCGAGGACCTGCGATCGGCACCCCGGCGCCCAACCACGGCCGGAGGGATCCGCCGTCTGTTGCGGCTCCTCGTCCTGGATGCCGCGGTACTCGCCGCCCTGATCGTCGGAACAGCGGCGTCGCTCTCCGGGCTCGCGGGGTTCGTCGAGCGACGCATCGGCGTGAGCGACGCCGTGGGCCGCTCCGTGATCGTCGGGGCGGCGGTCGTGCTCGCTGCCCCGTTCTGCCTCGGCGTCGTGCGCTCGAGCCGCAAGCTGGGGATGACGCTGGCGCGAGCGGCGCTCCCCAAGCAGCAGCGCCGGGTCGACTTCGCCGCGGCGCCGCGCCGCATGCTCGTCGTGACGCTGCAACTGGCGGGCGTGCTCCTCGTCGGGATGCCGCTGCTCGCATTGACGCAGCCGTTTCTCCCGCTGTTGCCGGGGGTCGCCCTCTTGGTCGTAGTGCTGGCGCTGCTGGGGATAGGATTCTGGCGCAGCGCCACGAATCTCCAGGGTCACGTCCGTGCCGGTGCTCAGGTCGTACTCGACGCGCTGGCGGCGCAGACGCGTCCGGCGGCACCCCCGCCGGGGCGCAGTATCGCCGATATGCATCAACTGTTGCCCGGCCTCGGGACGCTGGCGGCGGTGCGCCTCGAAGCGGAGAGCCCGGCCGTCGGGAAGACGCTCGCGCAATTGAAGCTGCGCGGCCGCACCGGCGCCACGGTCCTGGCGGTCACGCGCACTGCGGGCGGGGTGATCGTTCCGACGGCCAAGGAGCGGCTGCAGGTTGGCGACGTCCTGGCGCTCGCCGGGACGCACGAAGCCATCGCGGCAGCCACCGCCGCGCTCGAGCGGCGAAACGAACCGCCGGCCGGCACGTAAGGGTCGCGCGATGACGCAGCTGGTCTCCCCGGAGCTCCTTGCGCTGCAGGACGCGCTCGCCGGCCGCTACTCGATCGAGCGCGAGCTGGGTCGCGGCGGTATGGGCGTCGTGCTGCTCGCGCGGGACGTGGCGCTCGACCGCCCCGTGGCCATCAAGCTGCTGCCACAGGCGTTGGCGACACGCCCCGAAGCCCGCGACCAGTTCCTGCGGGAAGCGCGCACCGCGGCGGGATTGTCGCACCCCAACATCGTGCCGATCCATGTGGTCGAAGCGCGCGGGGAGCTCGTGTATTTCGTCATGGGGTACGTGGACGGCGAGACGCTGCGCGAGCGGGTGGAGCGATCGGGGCCGCTCACGCCGCGTCTGGCGATGAAGGTGATGCAGGAGGTCGCGTGGGCCCTGGCCTACGCCCATCAGCGCGGCGTGATTCACCGCGACATCAAACCCGACAACATCATGCTCGAACGGGCCAGCGACCGCGCCATCGTCACCGATTTCGGGATCGCGTTGGGCGCCCGCGACGCCAATCAGACCGGCGGTGCGGTCATCGGTACCGCCCGGTACATGAGTCCCGAGCAGGCGTGTGGCGAGCCGGTCGACGGGCGCAGCGATCTCTACTCCCTGGGAGCGACGGCGTTCTACGCGCTGACGGGCCGGCCGCCCTTCGATGCCGCAAACCTGCCGGCCATTCTCGCCCGCCAGGTCGCCGAGCCGGCGCCGAGCGTGCTGGCGGTCCGGCCCGAGGTGCCGGCCAAGCTCGCGGCGCTGATCGATCGCTGTCTCCGCAAGGCACCCGCCGATCGCTTCCAATCGGGCGACGACCTCGCACGCGTGGTGGGAGAGGCGCGCGGCCGCGAGTTCCGTGCGCCACCCATCGTGCGGGCGTTCATTCGCAACGCCCAGGTGTCGACCATGGTGTTCCTGGCGCTGGCCCTGGCGAATCAGACGGTGACGGCGAACCGCGGCGGCGTCTCGATCTCGTTCGGCGGCCCCGGCATCATCGGCATCGTTCTCTTCTGCCAGCTGGTCGCGGTCGCTCGACGGTTGCTGCGGGACGGCTACAGCTTCGAGGACATTCGCGCGGCGCTGCTGGCCGAGGCACAGGTGCAGGCGGAAGAGGCGGACGTCATCAAGCAGCGCCGGATTCTGCGGCGCCTCAACTCCCTCTGGTACCGGTTGTGGGCCGGGAGGGTGGGGCGGCTGTTCTTCCGCGCGTCGGGCCTTGGTTTGAAGCCGGCGTCGCGGCCGGCGCTGGCCGGCGTCGAGGCCACCGAGCTCGTGTTGGGGCGCTCGGCGCTCTCTGCCTATCACGCGCTGCCGCAGGAGACGCAGCATCAGCTTCCCGATGTGCCACGCGTCGTCACCGAGCTGGAGGCCGCTGCCGAGGCGCTGCGGGCCCGCGGGGATACCGGTGCGCACCTCACCGAGACCGTCGCGGCGCTCGAGCGCCTCCGTCTCGCCCTGATCAAGGCCCAGTCCGGCACCGGGTCGGTCCCGGATCTCACCGCCGCCTTCGAGCGGGCACGGGAAATCGGTGCCCACGTCGACTATCGCATCGCGGCGGGGCGTGAGGTGGACGACCTGCTCAGCGCTGGCCCAGCGCCGCGGGAGTAAGCGGGTTCGTCCCGGCACGGAGGGGCGTCGATCCACTCCGCGATCCGGCGCGCGTCGTCGTCATCCGCGTTGGGGTTTTACGCGCCGCGACATCGTCCGAGCGGCTCCCGCAAGAGGGGCGCACGCAGTATCGTGGGTCGACCCCCAAGGACCCGGTATGCGCCTCTCCGCGTGTTGTCTCGCCGCTCTTGTGCTCGCTTCTTCCGCGCGGGCTCAACAGTCGACCTCGGCCCCCGTCTTCACTTTCCAGGAAGTGATGGTGCCGGTGCGCGACGGGGTGCACCTGCAGACCGTCATTCTCGCTCCGGCCAGCCAGACCGGCCCGCTGCCGATCCTGTTCCGCCGCACTCCCTACGGGGTGCCCGACGCCGCGCCGACCACGATCCCGCCGAGCTTCAAGGAACTGATGCAGGACGGGTACATCTTCGTGTTCCAGAACCTGCGCGGCCGGTT
>DASSIL010000078.1:0-3044 GCA_035691925.1 Gemmatimonadales bacterium
GTCAGCGCGATGAGCGCGAGTGCCGTGGGCCGGCGCACCAGCGTGATGAGCTCGAAGGGGATGTAGATCGCCGCGGTGGCGATCGCGAGCCAGATCGCCCAGCCCTTTCCGAGCCACAGTCCGACCCCTTCGGCCAGCCGCCCCGCGGCGTAAACCGCGGCGCCGACCGCCAGCCACAGCAGGCGGCGGGATCCGCTGGCCGCGGCCAGGGCGAAAATCAGCGCCTCGTGCTTTGCGGGATTGAGATGGAGATGGCCGACGAGGGCCTCGGCAAACCCCTCGAGCGTCTGCGGCCACTTGAGGATGCCGACGCCCGCCACGACGACGAGCAGTCCCTTCGCGCCCTCGAACAGCGCGAGCGCGCGCAGCGGAGCGGACGAGGCCGCGGTAGTGCCGGAATCCACCCCACTAAGGTAAGACGGCGGCGGCCTCGCGCTGCCGCCCGTCCAAACGACGCTGGCGGACGCATTGGGCTGCGTCCGCCAGTCGCCGGCACTCGTATGCGCGAAACGGGCTACGGCGTGACGGTGCCGTGCAGCGTCGGCGTAAACAGCACGCCGTTCGGGCTGCTCGTGCCCCCCGTGAACACGAAGTTCTGATCGACCGGGAAGTCGATCGTCAGGGTGGTCGTCGGAGGGGTGATGTGCACCGATCCGCCAAAGTCCACCTTGATGCCGCTCTGCGGGCCGCTCGGCACCTTCAAGTCCCGCGTGGAGGTCCCATCGCTGAACGTGAATCCCGACTTGAGAGTGATCGTCGCATCCGTGACGACGAGGCGCAGCTGTTCGTAGTCTCCAGCCACGACCGTCGCCGTGCCGAGGAATGCGGCGATGCCGTTCTGCAGGTCCAGTAGATGAAACACCCCTGCGTTTGTCGACAGCGTATCGCGAGCTGTACCGTCGCTGCCCACGAGGTAGACCGTCGAGATCGTGACATCCGCGCTCTCGATCATATCCGTTGCCGGAGGCGCATCAGTCAGCCGGGCGGTCACGACACTCATCTGCGGTCCGCCGCCCTGGCAGGCGCCGAGCGTCGTTGTCAGGACAATGAGTGCCAGATGCTTGGGGATTCGCATGGTCAGAAAGCTCCCGGGCGTGAGAATCGCTGGTCAATCATGCTGAAGAGCGTTTGGGGGGGTCACAGGTAACTTGTGGACTTGCCGCCACATGGCCTTCATACGGGCGTCACCTCACGGATTGCGACCGGGGGGCTGTTAGCGCAGAATCTCCGGCGGAAACGTCACATCCTGTCGATCACCGGGGGGACCATGGGTCACGGCACTGGGAGAATGCTCGTCGTTCTACAGATGTTGGCAGGCCTCACCGGAGCGACGACTGGTCGCACATCGGCTCAGGCCCCCACATCGAGCGCGGACGCGACGCGTCGCGCCCAGGCGCTGCTCCGGCAGATGACCCTCGACGAGAAGATCGGGCAGCTCAACCTGGCCGCCGGGGTCGCGCTGGGCGGCATGATGACCGCCGCCTCGGACTCCGACATCATCCACGGCCGGGTCGGCGCCATCCTGTGGCTCGCGAACCCGGTCGAGATGAATCGCATGCAGCATCTGGCAGTCGAAAAGAGCCGCTTGCACCTCCCCCTGATCTTCGGGCTCGACGTCATCCACGGCTACCGCACGCTCTTCCCTATACCTCTGGGGATGGCGTCGTCCTGGGATCCGTCCGTCGAGGAACAGGCGCAGTCGTTCGCGGCCGGAGAGGCGCGCAACGCCGGGATCCGCTGGACCTTCACGCCCATGGTCGACATCGCGCGCGACGCACGCTGGGGGCGCATTCAGGAAGGCGCCGGTGAGGACCCCTACCTCGGCGCCGCCATGGCGCGCGCTCAGGTGCGCGGCTTCCAGGGCGTCACCCTGGGACCGACCAGCGTGGTGGCCTGCGTCAAGCACTTCGCGGGATACGGCGCGGCCGAGGGCGGCCGCGATTACGACGCGTCGTACGTGCCGGACGAGCTGATGCGCAACGTCTATCTCGTGCCGTTTCATGCCGCCGTGCAACAGGGCGTGGGCAGCATCATGTCGGCCTATATGGACTTGAACGACGTCCCTGCCAGCGGCAATCGCTGGCTCCTGACGGACGTGCTGCGCCACGACTGGGGATTTTCGGGCTTCGTCGCGTCGGACGCCTTCGCCATCGCGAGCCTGCAGGTGCACGGATTCGCCGCCGATCCGGTCGATGCCGCCTACAAGGGCATTACGGCGGGCGCCGGAATGGACATGGCCAGTCAGACGTTCCGCAACAACCTCGCCCAGCTGGTCCGCAGCGGCAGAGTCACGCCAGCGCAGATCGACGCCGCGGTCCTGCCGATCCTCGCGGTGAAGTTCCGGATCGCCCTGTTCGATCATCCATACGCGGGCGCGGCCGACAGCAGCACGAATCTCAGCGCGGACGCCCGAGCCCTCGCCCGGCGACTCGCGAGCCGGTCGATGGTCCTGCTCAAGAACGACAACCACGTCCTCCCGCTGTCTGGGTCCGACAAGAACGTCGCGGTCATCGGCTCCCTTGCCGATTCGCCGACGGACATGACGGGAGGCCCGACGCCATACGGTGTCTTCACCCGTACGCCGGACCCCGCAGCCGTTACCGTCCTGGCGGCGCTCAAGCAACGTCTCGGGTCCGACGCGCAGATCACGTACGTCCCGGGACCGGCGATGTCGAAAACCTATCCCTCGTTTTTCGACGCCTTTCTCGGCCACGCACCCACACCGCCGCCCACCGCAGCGGAAATCACGGACTGGGTCGCGAAAGCGAAAGCCGCCGCGGACTCCGCGAATCTCGTCATCGCCGTCGTCGGGGAGCCGGCGTTCATGAGTGGCGAGGGTGCCTCGCGCGCAACGCTCGATCTCCCCGGCATTCAGGAGCAGATGGTCGAAGCCGCGGCCGCGACGGGCAAGCCGCTCGTCATCGTGCTCGAGAATGGCCGGCCGCTCGATATCAACTGGATGGCCGCACACGCCGCCGCGATTCTCGAAGCGTGGTTCCCCGGCGTGGAAGGCGGCAACGCGGTCGCCGACGTGCTGTTCGGCG
>DASSIL010000079.1:0-9053 GCA_035691925.1 Gemmatimonadales bacterium
CGCACCCGACCTGGCGCGCGCTGCGTTCCAGGGCTTTTTTTCCTTCCCCGCATGCCGTCATCCGCGATTGTCGTTCGTTCCCTCGACTCGACCGTCCGCACCATTCTCGAACGGTGGCTCGCCGATCTCCGCATCGCGGCGCCACCCGGTCTCGTGCTCGACGTCGCACTCGTCGACGAAATCCCTGCGCCGCAGGGCCAGCGCATCTTCGAACAACCGGAAGTCGGATTCGTGCGCGGTCCCGACGACCGCGGACTCCGCATCACCTGGGACCTCGCGCCGGCGGTCGCCGATATCCCGGCCGGGACGAGGACGGCCACCGTCCAGCTCACGCCGGCTGCCGCGGCGATCCTCGAGCAGAGTCTGGGCAATTTCTTCATGGCGGTGGTCATCATTCTGCTGCGACGCACCGGATGGTACCATCTCCACGCCGCGACGGCGATCGACCCGACGTCGCGCGGCTGGCTGTTCGCGGGCAACGCGCACTGCGGCAAGTCGACGACCGCGGCGTTGCTGGCGGCGAACGGCTGGCAGGTGGGAACCGACGACGCGGCCTTCCTGGAATCGCGCGACGGACGTGTCATCGTGCACACCTGCCGCGCACCGATTGCGCTGCGCCCCGGGGGCAGAGCGCTCCTCGCCCGCGCCGGCGGCATCGAGCTCCCCGAGCGCGGCAAGGTCGGATACTGGCCCGAAGATCTCGGGGGCGTCTGGACCCCGCTCGTTGCTCCGGAGATCGTTATCTTCACCTCCGTTGGAGACGCCCAGACGACCGGAGAACGCGTCCCCTCCGCCGCTGCACTCGCTGAGCTGGTCCGCTGGTCGGCGTGGGTGATGCTCGAGCCGGACCTGGCGCAGGACCACCTGAACGCACTGACGCGTCTGACCATGCAGGCGCATTGCTACCGCGTGACCCTGGGGCGCGACCTGTTCGCCCGTCCGAACCGCTTGACCGAGCTCATCACATGACCGACCGCTACAAACGGCATCCCGATCTCCGCCTGGCCGACGTCGAAGGGGACGGCGTCGTGCTGCACCTCGGCACCCGGCGCTACTTCTCCGTGAGCGAGAGCGGGCTTGCCCTGTTGCAGGCACTCGAAACCCCACGCACCCTTCCCGAGCTCGTCGAGGTGCTGCTCGAGCGCTATGAGGTCACGCCGGAGCAGGCCGAAGCCAGCGTGCTGCAGTTCCTGGACACCTGCCGCACCGCGGACCTGCTGGTTGAAGAGGAGAGTCGGTGACGGCTGGCCTCCCGCTGGGGTGGCGGCTCCGAGCGGCCGCCCTGGTCCTGCTGGTCCCGCCGCTGGTGTATCTCGTTTCGTTCGCGCGTCTGGTGAAGTGGCTCGAGGGAGAGAGCCAGCCGACTCCCGACACCGCCCTGGACGACGCCACGCTCGCCCGCTGGGTCGATCGCCTGCTGCGCCGCCTCCCCGGCCCCTGGCACCGCACCTGCCTGAAGCGCGCTGCCGTGCTCTACCATCTGTTGCGTCGGGCAGGCCGTCCGGTCGAGTTGTGTATCGGCGTCAACCGCAAGAGCGCGCCAGCCAAGGGCGACATTGCCGCCCACGCCTGGCTGATGCACGCCGGGGAGCCGTATCTCGAGTCGCACCCCGAGCACGCCTTGAGCCACGTCGTCATTGCCCGCTTCCCCCAGGTGTCGGCCGCGGCCGTCACACAGTGAACTCCGCGGATGTGTTGCTGGCGACCCTCCGTCCGGGGGGCGCGCCGCCGGCGGACCAACTGCGCGATGCATGGCCGCGCGCCGACCTGCGCGGGCTGCGGCGCCTGATCGAGTTCGAAGGCTCGGCGTTCTGGACCTACCGGCGGTTACGGCAGCTCGACATCCTCGCGGCACTCGATCCCGATTTCGCGAGCTGGCTGAGTGACGAAGGCCGCGATGCGGCCGCCAGGAATCTGCTGATCGACGCCGAGGCCGATGGCGTGGCGCGCACGCTCGAGCGGCTTGGCATCCCCGGCGTGTTCATGAAGGGCACGGCGCGGCGGCTGGTGGCGGATCGCTACCCGATGGCCGACGCGCGCCGCACCAGCGACGTCGATGTCCTCGTGCCCGCCAATGGGGCCTGGAACCTGTGGTACGACCTGCGCCGCCAGGGGTACGAGCGCACCAATCTCGCGAAACCGCCCCGTCCCGAGCACCACCATCTCCCCGCGTTGATGAACGACCGGCGGGTGGGCGTAGAGATCCATACGACGCACGCGCGGGGCGTCGACCCCGCCGTGTCCTGGCGACGGCACTTCGCCAACAGCGCGAGCGTCGTCCGCGACGGCGTGACCTATCGCGTGCCGTCGGCAACGGAGCTCTTCTGGACGGCGACGGCGCACGCCCTCCGGATCCCCGAACTCTCTTTCTTTCTGGTCCGCCTGCTCGACACGGCTTTGGTCTGGGCGAGCGGTGCCGCCATCGACTGGGACGAGGTGGCGCGGCGCATCGACGCGAAGGAAATCGTGGACGGGGGGGCGGCAGGGGCGTGGCTCGATGCGGCGCGACAGCTCGCGGGTCAGGATGTCCCGGCCGCACTGGCGGGGCGGGTCCTGCCGTACGACTTACCGCGGGAGCTGCGGCTGCGGCTTGCGGTGTTGCGCCGGGTCGGGGTGCCGATCGGCTGGCGCAAGGCGCTCGCGTGGTGGTCGAGTGAGGTGGCCCGGCGCTAGCGGGGGCCGCCGCCGTTCTCCAGGCGCCAGGTATGGGCGAGCCGCACCAGCCCGATGCCTTCCGATTCCGGCAGTGTGACGCGAAAGCGCGCGGCGCGCTTCCACACCACCGTCGGCGACACCTGCAGGCGATGATCGTAAACCAGGATGTGCATCGCGTAAGAGCCGCGGGCCAGTGCCAGCGGCTTGTATTCCAGCTCCAGCGTCAGCCGCTCGCCGGCCCGCGCACTCAGCTCGATCCCCTGGCGATTGCAGCGCGTGCCATGCAGCACGTGCCACTCGCGCGCGATCTGCACCCCGACCGACACTCCGCTGATATCGCGGCGGGCCCGCAGGTGCAGCCTGGCGACCAGGCCTCCTTCCGGCGTGCACAGCGGCTCGGGGCCGCCGCTGCCGCCCACGAGCTCTACCGACTCGATCTCGAGCGGCGAACGGCTCGGCTCGCCTTCGCGATCGTCGGGGTTGTCCGCCTCCTCCGCCTCGATGATGCGCTCGTACGCCGAGAATGCTTCATCGGGGCGGCCGAGGGCCACGACACGGCCATGGTCGAGTAGCAGCGCCGTGTCGCACAGCTGCTCGACGAGGTAGCGCTCGTGTGACACGAGCACCATCGTCGTCCCCGCCGCCTTGAAGGCCAGCATCCGCCCGAGACAGCGGTCGCGGAACGCGGTATCGCCGACGGCGAACGCCTCGTCGATCAGCAGCACCTCGGGTTCGAGGTGCGCCGCAATGGCGAAACCGAGCCGCAACGCCATGCCCGCCGAATAGAATTTCACCGGCACGTCGATGAACCGCTCCAGCTCGGCGAAGGCGAAGATCGCGTCCAGCTTGGCGCGCAGCTCCCGCCGCGACAGCCCGAGCAACGCCCCCTCCAGGAATACGTTCTCGCGCCCTGTGAGATCGCCGTGGAACGATCCCCCGAGGAAACTGAGCAGCGAGAGCCGGCCGTTCACGCGGACCGATCCGCGAGTGGCTCTCATCATGCCGGCGATGACCTTGAGCATCGTCGACTTACCCGAGCCGTTGGCGCCGACCAGCGCGAAGGTCGAGCTCGGCTCGACGGTGAACGACACGTCCTCGAGGGCCCACATCGATTTCGGGCGGGGCGGCGGCGCCCCGCGGCGCCGCGGCACGAGGTTCGAGAGCGTCTCCTTGAGGCTGCGGCTGCGCAGGCGATAGCGCTTCCACACCCCCGAGACAGCGATTCCCACGGGGTTAGACGGACTCCGCGAAATACGGCTCGGTCATCCGGAACACCCAGACGCCGAGCAGCAAGAGGGCGATTCCCGCAGCCAGGGGATACCAGAGCACCGAGAGATCGAGTGATCCCGTGCCGAGCAGGGCAGCGCGCGACAGATCGAAGACGCCGACGAGCGGGTTGAGATCATACAGCGCCTTGAATTGCGCCGGTACGACGGACTTGGCATATGCCACCGGCGTCAGCAGCAGCCACACGCGGACGCCCACGTCCACGAGCTGGCTGACGTCCCGGTAAAAGACGTTCAGGGCCGAGGCGATCAGCACGATTCCCGTCACCAGAATGCCGAGGATCAACAACACCGGAATCAGGAGCCACACGCTCGGCGATGGCGTCACGTGCTGCACGGCCATGAGCAGCGCGAGCATCACCGCGGCGAGCAGGGAATCGATCAGCGCTCCGGCGATCGCGGCGAGCGGCAGCGTCGCCTTGGGGAACGGCGCGTGCGCGACGAGGCCGCTTTCGCTTTGCACCGCGCGTGAGCCGCGCGAGATGGCACCCGCGACGAAGCTCCACAGCACGACGCCGGAGAAGGCGAAGAGCGGATAGGGCACGCCGTCCGACGGTGCATGGAGAAACGCGCCGAAGACGAGGATGTACGCGCCGAGCTCGACCAGCGGGCGGCCGAACACCCACAGCGCCCCGAAGAACGTCTGCTTGTACCGGGACTTCAGGTCCCGGAGAATCAATTGGTAGAGGAGATCGCGAAATCGCGACAGACCCGACACGGCTGCAAAGCTAATCGGCTTGACGCCTCCCGGACACGGGCGTTGCAACTCTTTGTGGCGTGTCTGCGTCATACGGGTTGACCACGCCGTTGCCCGTGGCCTGTCACGTGAGGAGGAAGTATGCGGACGCTTGCGATCTCGTTGGTGGTGGTCGGGAGTCTGGGGGCGATGGCGCTCGGTGGTCGTGCCATCGAAGCCGACCGGATGCCGGGCGCGCCCCACCGTGTTGCGGCAGACAGTGCGGTTCTCGCGAGTGCGACGCCGGCGGCGAACCGCGTGTGGTATGGCGGCACCCTGGCGCCGATCCTGGTTCAGGCGACCTCCCCGGCCGGGACCAAGCTGGCCCGGAAGCCGGACTGCCCGCGAAACTAGTCCTTCCATCCCCCCGTAGGGTAGCGCATTGTTAACGCATCACCCCGCGGGGGGATTCGTATGACCGGGAAAGAGTTCTTGCGGCGCTGGCGCCTCGACATCGTCCGGGGAGTCGTGATCCTCGGCGTCGTCTTCGGCATCGGGATGCTCGTCGTGTCCATGGTAGGAAGAGGAAGGGCGGCGGTGAACGACTGGGGGCACCAATTCGCCACCGGCTTTCACGGTGACCGCATGCATGGGCAGCCCTGGACGTATGCAAAACCGTTGGCGCCTGATCAGACGCTCTGGCTGCGCAATATCAACGGCTCCATCACAGTGACTCCGTCCGAGGCGGGGCAAGTCGAGATTCATGCCGATCGGATGTTCAAGCGCTCCTCTGTGGACTCGGTGCGCATCATCACCGCGGAGTCCGATCGGGGCCTGACCGTCTGCGTCCTGCGAGTGGGCGCCGGCAGTTGCGAGTCCGACGGACACTTCAAGTCCACGGGCAACATGAACGGCAACGACGTCGAAGTCGCCTTCGATGTCAAGTTGCCGCGCGGGGTGCGGCTCGACGCCTCCACTGTGACCGGCGACGTGAGCGTCGACGGCGCGAGTGCACCGGTCGAGGCCGCAACGATCACAGGGGATGTGACCGTCGAGACGGCCAACGGCCCCGTCACCGCGACGACGGTGACCGGTGACGCGCATGCTACGATTCGCGCGCTCAGCGGCCCGGGAGACGTGAAGGTGACCACGGTCACCGGCGACGCCCAGGTCGATCTGCCGAGCGGAATCGACGCGGTCGTGGATGGGCATACGGTCGCGGGGGACATCAACAGCGAGTTTCCGCTGACGGTGGTCGGCAAATTCGCCTCGCACTCGCTGTCTGGCACACTCGGGAAGGGCGGCCGCCAGGTTCATATCACGACGGTGACCGGAGACGTGGACGTGCGCGAGACGGGCGCGGCCCCGGACGCACCGGTGATCGCGCCGAGCCCTCCGCCCCAGCACCGCCCGGCGCCGCCGGCGGGCCGGCCGACCCCGCGACCGCGCTCGGGAACGACCTGATACTTCCAGCAACCAGCGCGTGGCAGCTTTGAGGGCGACCACCTTTCAGGGTGGTCGCCCTTGTCGCTTCCGGGTTTCCGGGGAGGCGCGTCCTTGGGGACGGCTTCCAACACAGGTCCTGCGACCGTATCCTTGTATGTCTCCACCTGTTGGGAATATTGAGCGAACTGTTCGACGCGCTGAAGGCCGCGCTCGCCGACCGCTATACGCTTGAGCGGGAGCTCGGGCGCGGTGGAATGGCCACCGTCTATCTCGCCGGTGACATCAAGCACCGGCGCAAGGTGGCCATCAAGGTGCTCCATCCCGAGATCGGGGCCGCGATCGGGCCGGAGCGGTTTCTGCGCGAGATCGAGATCGCGGCGTCGTTGCAGCACCCGCACATCCTGCCGCTGTACGACTCCGGCGATGCCGCCGGCAACCTCTACTACGTCATGCCGTTCGTGGAGGGCGAGTCGTTGCGCGACCGGCTCAAGCGCGAGCGCCAGCTGCCGCAGGAAGACGTCATCAAGATCACTTCCGAGGTCGCCAGCGCGCTCGGGTACGCCCATAGCCGCGAAATCGTGCACCGCGACATCAAGCCGGAAAACATCATGCTCACCGGCGGATCGGCGGTCGTGGCCGACTTCGGCATCGCGCGCGCCGCCTCGGCGATGGATGAGCAGCAGCTCACGCAGACGGGGACGGTCGTCGGGACGCCGCTGTACATGAGTCCGGAACAGTCGGTCGGGAGCGACATCGACGGGCGCAGTGACGAGTACAGCCTCGCGTGCGTCGTGTACGAGATGCTGGTAGGGGAGCCGCCGTTCACCGGGCCGAACGTCCAGGCGATCATCGCCCGTCACTCGATGCAGGCGGTGTCGCCGCCCTCCATTATCCGGCTCTCGATTCCGGAGACGATGGAACGGGCCCTCCTCAAAGCGCTCGAGAAAGTCCCGGCCGATCGCTATCCCACGGTCGTGATGTTCGCGGAGGCCTTCGCCACGCCATCGACCGTCACGGCGGCGGTGCGCCGCCAGAGTACCACCGCGATGCCCGCCGTGTCCCGGCCCTCGGTGACGCTGCAGGTCCCGGTGCCGAGTCGTCACATGCTGCGCTGGGCGATTCCCGTCCTGGTGCTGCTGCTGGCGGGGTGGCTCACGCGCGGCAAGTGGCTGCATCGCGCCAGCGAGTCGACCGGTCCTGATCCCCGCAACATCGCCGTGCTGTACTTCGATGACCGCAGTCCCGGAAAAAGCCTGGGATACCTCGCCGATGGTCTCACCGAAAGCCTGATCTACGAGCTGGGTCAGGTCGGATCCCTGAATGTCATCTCGCGCTATGGCGTTGCCCCCTACAAGAACGCCGCCGTCGCGCCGGACAGTCTCGCCCGGGCGTTGAAGGTCGGCACGGTGGTGGAGGGGACGATCTCGCAGTCCGGCAACCGGTTGCGCGTCACGGTCGACATGATCAATACGGCCAACGGCAGCGTGCAGAGCAGCCCGCCGATCGAGCGCGAGCGCGAGGATGTCTTCGGGCTGCAGGACGCGCTGACGGACCAGGTGTCGCAATTCCTCCGTACGCGGCTGGGCCAGGTCGTGCAGCAGATCCAATCGCGGACGGGGACCAAGAACGCGGCGGCGTGGGAGCTCGTTGAACGAGCAGAGCAGGAACGGGAGACGGCGGAGTCGCTCGGGTTGGCTGGAGACACGGCCAAAGCGAGGACGTTGCTCGCTCGGGCAGACTCGCAGCTGACCGATGCGGCTCGCATGGATACGAAGTGGTCCCTCCCGATCGTGAATCGGGGCTGGGTTGCATATGCCCAGCGGAGAGTCGCGGGTTGGGCGAAGGGACCGGCGACGACATGGACCGGACGGGGCCTCGATTTTGCCGGTCAGGCGTTGCAGGTGCGACCGGGAGATCCCGAAGCGCTGCGGCTGCGCGGGACGATGCGCTATATCCGCTTCCTCCTGGCGCTCGATCCGTATCCTCTCACGACGACCCAATTGCTCGATTCCGCGGAGGCCGACCTGCGCGCCGGTGGGGATTCCACCAATCCCAACCGCGCTTCGGCCTGGTCGATGCTCAGCCACCTGGAGGGACGCAAGTCGGATCCCGCGGCGGGGAAGCTCGCGGCATTGCAGGCGCTCGAGGCGGATCCCTATCTGGTCGACGCCAACGAGGTCATGTACCGTCTCTTTTCAATGTCGGTGGATCTGGAAGACCCCGCCGGTGCCGACCGCTGGTGTAAGGAGGGCCGACGCCGCTTCCCCAGGGATCCCTATTTCACCGAGTGTCAGTTCGAGCAGATGGCGATTCCGGGGCAGCCCCCCGACGTGGCCAAGGCGTGGCAATATCTCGAAGCGGACGTTGCGCTCTGGCCACCCAGCCAGCGTGATTTCCGGCGGCGCCGCGATCAGCTGCTCGTGTCGTTCGTGCTGCTGAATGCCGGGTTGCGGGACAGCGCCGACCGCGTGGCGCTCCGCTCTCGGGCCGACGCGACCGTCGATCCCAATCGGGAGCTGATCTACTTTGAGGCGATGCTCCGCAACCGCATGGGAGATCGCGATGAGTCGCTGCGCCTGCTGGCGCAGTACTTCGCTGCCAATCCGCAGGACCGGATGACGCTGGCCAACGACGAGTCGTGGTGGTGGCACGGCGTACACGAGGACCCGCGGTTCAAGCAGCTCGTCGCCGGCAAGTAGTTGTTGCGTAGGTACCGCGTTCGGTACCGCGCTGTGGCCGCGGCGCAGCAACGTGATCCCTGACGGCGCAGCTGCGTGATGTCTGATGGACGGCCAATGTGAGTAACCGCACGACGGTGCGTATCTTGCTGGGTCGAGACCAACACCATCCATATGCCCAATGGAGGCAGTACATGCAGACTCGCATGAGCCTGGCGGCCCTGTCTATCCTCGCGCTGGTTGTGGCGTGCGGTGATCCGCAGGACCGCAGTTCGACACAGACGGACGCTCCCGTTGCGCCTTCCTTTGCAA
>DASSIL010000080.1:0-3051 GCA_035691925.1 Gemmatimonadales bacterium
CGCCGAGCCGCCAGGTAGACGCCGAGATGGGAGGAGCGAGGAAAGGCACCGAACCATCCCGGTGGTATCGCCTGGCGATTACCGCTGCCACTGCTGCTGGTCGATGCGGAGCGATCATCGATGACAAGCTCCGCAGCGGCATCGCGGGACGTCGCGGGCTGTTGCAGCGCATGGCCGCCTGGGGTTCGACCCACCGCGACTCCCGCCGCTCCCTCGTGTGGTTTCATGCGCCGTCGGTCGGCGAGGGCCTGCAGACGAGGCCGGTGATCGAACGGCTGCGAGCCGAGCGCCCCGACTGGCAGATCGTCTACACGTACTTCTCTCCATCCGCGGCCCCGTTCGCCCGGCAGCTGGCCGTCGATTACGCCGATTACCTCCCCTTTGACCGTTCGGGCGACGTCGTCCAGGCGCTCGATGCGCTCGCCCCGACCGCCCTGGTATACGGCAAGCTCGACGTCTGGCCCGAGCTGACGCTCGCCGCGCACCGCCGTGGCGTCCGCACGGGCCTCGTCGCGGCCACCGTGGCGGCGACGAGCTCGCGGCTCTCCTGGCCGGTGCGCGGCTGGTCGGCACCGGCCTATGCCGCGCTCGACCGTGTCGGCGCGATCTCCCCTGCAGATGCGGAGCGGATCGAACAGCTCGGCGCGCGGCACGCGGCGATCAGCGTCACGGGCGACACGCGCTACGACAGCGTGACCGAACGGGCCGCACGCCTCGACCGCGCACGCCAGCCGTTCGCCGCGCTGGTACCCGGTGATTGGACGTTCACGATCGTCGCGGGATCGACCTGGCCGTCCGACGATGGCGTGTTGCTGCCGGCGTTCGCGAACTTCGTGCGCCGGGATCCGGCGGCGCGGGCGCGACTCGTTCTCGTTCCACACGAACCCACCGCTGCCCACCTCGCCCAGCTCGACGCCGCAGCGCGCAGCGCCGCTCTTCCCCGCCCCGTGCGCACGTCCTCGGGCCTCGAGCTCACGGGCGCGAGCGTGATCGTCGTCGACCAGGTGGGAATGCTGGCGGACCTCTACGCCCTCGCTCAGGTGGCGTACGTCGGCGGCGGGTATCGTCGCGCCGGGCTGCATTCCGTCCTCGAGCCGGCGGTCTGGGGCGTGCCGGTCTCGGTGGGGCCGCGGTGGGGATCGAGCCGCGACGCCGGACTGCTCATCGGGCGTGGCGCGGCGCTGCCGTTGCCGCGGGACGGGCGGGAGGCGTTGACGCGCCAGTGGCAGTCGTGGCGCAGTGATCCGACTGCCCGCGATCGCGCCGGCCGTGCGGCAGCGGGCGTCGTGCAGGAGGGGACGGGGGCCGCCGAACGGACGACCGCCCTGGTTCGCCTATTAGTGGAAGAAGCCGGCTAGGGCGCGGCGGCCGGCGCCGCCCCCTGGATGGTGCCCTCGAAGGTCACCGTCCGCGGGGAGAAGAGACCGAACGTCACCGCGGTAATCAGGAGGTCGCTCCAGCGTGCCCGCACGCGGATCTTGAGGTTGGTGATCGCGGCGCCGTTGGCGGCCTGTCCCGCGAGCACGTCCTCGAGATTCGGATTCGCCGCGGTGATCAATCCCCACCCGATAAACACCGGATGACGATTGACGCGGAATGGGGTGCCAGTCGCGGAGCTGGTCGCCGCCCCTGCCATCGTGACCGGCACGCCGAGATGCGACGAATCGAACGACATCGCGCAGCCGCCGGCGGCGAGGCCGAGCAGAACGGCCGCGATCGAGCTGATCCGGATCACGGGACTCCCTGAGAGACAGATAGGGCGCGCCGGGGATCGGCGCGCCCACCACAAGGTAGTAGCGTTACATCCCGAGCGGAACTTTGAGGGAGAGGTGTAAGCCCACGCCGAGGATGCCGCCGGTGCTGCCGCCGCCCAGCGCTTCGGAGTCGTAGGCGATGTGGGCCCCCATCACGCCACCGAAGCCCAGGTTGGCCCCGATCGTCCAGCCGAAGTTGGAGTTGGTGCTGCCCGAGGCCGAGTGCCACCGATTGGTGAGCGAGACGTAGGGCTCGAGTGAAACGCCCGGCGTCGGCAAGGTGAGGCTCACCCCGCCGCCGGCCACGATCGTCGTCATCCCCGGAACGCCGGTCGCCGTGGCGCGCGCGCCGCCGACCAACAGGTTGATGTTGATCGGGAGCAGGCTGCCGCCGATCACGCGGAAGGCCGCGTCGCCGCCCACCGACTTCACGGTCGGCGCCGTGCCGGAGGGGTTCCACGAGGCGAAGCCCAACGTGGCGCTGAGGCTGCCGAGCCCGACCGTGCCGCGTGCACCGAATGCATTGCCCTTGCCGAGATCGGCATTGGGTTTGCCGTAGTCGCCGCTGATGGTGATCCCGGTGCCCCCTTTGGGGCTGTTCCAGACCGGCATCCCCGCAAACTGGCCGGATACCGGGGCAGAGATCCCGACGCCCGCCAGCACGACGAGGAGTACTCGCTTCATACCATCCCTCCGGATGCGATAGAGAACCACGATGAATGCTGCGCCAACGGTAGAAGCGAGTCCCTCAGGTTGTCAACGGTGTGTCGCTTCAGTGCACCCACACGGCGCCGATTGACACACCCTCGACATCTCCCAGGCCGGCCGACACGCGCAGATCGAACGAGCGGCTGAGCCGGAAATCGGCCCCCAGCCCGAGCGCAAACAGCACATCCGAACCGCCGTCCACGGTCAGAAACATCGTGGGCTGCACATAGGGAATGATGCTCACGCTGCTCTGCGTATCGAGCCGCCGCCCGAGCGACAGGCCGACGGGGATGATGAGTTGAGAATTGCCGGACACGAAGTTCCCGCCCACGCCGAGGATCAGCGCGCCGTCGAGCGGAAAGTCCTGCGAGTGCGTGAGCACGCGCTCCCGCGCCTCGGTGCCGACCAGCAGCACCGTCGACCCCGGTCCGGAGGGATCGAGCAATCCGCCCTTGAAGCCGATGTCGAAGCGATCCGACGACAGACGGTAGACGCCTTCGAACGCCGTGCCGCCGCCGTTGGGGAAGCTGAGCAGTAATCCGAATTCCGTATTGGTAAACGCGCGATAGGGCGCGTTGAAGGTCGTGGT
>DASSIL010000081.1:0-2124 GCA_035691925.1 Gemmatimonadales bacterium
CCGGCGAGATGCCACAGCGTGAAGCTCGGCAAGTGGCCCTGCTGGCGCGCGATTTCGGCCGCCCGGAGATACTCGCGCTGTGCCTCGGCGAAGCGCTGTATGCCGGTCAACATGTCCCCACGCGACACCCGCGCCTGCACCGCCGCTGTGAGCTCGCCGTCCGACTCCGGAATGCCCGGGCGAATGATCGATGCCGCGAGGGCCGGAGAGACTGGCCCGAAGGGCGTCGTGCCCATTTGCAGCGCGTGAAGACACGGTGGTAGCAGACCCGTTGTGAGACCGAGAAGGACTACCGCACCCAGGAAACGGCGGTGTTGAGTGTTCATGGTGCGACCTCCTGCAGTTGATGGTGGTGACGAGGCTCTTGATTCCACCACCACAATGCGGATGCCCCGTCAGCCCCTCATCAGCGAAACGTCAGCGCGCGATCATCGGCGAGGATCGCGGTCAGTCGCAACGGAGGCGCCAGAAGGGAGCCTCATGCCATTCTCATGAATGCCTCATCCAGGGGGCCGGCAAATTGAACGCGGAGTGGTGTAGGCGCGTTTCGGGCATGCCGGGGCAGTTGGGGAATCGTCTCATGGAGCGCCTGCGTCTCCTGATGTTCGGAGGCTTGACCCTCCGGACAGGAAGCGAAACGACGACCGGTGCCAGCACGCGACGGCACCGGCTTGCCCTGCTTGCGCTGCTGGCCGTGGCCCGCGACCGCGGGCTCCACCGTGACAAGATCCTCGCCTACTTCTGGCCCGAGAGCGACGCGCAACACGCCCGGCATGGGCTGAACCAGCTGCTCTATTTCCAGCGTCACCACCTCGATGACGGAGGCCTGTTTCTCGGCAAGAAGACCCTCCGCCTGAATCCCGCCGTGATCACGACCGAAGTATGGGAATTCGAGGATGCACTCGATGCCGGCGGCAACGAGGCGGCCGTGCGGCTGTACGCCGGACCCTTTCTCGACGGCTTCTTCCTGCGGCAAGCCCCGGAGTTCGAGCGGTGGGTCGATGAGCACCGTCGCCGTCTGGAGAAACGCTGTGCGCAGGCGTTCATGGCGCTGGCACGCGCGGCGGCAGGTACGGGCAACCAGCACCAGGCGCTTTCCTGGTGGCGTCGCGCGGCGGAGCTGAATCCCTTCGATTCGGAAACCGCCCGGCACGTGATCGAGACCGCGCTGGCCCTGGGAGATCGCGCCGCGGCGCTGCGGCACGCCCACGAGCATGCGGACTTGCTGCGCACCGAGCTCAGCCTCGATCCGGATCCCGCCGTGATGCAACTGATCGATCGGGTGCGGGGCTCGTCCGGGTGAGTGTGGCCTGATCGTCCGGCCCGTGGACATCGACTCAACTGGAGGCATCGCGCGTAGAGTAGGAGTGTGAGTTCACTCCCTCGGCGGCCGACGGAGACCGACTCTCTCGCCCGCTTGCGTGCGGCTCTCACGGGCCGGTACACGGTCGAGCGCCTGCTCGGACGCGGTGGGATGGCCGCGGTATACCTGGCCCACGACCTCGTGCACCACCGCCCCGTCGCCCTCAAGGTCCTCCGCCCCGAGCTCGCCGCTGCCGTCGGCCCCGAGCGCTTCCTGCGTGAAATCACCCTCACCCAGAGCTTGCATCACCCCAACATCCTGCCATTGCTCGACAGCGGGGAAGGAGCCTTCCTCTACTATGTGATGCCCTATCTGGAGGGAGAATCGCTCCGAGAGCGGCTCACATGCGAGCGGCAGCTCCCGCTCGACGACGCACTCCAGATCACGCGGGAGGTGGCGGACGCGCTGGACTACGCCCACGCCCAGCAAGTCATCCACCGTGACATCAAGCCCGAGAACATCCTGCTCTCGTCCGGTCATGCGGTGGTGACGGACTTCGGCATCGCGCGGGCGATCACCGTGGCAGGAAGCGTCGCGGTCACCGAGACGGGGATCGCAGTGGGAACCCCGGCGTACATGAGTCCCGAGCAGGCGTCGGGAAGCCAGAATCTCGACGGCCGCTCGGACCTCTATTCGCTCGGGTGCGTCCTGTACGAGATGCTCGTCGGGGAGACGCCGTACAATGGGCCCACCCCGCAGGCGATTCTGGCGCGCAAGTTGAGCGAGCCGCTGCCGCGGGCGTCGGTGGTACGGGAGACGGT
>DASSIL010000082.1:0-3543 GCA_035691925.1 Gemmatimonadales bacterium
GTCATCGCGCGCACGCCGATCCACCCGAACGACGCCAGGATCAGGGTCGAAAGAAATCCCAGCTGGAACCCCGTCTGCTGCGCGATCCACGGCGTGATCGCGTCGATCAGCTCGCGGTAGAGGAACATCACCTCGAAGAACATCACGAACGCTTCCACCAGCGCCATCGCGACGATCTGCCCCGTGCGCCGCGTGCGGATCGCTTCGGTGAGCGCCTGGATCGCGGCGAAGCTGCCCGAAATGAGGATGAAAAGGAACGGCCACAGGATCAGTGTGACCGCGACGCTGCCGAGCTCGGTGCCGGTCAGGTCCGCCAGCACCTCGGTCAAGGTCGGCCGCAAGGTGAAGGTGAAGATCGTGGCCTCGAGCGCCGACCAGAACAGAATGAAGAGGAAGGCGATCCACGGCACGCCGGGCTGGAAGTATTGCCGCGACGCCCAGTCGAGCAGGGCCAGCGGGCTCGTGAACAGGAACTTCACGAGTCGGGCGATGAGCGACGCGGCGAGCTTCACGAGACTCCACAGCCAGCCGAGCAGCACGACGACGAACCGTACCAGGCCCGCCCAGTAGAACCACATCATCCGTCCGGCATCCCACCAGCTGACGAGCAGCGTGGCGAGAAAGCCGCCGCGTCCCGAGCGGAACGGCAGCGTATAGATGGACGCCATCGTGCACCACAGCGCCGCGACCAGCAGCGCGCTCGGCAGGAGCAGCAAGGTGCTCTTCAGGGCGATCAGCCAGCCCGACGAGCCCGTCACCGAGAACCCCAGCACGACACTCTGCCAGTCGAGGATCCAGGTGAAGCCGGACGCCAGGAACCGCAACGTGTCGCGCCATTGGTCGGGAATCGATTGCGGTATGGACTGGAGCAAGGTTGCGAGCATCAGCTCACCCCCAGAGGGACTTGGTCGGGAACGACGAGTAAGGAAAGACCAGGAAGACAAGCGGTCATCGAACGGGCCAGTGTAATACCCGTGGGCCGCGTATTGATAGCGAAGGTTCACGGGGGAGCAGGTGACGAAAGTCACGGGGCGCGGTCGGCACATGACAAGTGATTGGTCCGGCACGCTGTTGGCGGGTTGCCGCGCGTCGAAACGAATCGGCGACATGGCGTGGACGGAGCGTCACAGCAGTGGGTGACGGGGCGGGAATGTCACCGTGGCGATCGCAGCTGGGACCGGCACGGCTGGAGCAGTTCTGTCCGCACGAAAGACCAGCGCAGCGGTCGCCGGGGTGGCGCGGTCATCGACTTGAGCATCAACCTGGCGGCAGCGGCGTGTTGGAGGACGATGAGGTGTAGAAAGAAGGACACAGGCTGTCGCCGGATGTCGGTGACAGCCTGTGCCATTCCTGCTTGACGAGCCGGGGGCACTCTGCCAAAGTTCTGGAGGACCCCGCGCGGGAGAGCGGATGGTACAGCAGCAATGGGCCAGATTGCAGAGCGACGTCAACGTCAAACTGCGTCGCGGCGCATGGTATCGCATCCTCAGACTCGGCCCGCTCGAGGCCGTGCTCGACGTCAATCGCCAGCCGCACAGCGTTGCCCGGGGCCTGCTGCAAATCGTCCAGGCGGCGCCGAGCCGGTGGACGGTGGTTCCCGCCCCGCGCAATGCGCTCCGCTTTCCGGCGGGTTGGGGCGAGCGTTACGCCGTGTGTCCCGCCTGCCGCGGGCGCGCACCGCTCGAAGGGCACCACACCAACATGCGCTGCACGCGCTGCAACGGCCTGTTCGAAATCGCCTGGAACGAGCCCTACCTCAAGAGCGCGTAGCGCCAGGATGATAGAACAGGCTGTACGCCGTCAGCGCCCGCTGCACTCCCTTGTCGATCTCTCCAGCGACGTAGACCGCGAGCGATCCCGTCTTTCCCGTAATGACGGCCGCACCGGCCGGTGACTGCGCCGGCTGCAAGCCGGCGTAGCTGTGCAGCAGTCCCGCGCCTTCGGCGTCCTGGACCCAGGGCTTCATCTCCACCGTGGCCTTGGTGACGAGCACCTCACGGATCGCCCCCGCGGGGGTGAACCCGACTGCTACCTCGATCGGTCCGTGCGGCGTGTCGACCCGGACGAACTCGAGCGACCCCACGTCCGTGTTCCCATTGCGCCCGAGGTAGAAGGTCAGCACGTCGTCTTCGGGACTCCAGTCCACCACTTCGTGGAGCCGGTGGGCGTCGCGATCGCTGAGGTGCAGGTCGCGCTGGAAGTAGGCGTTGGCGCCCGGAAGCAGCGCCTGTACGGCGGCCGGGCGTTTGACCAGCACAACGACGGGTGTGATGTGCAGCAGCAGGGTCGCCGCGGCGACCCGGAGCATGCCGTTCATGGTGTGCCTCCACTCCTGGAAAACCACATGCGGTGCAACGCCAGCACGCTCACGACCAGGAAGCCGATCCCCATCGCATACCCCCCGGCGAGCGTGACGATGGCGAAGTGCGGGCTGGCGAACTTCGTGAGCCACATTCCGGCGAAGTCGAGCCAGGGAGCAACGAACAGCAGCGTGACAAGCCCGATCCCCGCGTTCCGAGACAGCGGCAAGCCCAGCACGATCAGCGACAGTGCGGCGGCGAGGATGCCATACATCGGGACATGCACGTGGGTGTCCTGGATGAGCAGGTCGGTGTCTACGGCGTGCACTTCGGGTTTGGCGAAATCCTCCATTCGCATCGGCTGCTCGACCGTGACCGTCGTCTCGGGCGGCATCGGCATCGTCATCGAGCGGCCCGCGTACGTCGCGGCGACGCGCGCCGGTGTGAACCCCGCGTACAGCGCGACCATAGCCGAGCCGAACAGATAGGCCAGGCCGAAGGTGGCGAGCAGACAGGTGACGAGCCATTTCACCTGCGGGATGGCGCGCTGCAGATCATAGAGCATCGATATCCTCCGCCCTAGAAGACATAGAACAGCTCCAGCACGCCCTTCGTGTCGCTGCGCCCGGACCCCGTGCCGCCCGGAAAGAACGCACGCGTCGACCGGTCAACGCGCAGCGCCGCGCGCAGCGCGATTTGCGGCAGGTGAAACGAGGTGTGCTCGATGTTGCTGAAGACGCCTTCTTTGGCGCTGCTCACGTGCCACATCGGGCCCACGGTGAACGAGCGCAGGATCTGAGACGTACCGGTGAGTGCGCCACCGCGATCCTCCAGCTGATCGTAGCGCGCCGCAACGCCGAGGCGTGGGGAGAGTCGCACGAACGCGGTGGCGCTGCCGCCGCGCCACGTGGGCGCCGGGGCCGCGGATTGTTCGCGGCCGAGGTTGAGTTCGGCACCCAGGATGAGCCGGTCGCGTTCCAGTGTCGCGTCCGCCGACAGCAGCGAGCGCTGGAAGGCGTCGGTGGAGTCGCGCTCCGGTCCGTAGACCCCCGTGACGCCGAGCGACAGCCAGGGAGCGGCCAGGATCTCGGCGCGCACCAGACCAGTCTTGCCGCGATTGTTGTCGACGTCCTTGTCCCACCCGTTCGCCGCCATCCCCCACAGCGACACCCGGGGAGACGCCGTGTACTGCAGCGCGAGCCCGGTGAGCTTGCCGGGACGGGCGAAGGAGAAATTGAATGAG
>DASSIL010000083.1:0-23384 GCA_035691925.1 Gemmatimonadales bacterium
GACGGTGCGCCGCGGCTGCAGCCCGAGCCGCTGCAGCAGCCGCACCGCCTCCCACGACGCGACGGCGCCACCGGCATCGTCCATCGCCCCTTCACCGACGTCCCAGGAGTCGATGTGCCCCCCCAGGACGACGACTTCCTCCGGATGCTCCCGCCCCACCACCTCCGCGACGACGTTGCGCGAGGGCGCATCGGGAAACTTCCTGGCACCCATGACGAGATGGAGCGTCGGGCGCTCGCCCCGGTCCTGCATGCGGTGCAGCAGCTCGGCGTCTTCGACCGAAAGTGCCGCGTGCGGGATGCGCCGCACCGTCGAATCGTAGATCATCACCCCGGTATGGGGACTCTGCAGCGAGAGTGACGCGATCGAGCGGATCATGCTGGCCACCGCTCCGACGCGCGCCGCAGCGATCGCCCCAGTCACGCGATACGGGACCACGCTGCTGTAGGCACCGAACGGCGTCAGCGTATCGGGATAGGCGACGTCGTAGACGACGATCTTTCCTTGTGCGTCCGCGGCGTGGCGCTGCAGGTCGGCAAAGCTCGACACCACGAGCACGGGGGCGGTGATGCCGCCGGACGGGGTGCCGACGCTGCCGCCGAGCCCCAGCATGTGCAGGCGTACGCGGCGCGGCGTGACCAGCTCCGCCGACTCCGCCCCCCTGACCCAGTGCGGCACGCGCACCGGCTCGCCGTGGACGTTGGCGAGTCCGTCGGCTTTCATCTTGACCAGGATCCAGTCGATCGCGGCCTCGAGGGCGGGCGACCCTGAGATGCGGCTGCCGAACCGGTCCGACAACTCCGCGATGCGCGCATACGCGCTCGAGTCGTGCAGCGCCGCGGCGATCAGTCGATGGGCGTCGGTCTGGTATCGCGCGGCAATCGACGGCGTGTCCGCCTTCGCCCGGATCGGGCCGCCGAGCAGCGCAGGCAGCAGTGCGGCGAGCGCGACCGGCGTCACAGCTGCACCGCCGCCATCGTTTCCTTCACCGCGGCGCCGGACTTGTTCAGCGCAGCCTGCTCCTCCGGCGTCAGCGCGACCTGCAGGATCTGCTCCAATCCGTTGCTGCCGAGCTTGCACGGCACACCGCAGTAGATCCCCGACAGGCCGTACTCTCCCTCGAGCCAGGCGGCGCAGGGCAGGATGCGCTTCTTGTCGAGCACGATCGATTCGACCATTTGCACGGCGGCGGCCGACGGCGCGTAGTAGGCGGAGCCGGTCTTCAGGAAGGCGACGATCTCCGCGCCGCCGTTGCGGGTGCGGTCGACGATCTTGTCGAGCGCCGCCCGATCGAGCAGTTGGGTGACGGGAATCCCGGAGACGGTCGTGTAGCTGATCAGCGGCACCATGGTGTCGCCATGGCCGCCCAGCACCATCGCCTGGATGTCCTCGACCGAGACATTCAGCGCTGCGGCGAGGAAGCTGCGATAGCGCGCCGTATCGAGCACGCCGGCCATGCCGAGCACCCGCTCGCGCGGGAAGCCGGTGACCTGCTTCGTGACCCAGCACATCACGTCGAGCGGGTTGGACACGACGACCACGATCGCCTGGGGCGCCACCTGCTTGATCTGCTGGGCGACCTGCTTCACGATGTCGGCATTGGTGCGCACCAGGTCGTCACGGCTCATGCCCGGCTTGCGCGCAATCCCGGCGGTGACGATGAACAGCTCGCTGCCCGATGCCGGCCCATAGTCCTTCGCACCGACGACGCGCGTGTCGAACCCTTCGATCGGTGCCGATTCCCACTGGTCGAGTCCCTTCCCCTGCGGCACGCCATCCACCACGTCCACCATGACCACCGTACGGGCCAGGTTCTTCTCGGCCAGTCGTTGCGCCGCAGTCGCGCCGACGTTGCCGGCTCCGACCACCGTGATCTTCTCGAACATGAGAGCGCGCTCGCGCGTGAAAGTGAGAGCTGACCTTCGGCGACGCCGGAAAGTAAGGGCGGGGAGCGCGCAGGGGCAACGCGGGGTCGCGCAGGAGCAGCATCACTCCCGCTGTGCCGGGGGTGGGGACGACGGACGCGTTGGACGCGGGGGCGCTCGACCCGGACCGCCCTCTCGGATGTGTGCTGCCGGTCTCGGGCAACGATGTCCAGGCCGTGGGGCCCCCGCGTCCCCGCGTCCTAGCCCCACCCCCGGCACAGCGGGGTGCTGTTAGTGATGGGGCGTTGCCGCCGCGGGTCGAGCCGACGGTGTCGGGCGCAGCGAGGAGTCCGGCGGCACGAATGAGTTGATCCGCCAGGCGTCGACGCGATAGACGGTCGCATCGCCCGAGCGGCGGGCCCAGACACCGGTACTGCTGGAATCAAACGACAACTCGACGAGCTTCGCCCCGCCCGCCCCAACCAGGGTGAGGGTGCGATGGGCGGCGGGCTTCCGGCCGGAATCGGCCTGCGCCGGCGTACCGAAGCCGCTGGCGGCGAAGTTGCGATACAGCATCAGCAATTCGGCGACGCGCCCGGAATCGGCTGCACCGCCGCTCGCAAAGTGCCAGGTGGTGCCGCTACGCCGCAGACCGTAGGAGCGCCGCGCGGTCACGTTGACCGCCAACACGCTCTCGGGTGGCACGGCGACGATGCTCTTATCGCGCCACTGGTTGAGCGGCCGGCGAGCCAGGTCGATCAGGTTGCCGCGCCACAGCAGGATCGAATCGGATCCTTCCCGGCGCAGGTAGCCGCTCGAGGGCTCCACCGCCTGGGCGCCGATGACCAGTTTCACCGTTGCCTGCCCGCCACTCCACACCCGCAGCCAGTAGCCGCCGCTCGAGTCGACACCCATGCGCTGAAACGAGCCGGGGCTCACCGCCGCGAGATCGGGCGGCACGGTGTCGATGAACGCGAGGAACAGCTGCCCCACCGGCTCGCTTCCGGCGCGGAATCCGTTCACCGTCCACGCCGTCCCGGTACGAACCAGGCGCAGCGTGTCGCTGCCGTGGCGGATGACGATCGAATCGGTCTGCTCGGCCTTCACCGGGGGAAGCGTCAGCCGGCCGCCGATCGCGTCCGACTTGTGGGACAGCAGGCGGGCACCGAACCAGACGGAGATCAGGAGCATGAGCACCAGGGCAATAACTCGCAGCTGATTGGCTTTCATGACGCTGCTCCCGAGGTGAGCGGCCGGTACGATTGGCGCGTGATCCGGCGCCGGCGCATCAGCCGCGCCAGTCCGAACAACGCGATGCAGAGCGGGATGCCGATCAAATTGGCGTAGCGGACCGCGATCTTCACCGCCGTGCTGGGGAAGACGAGCGCCGGCGGCGTGCGATTCTTGGAGCGAATCGCAATCAGCGCGTCGTCCTGCGCCAGCCAGTCGATGGCATTCTCCGCGAAAGCGATGTTGGACGTCTGGTTCTGTGCATAGCGGTCGCTCGCGAAATCGTCGTTCCCGATCACGATCAGCCGTCCCTTTGGGGCGGTGGCCGCCGCTCCCGCGGGCGGGCTCACCGCCACGGCGAGGATCCGGCTCGAGAGATTGGTCTGCGCGAAATCCTGTTGCGGCGTCAGCATCGCCTGGCCCTGCATGACACCCGAGGCGCGGCTCGAGCGGAGCAGCGGGGTCACGCTGCCCCTCACCGCGTGGGCAGTGTCGATCGAGCTCGCCCATGGCAGGAAGACGCCGTTGACTTCGGCGTTCACCGCCGACGCGCGAGTCGACGCCGCGCGGATCCAGAACGGATAA
Source organism: Gemmatimonadales bacterium (assembly GCA_035691925.1). Taxonomy (GTDB): domain Bacteria; phylum Gemmatimonadota; class Gemmatimonadetes; order Gemmatimonadales; family GWC2-71-9; genus DASTHG01. The sequence goes on from DASSIL010000083.1 coordinate 3,681, forward strand.
GCGATCACGACCTGGCCGTACTGTGTGGGCAGGCCCACGGGTTCGTTGGCGGCAAGGTCGTACACCATGTCGGAGCGGATCGATACCCCGAAGGGCTGCAACAGCGCGTTCCACGGCACCGACCTGGCCGTCGCGAACGGCTCCTGCCCACCGTGCCGCATCCCGCTCTCCATCACGAGCGCGCTGCCGCCGCCCGCCAGGAAGCGCTGCAGCGGCTCGAGCTGCGCCGGCGGAATCGTATCGGGAGCGTTGGTGAGGACCAGCACCTTGAGGTCGGCGCCGAGCGCGGTGTCAGCCGCCAGGGAGATGTCGCGCACCGTGTAGCTGCGATCGAGCGAGGATCGCAGCGTGCTGTACCCGCCGCCCTGGTCCTGATACGGGTTCACCGGCGCCCCCACCCACCCGATAGCTGGCCGGGTGGTTCGCGTCAGGTCGCGAATGAACGCCGTCAGTCGGTATTCGAGGTCATCCGTCTGCCGCACGAGCGGGATCTGCCGCGCCTCGTTCGCATACTGAATCGCGAGGCCGAGGTATCCCTCGTTCACTTGCAGGGACGACTGTCCCAGGACGTTGAACCGCACCGGCGGGATGCCCAGCGAAGCGGCCTCCCGCGCCGCCGCGCTGTCGCCCGTCGGATCGATGACGACGACTCGCACCCGGCCATGCCCGGCGGCGCGATAGTCGCCCAACAGGTCGTCGACGTCCCGTCGCACGAAGGCCACTTCGGGCGGCAGTGTGCTCGAGGCGAACTCCTTGATCGTGACCAGATCCGGGAGATGGCCCAGCAGGTCCTTCGACGCCCGGGAGAGCGTGAACTGGCGTCCCGGGGACAGGTCGAGTCGCCCGCCGATCCAGCGTCCGAATCCGTTCAACATCACGAGCAGGGCGACCAGCAGGACCGTTCCGAGCTTGAGGCGTTTCAGCTCTGCCCCCGCCGGGGCCAACTTGCGGCGCATCAGGGAGAAGTACGCGAGGCTCAGGAAGACGGCGATGAGGGTGAGAAAGTAGATGACGTCACGCAGGTCCACCGCCCCGCGCGCGATCTGCTGGAAGTGCGCTCCCACCCCGAACGCCGCCGCGATGGCGCTGAGCTGCGCCGGCAGCCCGACGAGCAGCGTGTCCCATCCCACGAGCACCAGCACGAACATGACCGCCACGCCCAGGATGAACGCGGTGATCTGATTGCGCGTCACGCTCGAGGCCCACACCCCGACCGCCGCGAATCCGGCCACCAGCAGCGCCGAGCCGATGTATTGGGCGACGAGCACGCCGACTTCGAGATGCGCGCCGAGCGCAAGGCCAAGCGGGATGGCGAGCGTGAGCGCCAACGCGATCCACAGGAACGCGACCTGTCCCAGGTACTTGCCGAGCAGCAGCTCACGTTCGATGATCGGCTGGGCCAGCACGACTTCCAGCGTTCCGGCGCGCACATCCTCGGCGAGCGCCCGCATCGTCACCGCCGGGACGAAGAAGAGCAGCAGGACGGGCAGGAGGTCGAGCATCGGCCGCAGCGTCGCCAGTCCGTACACCTCGATCTGCCGGAAGTAGATGAAATTGTTGACGAGGATGAAGACCAGGAGCACGATGTAAGCGGTCGGGAGGTCGAACAGCGATTTCACCTCGCGCCGGGCGATGATCCGGATCGCGTTCATGACGCGGCCTCCGCCCCGCTCTCCGTGGTGAGCTGGCGGAACAGCTCCTCGAGATTCCCCTGCTCCTCGTGCAGTTCGTACAGGGTCCATCCTTCGCGCTTCGCCAGCTCGAAAATCGCGGGCCGGACGTCGGTCTCCCCCGATACGGTGACGACCGCCCGCACCCCGGCCGTTCCGACATCGGGTTGCACGCGGGCGACCCCGGGAACGGCGCCGAGCCGTTCGAGCACGCGGTCTCCCTTCGCCTCGACTCGCACCTGACGTCCCCCCTCGGCGCGCTGCACCAGCGTATCGACCGCGCCGTCCGCCACAATCCGTCCCTTGTTGATGATCAGCAGCCGGGAGCAGCTCTGGCGCACTTCGGAGAGGACGTGGGTGGAGAGCAGGACCGTACGCTCCTTGCCGAGGTCGGCGATCAGGTGCCGGATCTCGAGGCGTTGATTCGGGTCGAGCCCTTCGGTCGGCTCATCGAGCACCAGCAGCTCGGGACGGTGCAGGATCGCCTGGGCGAGCCCGGTCCGCTGGCGGAACCCCTTGGAGAGGTCACCGATCGGCCGATAGAAGACGGCGTCGAGCCCGGTGGCGTGCACCGCCTCGTCGATCGCGCGCGCCTTCCCGGTCCCGCTGAGCTGGCGCAGGTCGGCGATGAAATCCAGGTAGTCGGAGACGAGCATCTCGCCGTACAGCGGGTTGTTCTCCGGGAGGTAACCGATGCGGCGTTTGACGCCGCGCGGGTCGTTCGCGACTGGAACGCCGTCGAAGTGTATCGTGCCGGCGTCGGGGTCGAGAAACTGGGTGATCATGCGCATCGTGGTGGATTTTCCCGCGCCGTTGGGGCCGAGAAAGCCCACCACCTGCCCCCGGTCCACCGTGAATGACACCTGGTCGACGGCGGTGATGCCGTCGAAGCGTTTGGCGACGTCCTGGAGCTGGAGCAGTGACATAGTCTCGTTGCAGGATGGTTTTGGTTTTTCCCCGGAGCGACCCCGCGATGTCCCGGCGGGTCACGGGGAGGGGTTACCCGCCGCGGGTATGCATCTCCCGATGCGGATCGGCGCGCAAACCACCGACCTGATAGAGCGGCTCCCGCTCCGCGAGCGCGAGGCGTTCCTCGGCACCCCGGTCGGTTCGTCTTTCCCAACCAGCCCGGATCGTGTCGGCCAGCTCCTCGTCGGTGGCGCCGCTGCGCAACGGCTCGCGCAGGTCTACTCCGCCGGCGGCATAGAGACAGAGGAGCCATTGGCCGTCCGCCGTGATGCGACTGCGGTCGCAGGCCCGGCAGAAGGGGGCGGTCGTGGACGCGATAATCCCGAACGTCGTCCCATCGGGGAGCGCGAACCGCTCCGCCGGGGCGTGCGGGTCGTCCCCCGTGAGGGCGGTGATCGCACCGTAGTGATGCCCCAGGCGGTCGAGGATCTCTCGCTGCGACACCACCCGGTCGAGCGACCAGCGGGTGGCTCCTCCGACGTCCATATACTCGATGAAGCGCACCTCGGCGTCACGCGCCCGGGCGAACTCGATCAGGTCGACGAGCTCGTCATCATTGAAGCCGCGCACCACGACGGTGTTGATCTTGAGCCGCTCGAAGCCGGCACCCTGCGCGGCCCCGATCCCCGCCAGCACGTCGGCGTGGCGCGTGGTACGCGCGAACCGCTCCATCCGATCGGGTCGCAGCGTGTCGAGGCTGACGGTTACGCGACCAAGCCCCGCCGCCTTGAGTCGTGCGGCGTGCTGCCCGAGCAGCATCCCGTTCGTCGTCAGCGCCTGGTCGCTGATGCGCCGGTCGGCGTGGATCATGCGCACCAGCTGATCGAGATCGTGACGCAACAGCGGCTCCCCGCCCGTCAGCCGCACCTTGGTGACGCCGAGCCCCGCGAACACCCCCACGATCCGCGCGATCTCCTCGAACGTGAGGATCTGGGCGCGCGGCAGCCACTCGTACTCGGCTTCCGGCATGCAGTAGCTGCACCGCATGTTGCAGCGGTCGGTGACCGACACGCGCAGGCTGCCGAGCGGCCGCCCGAGGCGGTCGCGCACCACAGCCGTCACGTCGGCCCCACCACCGCCGGGCGCCCTTGCGGGTCGACCCACAGCACCGATCCGTCCGCCCGCAACTCCTTCTTCCACACCGGCAGCCGCTCTTTCACCTGCTCGATCACGTAGCGGCATGCCGCGAACGCCTCGGCGCGATGCGGTGCCGCTGCGGCGATTCCGATGCTTGCCTCTTCGGTCGCGACGAGGCCCAGCCGGTGCCGCACGGCGATCCGCGCCATCGGCCATTGCCGTCGCGCCTCCCCGAGAATCCGCTCCAGCTCCGCCACCGCCATCGCCTCGTAGGCCGAGTACTCGATCCCCGTGATGCCGCCGTCATCCGGACCGTCGCGCACTGTTCCCAGGAAGAGGCACGTTCCGCCGAACTCCGCAGCGGCGACCTCGCCGAGGAGTGCAGCGGGAGAGATTGGGTCCTTGGTGAGCATCACGCTCCTTGAATCCCGGGGCATGGCCCCGGGGATACGACCAGGCTAGCCACCGGCCAACGGGGGTAATAGTGCCACTTCGTCTCCGTCCGCCACTGGTGCGTCGAGTTGCACGTGACGCAGGTTCAGCGCCGCGAGCGGTCGCTCGGGGATCGCCGCAGCCCCTGGAATTGCCACCCGGGCCTTTCGCACAACGTCCGCCACCGTCGCCGGCAGCGGCACCGATACTTGCAGCTCGTCCTGACCGACGAGCTCCGCGTATCTGGCGAAAAACTTCACTCGAACGTTCCCCATGCTCTCGCAGCTCGGTCCCTCTGAATGTTAGCCGACGGCCGATGGCGGACGGCTGACAGCTACTTGTCCACCGTTCCAGCCGCAATCCCCTGCCAAATCTTCGCGGCCTTGGCAGTGGGATTCGCCATCCGCGACAGTTGCACACCGTTCACCGTGCGTTGCCCCGGCGTCACGTTGAGCGTCATCGTCTTGCCGTCGCGCCGCAGGACGATCGGCACTGGCCCCGTGTTGCCGGCGTAGCGGGATCGGAACGCCGGTCCCCAGTCCTTGTCTGGCTGCACGGTAATATCGCCGACCGACACGATGGTGTCCCCGGCCTGCAGGCCAGCCTGCTGCGCGGGCCCGCCATCCACCACGCCTCCCAACACGTTTGCCGCGCCGCCGAACGACACTCCGAGGAACAGCGAGGTCTGGCTGGTGCGCTGTACGGCGATGCCCGCCTTGGGGAGGATCTGCTCGTACGGGAGCGGATCGCGGCCATTGATGTAGCGCTGGTAGAAGCCGTTGATGTCCGGCATTCCTGCCTCGGTCAAGAGCGCCAGCAGATCGGCGGTGTGAAACCCTCTCCCTTGCTTGTAGAACCGGGTGTACAGATTGCGTGTGACCTCGTCGAGCGAATGCTTGTTGTCCGTGGCATCGCGGATCGAGATGTCGAGCAGCAGTCCCGTGAGCGACCCTTTGGGATAGTACATCTGCGAGCTGTTGTCGTAGACCTCGTTGATCCACGTCGCGATGCTGCCGTCCTCCTCACTCCACGGCTCCGGGATCTGCTCGACCTGGTCGACGTTCGACTGCGTGTTGGCGAGCCAATCGGTATCGCTCCACAGGCCGGAGCGCAGGTCGGTGATATCGCCGTAGTAGTCGGTCACCCCCTCCGACCACCACAAGAGCGGTGTGTACTGCTCGGCGCGGTAGTCGTACGGCCACATCTCCGCGGGTCGGATGCGCTTCACATTCCAGAGGTGGAAGAACTCGTGGGCCGTCAGCGGGCGAACGAAGGAACCGAACGTACCGCTCGCATCCACGTACATCTCGGTCGGCAGGATGTCGTACTGCGACGCGGCGTGCTCCAGCCCGCCACCGAACTGAATCGGCTCGTGGATGATGTTGAAGAACACCGTATAGACGTCGTACGGCGCCCCGCCCATCAGCTTGTTCTGCGTCGCCGCTTGCCGCCCGATCCCGTCCTTCAGGTTCTTCGACGTGGCCGGCGTGTAATCCGCCGCAGGCCAGAATCCGATGCGGATCCACTTGCCATCGATCGAAATCGAGTCGCGGGCGAAATGGCCGACGAACGTCTGGGCGTCGGCGAGCTCGTTGTAGTCCGCCGCTTTGTAAGCGTCACCAGAGCGCGGCAGCGCGGTCATGACGTCCCACCCAGCCGGCAGCGCGAAGCGTACCTCGGCGGGACGCTCGAGATGGCCCTTCTGATAGAGAAAGAGGTTGGTGCCGAGAAATTGACCGAAATCGGAGACCAGGCGGGCTTGCGACAGATCGATCGTATCCGCGTAGAAATCGAACTCGACGGTCACCGTGGCGTTCTTCGCCGTGCCGGCGCGCCATGTGTCCTTGTCCAGCCGGTCCCAGAACAGCGCCTTCCCCGTTGCGTCATGGACCGTAAAGTGGCGCACGAAGCGGGCGTAATTCTGGATCTCGTAATTCCCGGGGCTCCATGCCGGGAGCGACACGACGAGCGTGTCCAGGCCGGCCGTGGGGAACTCGGCCTTCACATGGTAGAGATGGGCCGCCGCAGAGCCGATCGAAACTTCATACCGCACCGCTTGGGCGCCGGCCGCGGGGAGCAGCGACAACGGGACGACGGCGATGGCGGACCATCGATACAAGCGCATGAAAACCCTCAGGTTGAGTGGCGACGGCGGAACAGAATGATACCCAGGCGAACGCAACGCGGCCCCGTCGGTATGTCCGAGCGGGGCCGCGGCAAGTTGCTTTGGAGCGGTGGGTTAGGACGACACGTTGGCGTTGTGGTCCGCAACCATCGCGCGCAACTCCTTGCTGGGCTTGAACACCGGCACCGGGCGCGCCGCGACTTCGACCGGGTCGCCGGTCCGCGGGTTGCGGGCCATACGTGTCTTGCGCTGGCGGATCTTGAAGGTCCCAAACCCGCGTATCTCAATGTTATGCTGCTCGGCCAGGGCCGCTTTTACCGCATCCAGAAATGAATCCACCACCCGCGCGCAGTCCTTCTTGGAAATGAGGGGACCGGCGGTGCGGGCGATTTGTGCGGTGACCTTCTCGACCAAGTCGGCCTTCGTCATCCGTACCCCCCGAAGGGCCCAGGGAATACCACAACCGGGGGCCCAACATACGGCGCTTAGCTATTGACTGTCAAGAGCTTGGAGGAACTCTCGGAAGTGCTGTTGGGCGTCGTGTGGGCCCGGGGACGCCTCGGGGTGGTACTGCACGGCGAAAATCGGTGATTCCCTGTGCCTGATGCCTTCTACGGTGCCATCATTGAGGTTAAGGTGGGTGACCTCAAGTGCTTTCGCACCTGGTACGCCGCCCGTGTCCCCCCTGACTGCGAATCCATGGTTCTGGGAGGTGATAAGCACTTGCCCCGTCGCGAGATCACGCACCGGGTGGTTGCCTCCCCGGTGGCCATACGGAAGTTTGACCGTCTCCCCCCCGAACGCCAGCCCGAGCAGCTGGTGGCCGAGGCAGATGCCGAAGATCGGGAGCGACCCATCGGCCAGCTCGCGGATCGTGTCGACCGCGTAACCGACGGCCGCCGGATCCCCCGGACCATTGGAGAGGAAAACCCCGTCGGGGGCGAGCTCGCGCACCCGGGCAGCGGAGGTCGACGCCGGGACCACCGTGACGCGACAGCCGCTTTGCACGAACAGCCGCACGATGTTGCGCTTCATCCCGAAGTCGAACGCGACGACGTGATGCCTCGCGTCGGCGGGACCCTCGACATACTCCTGCGCAACGGTGGCGGCGCTCGCCAGGTCGAGCCCGTCCATGCGGGGCGACCGATCGAGTTGCGCTTTCACCGCATCGGTCGGTGCGGTTCCGGTGGCGAGCACCCCACGCATCGCCCCCTTCGAGCGAATGTGTCGCGTCAGTTGCCGTGTATCGACTTCCGCGACGACCGGGATCCGTGCCGCGGCGAGCCACTCCGTCAGGCCGCCGGTGGCGCGCCAGTTCGAGGGGTGAGCCGCCAGCTCGCGCACCACGACCCCCGCGACGCGCGGGCGGTCGGACTCCACGTCCTCCGCGTTGATGCCGTAATTCCCGATCATCGGGGCGGTCATGACGACCAGCTGGCCGAGGTACGAGGGGTCGGTGAAGACCTCCTGGTAGCCGCTCAGATTCGTGGTGAAAACGACCTCGGCGCAGGCGGGCTCGAAGGGGAGTGGCGCGGTTCCGGCGAAGCAGGCGCCATCCTCCAGGAGCACGTACGCCGGCAGTCGGTCAGCGATTGGGCTTCGGAGGTGGTGTTTGGGTGGCCGGCTGCGTCGCCGGAGCGGTGTTGCCGGCCGCCGGCGCGGACTGAATCGGGAGCGGCGCGGATTGCACCGGCGCGGGCGCTGGGGCCGGACCGCCTTCGAGCACCGAGCGCGGACCGCTCGCGTGCGACGACATCAGCGCCAGCACGAGTGCCAGGAACAGGAAGATCCCCGCACACCACCAGGTGATGGTGTGCAGCAGCGTCGTCGCCTGACGTCCCCCCATCACCATGTCGCTGGTACCGCCGGCGCCGCCCAGCGACGCCAGCCCGCCGCCCTGCCCCGCCTGGAGCAGTACGGCCGTCGCCATCACGACTGAGGTGAGCAGCAGCAGGATGAGGAGAACGGTGTACATCGCGCGCGGATTATAGCTAGGACACGGCTGTGGACACAAGTTGAACCCACGTCGGCGCTTCCAGCGAAGCCCCGCCGACTAGCACGCCGTCCAGCTCCCGCTCCGCCAGCAGCTCCGCGATGTTCTTGAGGTTGACGCTCCCGCCGTACAGGATCACCGGAGACGCAGCGCCGCGACGTTTGAGCCAGGCCCGGATCTCGGCATGGACCTGGGCAGCATCGGCGGGCGTGGCGTTCTTGCCGGTGCCGATCGCCCAGACCGGCTCGTAGGCGATGATCACTTTGCTCAGCGCCTCGGTGTCGAGCCCATCGAGCGCCGCCACGAGCTGGCGCTGCACGACGGCCAGCGTCTCTCCCGCCTCGCGTTGCTCCAGCTTCTCGCCGACGCACAACATCGGGACGAGCCCGCCGCCGAGCACGGCGCGGACTTTCTTCGCGGTGTCGGCGTCTGTCTCGCCGAAGACGTGACGCCGCTCAGAATGCCCCACCAGCGCCGCCCGCGCCCCCGCCTCCGCCGCGAGTGGGACCGAAATGGCGCCGGTGAACGCCCCCTTTGGCTCCCAGTGGACGTCCTGGGCCCCCGCCGCGAGGTCGTTCCGTCCCGCGATCTGCTGCGACACCGTATACAGGGAGGTCGCCGGGGGGAAGAACCAGACACGCCGGCCCGGCTGCGGTTTGTAACTCGCCAGGAATCGATCGAGGTAGGCCCGCGCGGCGGCGGGCCCTACATGCATCTTCCAGTTGGCAGCGAACAGCAGCGATCTCACGCGTCGTCCAACGCCATGACACCGGGCAGCGGCTTCCCCTCCAGAAACTCGAGCGAGGCGCCCCCGCCCGTGGAGACGTGCGTGAGCTTGTCCTCGAGGCCGGCGACCGCAGCGGCAGAATCCCCTCCACCGACGACCGTCGTGGCGCCCTTGGCCGTGGCCTCGACCAGGGCAGTGGCGACCGCGCGCGTGCCGGCGTCGAACGGGGGGGTCTCGAACACCCCCATCGGCCCGTTCCAGACGACGGTCTTGGCGCCGAGGATACGGGCCCGGAAATCGTCCGCCGTCGCCTGATCGATGTCGAAGACCGACATGTCGGCGGGGATCTTGTCGCTGGGGACCTGCTTGCGCTCGGCGGCGCGCTCGAGCGAGGGCGCCACGGTCGCGCCGCGGGGCAGCACCACCTTCTTGCCGCCCTGCTGCAGCAGCGCCTTGGCCAGCTCGATGCGGTCGCGCTCGATGAGCGATCCCCCGATTTCGAGTCCCATACTCGCGAAGAAGGTGCACGCCATGGCACCGCCGATCAGAATCGCGTCGCACTTGGGGAGCAGCGACTGGATCACGTCGATCTTGCCGCTGATTTTGGCCCCACCGAGGACCGCGATGAACGGCCGCCGCGGATTCTCGAGCGTCGCGCCGAGGTACTTCAGCTCCTGCTCCATGAGGAAACCCGCCACGGCGGGTTTGAGAAGATGGGCCACGGCCTCGGTCGACGCGTGGGCGCGGTGGGCCGATCCGAAGGCGTCGTTCACGTAGAAATCCCCGAGCGCCGCGAACTGCTTCGCCAACGCCGGATCGTTCTGCTCCTCCCCAGGCCAGAAGCGCGTGTTCTCCACCAGCGCCACACCGCCGCGCGGCAGACGCCGCGTCACCGCCACGCCCTGATCGAGATCCTCGATGAACTCGACCGGCACTCCGATCAGCTTTTCGAGGTCACGCACGATCTGGCGCAGCGAGTACTTCGGCTCGGGCCCGCCCTTGGGGCGCCCGAGGTGCGACAGCAACACGACCCGCGCGCCATGATCGCGCAGGTACCTGATCGTGGGCAGCGCGGCGCGGATGCGCGAGTCGTCGGTGACCGCACCGTTCTTCAGCGGAACGTTGAAGTCGACGCGGACCAGGGCCCGCTTTCCCTCGAGGGCGCTGGCCGGCAGGCTCTCGAGGGAGCGCTTGGTCATCGGTGGGCGCCGAGGTAGGCGAGCAGATCGACGCAGCGCGCCGAGTAGCCCATCTCGTTGTCGTACCATGAGGAGACGTGCACCAGCGTGCCGTCGATCACGTTCGTGGATTTCGAGTCGACCACACTGGAGAACAGATTCCCGATATAGTCGACCGATACGAGCGGCTCGTCGGAGACGTCGAGGATGCCTTTCAGGTCGCCTTGCGCGGCGTTCTTGAATGCCGCGTTCACTTCTTCGATCGTCGTCTTCTTCTCGACCTCGACGGTCAGGTCGACGAGCGACACATCGGGCGTGGGGACGCGCAGCGAGACGCCGTCGAGCTTCCCCTTCACTTCCGGGATCACGAGACTCGTCGCCTTGGCGGCGCCGGTCGTCGTGGGAATGATGGAGAGGGCCGCCGCACGCGCACGCCGCAAGTCCTTATGGGGCAGATCGAGAATCTGCTGGTCGTTGGTGTAGCTGTGTACCGTCGTCATGAAGCCGTGAACGAGTCCCCAGTTATCGAGCACGACCTTGACCACCGGGACGAGGCAGTTCGTCGTGCAGGACGCGTTGGAAATGACGTGGTGTTTCGCCGGGTCGTACTTCTTCTGGTTCACGCCCATACAGATCGTGATGTCCTCGCCCTTGGCGGGAGCGGAGATCACGACCTTCTTGGCTCCGGCGGTGAGGTGCTTGGCCGCCTGCTCGCGGTCGGTAAAGCGCCCGGTGCTCTCGAGCACCAGCTCGACCCCCTGCTCTTTCCAGGGAAGCTTCTCCGGCTCCTTGATCGCCGTGACGCGGATCTCGCGGCCGTTCACCACCAGATTGTCGCCCTTGGCCTCGACCGTTCCCGGGAAGCGACCGTGGACGGAGTCGTACTTGAGAAGGTGCGCCAGTGTCTTCGTGTCCGTGATGTCGTTTACGCCCACGAATTCCAGGTCCGTTTGCTTCGCCATGACGGCAGCCCGCAAGACGTTGCGCCCGATGCGTCCAAACCCGTTGATCCCTACGCGAACGGCCATGCGCACTCCCTAATTGAAGTCCGGTATGCTCGCTCGACCGAAGGTGACGGCCGAGATCGACTGAAACCCCGCTCCGGCCAGCGCGCGGGCCGCTTCTGCCAGCGTCGCGCCGGTCGTGAAAACGTCGTCGACGAGAACAAGTGCGGATTGCGGATCTCGGATTGCGGATTGGGCGTGCATTCGTTGTTCAATCCGCAACCCACAATCCGCATTCCGCACTTGAAACGCCCCCGCCACGTTCGCTAGACGAGCGGCTGGTGTCAACGCCGTTTGCGTCGGCGTATCCCGCGTCCGGACAAGCAGTTCTGGACTATTCGTCAGCCCCCAAACATGGGCCAGGGCCGCTGCGAGGACCTCGCTCTGATTGTAGCCGCGTCGGGCTCGCCGTCTGGGACCGAGGGGGATCGCAACGAGTATCGCTCCGGGCGACGGACGCTCGACGAGCCGCACCATGATGGCCGCCATGTCGCGACCCACGCGGGCGAGTCCCTCGTACTTCAGTGCATGGACGGCGCGCCGGGCGCCGCCATCCAGCCACACCGCCGAGCGGACCGACTGGAGCTCTGCTGGCCAGTCGCGGCAGAGGCGGCAGGGGCCGAAATGCGGCTCCGGTTGCCCGCAGCGGTCGCACCATGGCCGTCGCACCGGACGCCAGCGCAGCCGGCACACCGGACACACGATGGTGTCGACGAATTGGGGCCCGAGGAGGCGGTGACAGACGAGGCACTCGGCGGGGAGCAGCAGCTGCTCGAAGGCATGGGCGATTCCCTGGACATTCATCCGTTGTGGATCCACGCGCGCGGTCCCCTGAGTGAACTCGGGGTTCGGCGCCTGCGGCGACGCGTCTTGAAAGACCCCGCGTTGTTACCATTGATGGGGTGTCGCGCCCCACCGAGGCGCGAGTTCAGTCGCGGTAACCCGGGGCCCGTCTAGCTACGACGCTCTCAAGGCGCGCTCGACGGCGGCGTGCATCACCTCGATCGGCGGCGACTCCTCGGGGAAGAAGCGCCGCCACGCGAGCGCCCCCTGGCGCACCAGCACACCTCGTCCATCGCGCGCGCCGACCCCGTGACGCGACAGGTCCCGTACCCAGCGGGAGCTGCCTGGGCGATACACGAGATCGAGCGCGGCCGTGAGACCACGGTGCGGCGCTCCGCCCGTCGGCAGTGGATCGTTGTCGCGCAGTCCGAGCGGTGTGGCGTTGACGATGACCTCCGCGGAATCGGACCCATGGGCGCGCTTGGCACGCGCTCCCTGCCCGGTGGCCCACTCGGCGAATGCGTTGGCGCGGGCCGGATCGCGCGATTGCACCAACAGCTCGGCACCAGCGTGCGACGCCGCGATGGCGACGGCGCGGGCCGAGCCACCGGTCCCGAGCAGCAACCACCGTCCGCCCACGACGCCCATGTCCTGCAACTCCGCGGCGATTGCCGGGACGTCGGTGTTGTCTCCGACGAGCACGCCCTGTTCCACCCAGAACGTATTGCACGAGCCGGTCCGGGCGCACAGATCTGTTTTACGCGCGACACAGCGTTCCACCGCACCCTTGAGCGGCACCGTCACGTTACCCGCGATCCCGAGGCTCGTGAGCGTGGTGAGAATGTCGGGAATGGTAGCGGCCGTGGTGCGCAGGGCCACGTAGACGGCATCGAGTCCCAGGACATCGATCGCTGCGTTGTGCATGGCGGGTGAAAGCGAATGCGCGACGGGATCGCCGAGGACGGCGAGCAGCCGAGTGCTACCGCCGATCCTCACGCCGCGCCTCGGCCGCCAGTCGGTCAGCGACCGTGGCGATCAGCGCCTCGAGCTCGGCGCAAGTGTCCCGGTAGACCTCGAGGTCCCCCCCGAAGGGGTCGCCCACTTCGGCCTCTTCGCCCGCCTTACCCACGTACTCCCCCAGGACGTGGACGCGTCCTTCTCCCCCCAGCTCGTGCACCCGGGCGCGATGGTGGCGCGCCATGGTCAGGATGACGCCCGATTCCTCCACGATCTCGCGTGTGAGCAGGCGAGCGCGGTGACCGGAGAGGTCGAGCCCTCGCTCGAGCGCCACGAGGTACGCCCCCTCCGACGCCGGCGCGCCGTCCCAGGCCCCCGTCCCCGCCGACTCGACTGTTACGTCCTCGACCGCGCGCTCGTGCAACGCGCGCTTCAACAGCGCCTCGGCGAGGGGACTGCGGCAGATGTTGCCGGTGCAGACGAACAGGATCCGTTTCATGGCGCCAGCATCCCCGCTCCGGCACGAAGCTCGGCGACCGAAAGGGCTCCGGTGCGAATCACACGTGGGATCGGACCGGTGCAGTCGACTACCGTCGAAGGAGGACGATTGCCCAATACGCCGCCGTCGAGTACGAGCAGCTGCCCTGCGGCTACGGCATCCCGAAAATCCCGCAGCACCGCCTCAGCTCCGGGTGCGGGTTGCGATCCCGGGATATTCGCCGACGTCGACGTCAACGGCTCCCCGAGCTCGGCCACCAGATTGACGATCAGTGGATGCGACGTCCACCGCACGGCGATACCCCCTTCTGGTCCCCGCAAGAGATCGGGGAGCCGGCCTCCCCCGCCCGGCAAGACCAGCGTCAGCGGTCCCGGCCAAAACGACCGCGCCAGTGCCCGGGCCGATTCGGTAAACGCGAGCCCCTGCGCCTCCGCCATCTCCCGGCTGGAGACGAGCAACAGAAACGGCTTGCCCGCCGCCCGCCCCTTGAGCAACGCCAGCGCCTGCACGTCGGCAGTCACGGGTCGCGATCCCAAACCGTACACCGTTTCGGTTGGATAGGCGAGCAACCCGCCTGCCCGCAGATGCCGTACCACCTCCGGAATCGCCGCCCTGGCCTCCTCCGGCGTCGTGAACGGGATGGCCTTCACTCTTCCTCACGAGCCAGGAACTCCGCCAGGCGCCAGTCGTCCTCCGACGTCACCTTGAGATTCCGTACCGCCCCCTGCACCACTTCCACCGTGAAGCCCGCGTGTTCCACGACCTCGGCGTCGTCGGTGGGCGTCGCGCCGTCGCGCGGCCAGCGTTGATACGCCTCGACGAGCATGCGACCCGGAAATCCCTGCGGAGTCTGCGCACGCCACAGCCGGGCGCGCGGCACCGTGTGGGCCACTTTGCCGTCGTCGTCCACGTCCTTGATCGTGTCGCCGACGGGAATCGCCGCGACCGCCCCCACTCCGGCGCGGGCCCGCTCGATCACAGCGGCGATCGTAGTCAGCGAAACGAAAGGGCGCGCCGCGTCGTGCACCAGCACCACCGCGGGCGGCGGATCGAGCAGTGCGAGCCCCGCGCGCACCGAATCGGCGCGCGTCGCGCCGCCGGCGGTCACGGCCAATCGCCCGCCGATCAACCGCCCAAGCCACGCCGGCGGATGCTCCACCGTCCCGGGAGGAAGTGTCACCACGATTCGGCAAACGTCCGGGTGGTGGAGAAAGTGCCGCAACGCCCGCAGCAGCATCGGGACGCCGGCGATCGAGCGGAACTGCTTCGGCTCCCCGGGACCGGCGCGCACGCCAGTTCCGGCCGCCACGACCACGACGCCGACGTCAGGCGACGAGCCGGCGCGCGAGCTCACCGACATGCTCGATCGCCACGACCTGGAGCCCGGCGGCGACTCTCGATCGGGCGGACAAGAAGACCCGGGTGAATCCCTGCCGCTCGGCCTCGGCCAGCCGGCGCTCGAGCCCCGACACGGGCCGCACCTCGCCGCCGAGGCCGACCTCGCCGAGGAACAGCGCGTCGGCCGGCGCCGGACGGTCGTGCACGCTCGACACCAGGGCGGCCAGCACCGCGAGATCACTCGACGGCTCGAGCAGACGCACGCCGCCGGTCACGTTGACGAAAACATCGAGCGCGGCAACCGGCAGGGCGCCGCGCCGCTCCAGCACCGCCAGCAACACGGCGAGACGCCGCTGGTCGAGTCCCGTCGCCACGCGCTGCGGCGTTCCGAACCCCGCCTTCGAAGCAAGGGCCTGGACTTCGACCAGCATCGGGCGCGTGCCTTCCATCAGAGCCGTGACCGCCGAGCCCGAGACGCCGGTGTGGCGTCCGGCGAGGAACGTCGCCGCCGGGTCGGGAACGGGCTCGAGTCCCGACGCCGTCATGCGGAAGACGCCGATCTCGTCCACCGACCCGAAGCGATTCTTCACCGCCCGGAGGATGCGGTGGTCGAGCGTCGGCTCGCCCTCGAAGTACAACACGGTATCGACGATGTGCTCGAGCGTACGCGGGCCCGCGATCCCGCCGCCCTTCGTCACGTGACCCACCAGGAATACCGCGGGGCCCGCCTCCTTGGCGAAGCGCATCAGCCGCGCGGCGCATTCCCGCACCTGGCCGACGTTGCCGGGCGCGCCCTCGAGCTCTTCGGTGTAGGTCGTCTGGATCGAATCGAGAAACACGACGCGCGCCCCGACCGCGGCGGCATGGTGCAGCACACTCTCGAGATGCGTCTCCCCCAGCACCTGCACGGCCCCGGCATCCTCGGTCAAGCGCGCGGCACGAAGGCGCAGCTGCTGGGGCGACTCTTCTCCCGAGACGTAGAGCGTCGGTACGCCGGCCGCCTCGAGCCGCGCCGCCACCTGCAGCAGCAGTGTCGACTTGCCGATTCCGGGCTCTCCTCCGACGAGTACGACGGATGCCGGGACAACCCCCCCGCCCAGCACGAAATCGAATTCGTCAATTCCCGTCCGCCAGCGAGTCGTCTCCAGGGGCTCGACCGCCGACAAGCGAACGGGGGGTCGACTGCTCGGCGCCGACCGCCCGACGGCCTGACCGCCCGACCGCCCTCTCGCCTTCATCACCGGCTCTTCCACCATGGTATTCCACGCCCCGCACGCGTCGCACCGCCCCGCCCACTTGGGCTGGTCGGCGCCGCACTCGGAGCAGCGGAAGACGGAGGAGGACTTAGCCAACGGTCACTCCCGGAGGCGCTTCCCGGCTCGTGCGGTTGTCGAAGCGCGTGTATTCCTTCTTGAAGTACAGCTGCACCGTTCCCGTCGGACCGTTGCGCTGCTTCCCGACGTTCAGCTCCGCCAGGCCTTCGATGTTGTTGCCGTCCTTGTCGGTCGGACCGTCGTACATCTCGGGCCGGTAGATGAACATGACGACGTCGGCATCCTGCTCGATCGCCCCGGACTCACGCAGATCGGACAACTGCGGCTTGCGGTGCT
Source organism: Gemmatimonadales bacterium (assembly GCA_035691925.1). Classification (GTDB taxonomy): domain Bacteria; phylum Gemmatimonadota; class Gemmatimonadetes; order Gemmatimonadales; family GWC2-71-9; genus DASTHG01. The sequence goes on from DASSIL010000083.1 coordinate 20,043, forward strand.
CGCCGCCGCGTTGCTCGGGCGCACGGGAGAGCTGTGACAGGGCGAGCACCGGTACGTCCAGCTCCTTCGCCAGCGCCTTCAGCGACCGGGAGATGTAGGAAACTTCCTGCTGGCGGTTCTCGATGTCGTTCGGTCCCTGCATCAGCTGCAGATAGTCCACGACGATCAACCCGATATCGTGCTCTGCTTTGAGCCGGCGCGCCTTCGATCGCATCGCCAGCGGCGTGAGTCCGGCTGTGTCGTCGATCCAGATGTGGGCCGAACTGAGCAGGCCCGCCGCCCGCGCCAGCTTGGGATAGTCCTCGTCGCGCAACATGCCACGGCGCAACCGTTGCGCGTCGACGAGTCCCTCCGAGCACAGCAACCGCTGCACCAGCTGGTCCTTGGACATTTCCAGCGAGAAGATCGCCACCCGCACGCTGTGCTCGATGGACGCGTGCTGCACCACGTTGAGGGCGAAGGCGGTCTTTCCCATCGAGGGCCGGGCAGCGAGAATCACCAGGTCCGCGCGCTGGAAGCCCGCGGTCATCTCGTCCAGATCCTTGAAGCCGCTCGGGACCCCCGTCAGCGCGCCGGCCTTGCCCTGCATCTGCTCGATGCGTTCCATGGTGGGCCAGATCAGCTCCTTCAGCCGCAGGAACTCCTCGGAGCGGCGGAACTGTGCCACCTGGAAAATCCGGTGCTCGGCGTTGTCGAGGACCTCGCTCGAATCGCCGTGGATCGCATAGACGTCCTGGATGATCTCGGTCGCCGCTTCCACGAGGCGCCGCAGCACCGCCTTGTCCCGGACGATCCGGACGTGGTACTCGACATTGGCCGCGGTCGGCACGACGTCGACCAGCGCGGCGATGTACTCCATCCCGCCCACGCGATCGAGATCGCCGCGGCGCGCCAGCTCTTCGCGCAGGGTGACGGGATCGATCACGTCGCTCTTTTCAGTGAGGGTCACCATCGCGCGGAACAGGATGCGATGGGCCTCCTTGTAGAACATCGCGTCGTCCAGGAGCTCGGCCGCCTTGAGCGCGGCATCCTGGTCGAGCAGCATCGCGGCGAGCACGGCCTGCTCGGCGTCGTTGCTCCAGGGCGCCTTGCGCCCCGGGAATTCGAGATCAGCCGTCGAGGAGACGGTGGGCGATGCGGACGTCATCCCAGGTTGGCTTCTTCCAGTTCGGGTTTCTCAGCAGCGCGGCGGGGTGGTAGGTCACGATCACCGGAATACCCCGGAAGCGGTGGACTCTGCTCCGCAATGCGCCAAGCGACTGTTTCGTGTTCAGCAGCGTCTGCGCCGCCGTATTCCCCATCGCGAGGATCACTCCTGGCCCGATCAGCTCGATCTGCCGGAAGAGGTACGGCACACAGGCGGCGATCTCGTCGTACTGCGGTGTGCGGTTCTCCGGCGGCCGGCACTTCACGATGTTGCAGATATATACCTGCTCTCGTGCCAGGCCGATGGCGGAAAGAATCTTGGTGAGCAGCTCCCCGGCCTTGCCAACGAACGGCCGGCCGGTTTCATCTTCCGTCTTCCCCGGTCCCTCACCGACGACAACGAGGCGTGCATGCTCCGCCCCCTCACCGGGGACGGTGTTGGTGCGCGCCTCGCAGAGCCGGCACTTGGTGCATGCCGCGACGAGATCGGCGATCTCGACCAGCGTCGCGGCGCGCTGGATCGGATCGGAACTGAAGAGATCCTGCGCCGGGGGATCGTAGGTGAGGCCCGCTGCGAGGAGAGCTGAGACAGGTTCGCCCTTGCCGTCGTTCGCCGGGCTGACGCCCGGAGTTGGGTGAACCACAGCGGATGGAGGTGGCGGTGCATCACCTGACCCCGGGCGTACGCCCGGGGCCCCTGCTGCCGTGGGCCCGGCTGCAGGAGATACGACCTCGGCGGCGTCCGCCGGGAGAGTCACGGCGTCCGTTCCCAAGATTCGCTGTTGTTCCAGATAGGCGCGCGCCAGTGCCCGCCCGTCGCTCACGACAAATGGTGCTCCACTGCGTCGAGGATTCGCTGCGCCACGTCACGTTTGTCGAGCAGCGGGAGCGTGACATCGGCCCCCGACCGCGCGAGCAGCGTGACTTTGTTCGTGGTCACGTCGAACCCCGCGCCGGGCTCTAGCGCGTCGTTCAGAACCACGTAATCGAGCCGCTTCTGCCGCAACTTCTCCCGGGCGCGGCTCACGCCGCCCCCGGTTTCCAACGCGAACCCCACCATGAGGCAGTTGGCGGGCCGCTTGAGGGACGCCAAGATATCCGGGGTCGGCAACAATGCCAGCGACCGCCGGCCGTTCCCCCGGGGCCGCTTTCGGTCATCGCGCTTGGCCGGCCGGTAGTCGGCGGGGGCCGCCGCCATGAACAGCACAGCGGCACCGCTGAGCGCCGTTTGCACCGCCTGCTGCATTTCTTCCGTGGTCTCGACGCGCACGAGGTCGACGCCGCCCGGTGGAGGCAACGGCGTGGGGCCGAGTACCAGGGTCACGCGCGCACCGCGATCGCGCGCGGCTTCGGCGAGGGCGAATCCCATGCGGCCGCTCGAGGGGTTCGTGAGCACGCGCACCGGGTCGAGATGCTCGCGCGTGGGCCCCGCGCTCACCACCACCTTCCGGCCCGTCCAGCGGGATTCGACGCCGAGGCGGCGCAGCACCGCGGCGAGGATCGTCTCGGGCTCGCTCATGCGCCCGGGGCGCTCGCTCGGCCCTTCGGCGAGGGCGCCCCGCTCCGGGCCGATCAGCTCCCAACCGCGGGCCGCGAGCGTCTGGATGTTGGCCTGGGTGGCCGGATGGGCGTACATCGCGTCGTTCATGGCGGGAGCGGCGAGCACCGATCCCGTGCGAGCGAGCAGGATCGCGGTGAGGAGGTCGTCGGCCATACCCATCGCCGCCCGGGCGAGCAGGTGGGCGGTGGCCGGTGCGACGATCATGACCTCCGGCTGTTTGGCGAGACCGATGTGCGCCAGGGCGCGGTCCCGTTCCCACAACGAGGTGAGAACGGGACGTCCCGTGAGCGCCTCGAAGGTGAGGGGACGGATGAACTCGGTCGCCGCCGCCGTCAGGACCACGTCCACCGTCAGGCCGTGCTCGGTGAGCCGGCGGGCGAGGGTGCAGCTCTTGTAGCAGGCGATGCCGCCCGACACGCCCAGGACGACGTGGCGGCCGGCGAGACTCATCAGGCCTCCTGCCGCCGCCGCCGCACCAGCTTGTACTTCAGATTCCCCTTCACCAGCTCGTGCAGTGCGCTGGTGGTGAGCTTCTGCTCGAACTCGACCGAGCGGTCGCGCGGGAACTCATTCACGAATCGCGCGAAGCGGGCGGCGACCAACACGCCGAGGTACTTGTTCTGCGTCTGGTTCGA
>DASSIL010000084.1:0-3592 GCA_035691925.1 Gemmatimonadales bacterium
ATCCGCGCGGTGGTCGTGAGCGTTCGCCGTGTGCGCGCTGGCGACAGCGTCAGCTACAATGCCACGTGGCAAGCGCCGCGCGACACCGTGGTGGCGACACTGGGAATCGGATACGCCGATGGGGTTCGGCAGTCGCTGCAGGCCGGCAAGGCAACGGTGCTGCTGAACGGCGCGCGCTGCCCGATCATCGGGACCGTGACGATGGATCTCACGATGATCGAGACCGGTGGCACGCCGGTGGCGGTCGGGGACGTGGCGACCCTGGTTGGGGAAGCGTCCGGCGAAGTCAACACGCTGGGGCAATTCGCGTCCTGGTGCGGGGTGCAGCAGCGCGAGTTCCTGTGCGGTCTGGGCCAGCGGTTGCCGCGGATCTACCAGTGAAGCGCGCCGCGATCATCGTACTGGATGGGTTGGGGATCGGGGCGGCGCCCGATCAGGATGCCTACGGGGACGTGGGATCGGACACCCTCGGCAACGTGGCCCAGGCGGTGGGAGGGCTCGCGCTCCCGAATCTCGAGCGCCTGGGATTGGGTCTGTGCCGGCCCCTTACCGGAGTGGGGCGGCCGGCGAAACCGGGCGCAGCGTACGGCGTGGCTCTCCCCAAGTCGCAGGGGAAGGATTCGACAACCGGGCATTGGGAGATCTGCGGGGTGCTGCTCGAGCGGGCATTTCGGACCTACCCGCGCGGCTTTCCCACGGAGCTGCTCGATAGTTTCGCCGCCCGCACGGGACGCGGATGGCTCGGCAACACCGCAGCGTCGGGGACGGCGATCATCGCCCGGCTCGGGGCGGAGCACCAGCGCACCGGGAAGTGGATCGTGTATACCTCCGCCGATTCGGTGTTTCAGGTCGCGGCGCACGAGAAGACCGTCCCTCTGGCGGAGCTGTACCGGGCCTGCGGCGTCGCCCGGGAGATGTTGCAGGGCGAAGATGCGGTGAGCCGGGTGATCGCACGGCCATTCAACGGCACCCCGGGGAATTACGAGCGTACCGCCGGTCGCAAGGACTTCTCGATCGAGCCGGTGGGGGTTACGCTGCTCGACCGGCTGGCAGAGGCGGGGATCCCCCGTGTGGGGATCGGGAAAGTCGATGATCTGTTCGCTGGGCGGAACATCACGAGCGAGCATACGCCGACGAACCCCGATGCCTACCGGCGGATCGAGGGTGCGCTCGAGACGCTCGAGACGGGGTTCATCTTCGTGAACGTGATCGAGTTCGACCAGACGTGGGGGCACCGGAACGACGTCCCGGGGTTTCATGAAGGACTCAAGTCACTCGATACCTGGTTGCCGCGTCTCGAAGCGCGGCTTTTGGAGGACGACCTGATCATCTTCACGGCCGACCACGGGAACGATCCCACCACGCCCTCGACCGACCATTCGCGCGAGGCGGTGCCGGTGCTCGTGCTGGGGAAGCGGGTGCGTCCCGTGGCTCTGGGGGAGCGCGCGACGTTCGCCGATCTGGGGGCCACGGTTGCCGAGTTCTTCGACGTGCCGAGGCTCGCGGCGGGTCACTCTTTTCTGCGCCAGGTGTGGGCGTGAGTGCCGAATTGGTGCGCCGCGCGCGCGAGGTGATGAAGAACGCCTATGCGCCGTACAGCAAGTTCCACGTGGGGGCGGCGATCGAGGCGGACGACGGCACGATTCACGTCGGGTGCAACGTCGAGAACGCCTCCTACGGGCTGACGATCTGCGCCGAACGCATGGCGGTGGGGGCGGCCGTGGCGGCGGGGAAGCGCTCGCTCAAACGGGTGGCGGTGGCCACGGCGGTCGAGCCGCCGGCGACGCCATGCGGCGCCTGCCGCCAGCTGCTGGCGGAGTTCGGCCTGGATCTCGAGATCATCGCGGCGGGCCCGTCGAGCGAGCGGCGCTGGAAGCTGAGAGAGCTGCTCCCCGAGGCGTTCACCCGGGATGCATTGTCGTGAGGCGATTGCTCTTCCTGTTCGTCACGGCGGTGGGTTTCTGGGCGTGCGTCGAGGAGCCGACGTCACCGGCGCGCTGTCCCGATTTCTGTCCCGGCGCCAAGCTGGCCGCCGTCGAGTCGCTGTTTCCCACGGCGATCTCCCGGGACTCGACGTTCCAGGGGTACGTCAACCCGGTGGATGCAGGGCTCCTCCCGGCAACGAGCGAGGCGGGGGTCGACAGCCGGCCGATCACGCACCTGGTCAAATTCGGCTTCTTGCGGGTGAACCTCGACAGCGTCGACACGCTCACCGGGCCGATCGTAATCGATTCCATGAAGCTGGTGGTGCGGTTCCTGCGCCCGGACACGGCAACGCGCAACCTCCACATCTCCTTCTACCAGCTTCCCGATTCCATCGACAGCACGACGACATTGGCCGACCTCGCGCCCTCGTTTGCCGCCGCTCCGTTGCGCGTCGTCAATGTCGACAGCCTGCTGAGCCAGTCGTCGCGGCGTGATTCCGTCATGGGCGATACGGTGCTGACGAACGGGACCACCGATACCAACACCACGTTGACGCAACAGACCCAACACGTGGTAACGCTGCGGCTCAAGTTCGATAGCGCGCACGCGCCGTTCAACGCCCCCGACTCCGGGCGCCTGTCGCTCGGGGTGCAGATCACGGCGGACACCAAGCCCACCGTGTTTTTTGGCGCACAGGGGACGGGGTTGGGGTTGTTGGCCACGTGGTTCTATCGCGTCGACTCGGCAGGAAAGTTGATCCGGCCCGACTCGATATTCTACAAGTGCGCAAAAGGCTCGTCGACCATCCCGTGCCCGCAGCACCCGCAGGATTCCATTCAGACCGGCACGGACTTCGACACTTTCGTCTACACCGCGCCGGCGCTGCCGCCCGACTCGAATCTCGAGATCGGCGGCGTCCCGTCGCGGCGGGCGCTGTTGCGGATCACTTTCCCGAAGAACATCCGCGACTCATCGCAGGTGCTCCGGGCCGAGCTATTCCTCATCCCGACTGCTACCGCGCCGCTCGATCTCGGCGATTCGCTGATCATCGCGGCCAAGGGAGTGGCGACCGATCTGGGGTTCAAGTCACCCCTGGCCCCGGACACTATCCTCGGGACCTCGGCCCCGTTCGCGGGGAACCCCACGGACACCGTGCGCATCGAGCTGACGTCGTTGTACCGCTTCTGGCAGTTCGACACGACCCAGACGACGAGCCTCTTTCTCAGGCTGATGTCGCTGAAACGAAACGACTCGACCGCGGCCGTCCCCGCCCGCACGACGGGCCGCACCTCGAGTATCGAAGGGGCCACGTTCACGACGCTGCGGTTCTATTCGTCCCGCACGGCATCGTTCCGTCCGGTGATCAAGTTGACCTACGTGCCCCGCATCAAGCTCGGAGTGCCCTGATGTCGCCCCCACGCGGCCTGGTGCTCGCGTTCCTCGTCTGTGGCGTGACTGGTGCGCTCGCCGGGCAGGCATCACCGTTCGGCATCAACGGCCTCGGCATCCCCGGGCGGCCCGAAACCGCGCGGGCGCGCGCCACCGGCGGTGCCTTCGCGATGTTCGACCCGTACTCGGCGCTGACGGAGGTGGCGATCACTGTCAACGACCGGCTCAGCGTCAATGCCGCGGGGGCGGTCTCGTATGTCACCGACGACCTCGACGG
>DASSIL010000085.1:0-6010 GCA_035691925.1 Gemmatimonadales bacterium
CCGTACAGCGAGCCGTTCGCGACCACGGCGAGCCCACCAACGTTGAGCCCGCGCATCCGCCCGTTCGCCACGGCTGCGAGTCCGCCGAGGTTGATGCCGTCCATCCGTCCGTTGGCGACGAGCCCGAGCCCCGCGGCGTTCACGCCCCACATGTCGCGATTCGCCACCGTGCCCAGTCCTGAGAGATTCACCCCCTTCATATCTCCGTTCGAGACGACGCCCAGTCCGGCCACCGTGACGCCGCGGAATTCCTGATCGGCTACGGCCCCGGCCCCGCCGATCGTCACACCCGTGAACCGCCCTCCTACGGGGCCGGCGAGTCCCAGGGCCAGACCGTTCAGTTCCATCCCCTCGTTGTACTTCGCGGCCCAGATCGTGACGCCGATGCCGTTCACGCGCTCGACCTGATTGTCCTGGAAGTTGATCCGCACACCGGTCCAGCGGCGCGAGTTGCCGATCGACAACCCAACCCCCGAGACGCCGATATTCAATGCGTGGTAGCCGACGGGGCGGCGCGGTTCTTGATGAGTGGAATCCTGAGCGGCGAGCGGCGCGCCCCGGAGGAGAAGCAGCGCGAGCGCCAGTGCGGCGAGCGAGACACGAACCATCCGGGAATTCCGTAGGAATGAAGTTTGGACCGTACGGATGTTTCCGCCTCCGAGTTCCACATCCGTGACGGGTCCGGCGGCGTACGTTACATTGGCTCGACATGAACCGATTGCGCCAGCTGATCGTCAAGTTCCGCCTGTGGTTCGACACCAGTGCAATGCCCGCCCGGCTCCAGTCGGGTGTCCACCACGTCGACTGGGTGCGGGTGTTGCCCTTCGTCGGCATGCACCTGGCTTGCCTGGCGGTGATCTGGGTCGGAGCCAGCTGGGCGGCGGTCGGGGTCGCCGCGGCGCTCTATGTCCTGCGCATGTTCGCGATTACAGGGTTTTATCACCGCTATTTCTCGCACCGCACCTACGAGGTGTCTCGGCCGGTCCAGTTCCTGATCGCCGTGGCGGGAGCGACCTGCGTGCAGCGGGGACCGCTCTGGTGGGCGGCGCACCACCGCAAGCACCATCGCCATGCCGACACCGAAGTAGACGTGCACAGTCCCCGCTATCACGGCTTCTGGTGGAGCCACGTGGGATGGATCACGTCTCCCGAAAACTTCCCCACCGACGTGAAGCAGGTGCCCGATCTCGCCCGCTACCCCGAGCTGCGCTTCCTCGATCGGTTCGACATCGTCGTGCCGCTCCTGCTCGCCGCGGCGCTGTTCGCCCTGGGCGGGGCCCAGTGGCTGGTGTGGGGCTTCTTCATCAGTACCGTCGTGCTGTTCCATTGCAGCTGCTTCATCAATTCGCTGGCCCACCAGCTCGGCCGGCGGCGCTACCCCACCCCGGACGACAGCAAGAACAGCCTGATACTCTCGCTGATCACCTTCGGCGAGGGGTGGCACAACAACCACCACTGGTATCCCGGGGCGGCACGGCAGGGGTTCTACTGGTGGGAAGTGGACCTCACCTTCTACGGGCTCTGGCTCCTGTCCAGGCTCGGCATCATCAGGAACCTCCATCCGGTGCCGGCCAGGGTCCTGGAGCGCTCGTAGACGTGCGTATCGCGATCGTAGGGGGAGGCATCGCGGGCCTCGTCACCGCTCATCTGCTGCACTCCGATCACGAGATCACCCTCTTCGAAGCGAATACGTATCCCGGCGGGCACACCCACACCGTGCCCGTCGCCACCGCAACGGGCGAATGGCCGGTCGACACCGGCTTCATCGTATACAATGAGCGCAACTACCCGGCGTTCACCGCATTGCTCGCCCGACTCGGCGTGGCAACCCAGCCGACGTCGATGAGCTTCAGCGTCCGCTCCGACGCGAGCGGGTTCGAGTACAACGGGTCATCGCTCAACCAGCTCTTCGGCCAGCGCGCGAACCTGTTGCGGCCGTCGTTCTATCGGATGGCCGCCGACATCCTGCGGTTCGGACGGCACGCAGCGGTGGCCAGCCGGGACGGCGCCCGAGGGGCGACGCTGGGCGAGTATGCGCGCGACGCCGGATACTCCAAACGGTTTCTGGCGCACTACCTCGTGCCGATGGCTGCGGCGCTGTGGTCGCAGCCGCAAGACCAGGTGCTCGAGATGCCGCTGGCGTTTCTCGTCGGGTTTCTCGAAAACCACGGCATGCTGCGCGTCAACGGCCGGCCCGAATGGCGCGTCGTGCAAGGCGGCTCCGCGCGTTACGTCGATGCCCTGATCCGGCCGTTCGCGTCCCGGATCCGCCTGGGCTGGACGGTGCGGCGTGTGCGGCGTGGCCCGGAGAGCGTGACCGTCGATGGGGAGCGATTCGACGAGGTGGTCCTGGCCTGTCATGCCGACCAGGCGCTCGCCGTGCTCGAGGACCCGACACCGGGAGAGCGCGAGATTCTCTCCGCGATTCCGTACCAGACAAACGACGTCGTGCTGCATAGCGATACGTCGCTGTTGCCGCGCCGCCGCCGGTTGTGGGCCGCCTGGAACTACCACCTCGATCGCGACCCATCCGCCCCGGCCGCCGTGACGTACAACATGAACATCCTGCAAACGCTGGGGAGCCCGGAGACGTTCTGCGTCACGCTCAATCGTACCGCCGCCGTGGCACCGGATCGCGTCGTGCGGCGCTTTTCCTACCACCATCCCGTGTTCACGACCGCGGGCGTGCGGGCACAGGCGCGCCACCTGGAGATCAGCGGGTACAACCGCACGCACTACTGCGGGGCATACTGGGGCAACGGGTTTCACGAAGACGGCGTCGTCAGCGCGTATCGCGCCTGCCGGGCGCTCGGGGTGCGGGCGTGAATAGCGCCGTGTACTCGGGCGTGGTGCAACACCGCCGCTTCCGCCCGGCGCCGCACCGCTTCCGCTTTCGCCTGTTCATGATGTATCTCGACCTCGACGAGCTGCCCGCAGCGCTCGACGGGCATTGGCTCTGGTCGGCGCGCCGCGCGGCGCCGGCACGGTTCCACCGCGCCGACTATCACGGCGACCCCGCGCTCCCGCTCGCCGAGGCCGTACGCCGCACGGTCGAGGAAAAGACGGGGCAGCGGCCCGAGGGACCGATCCGCCTGCTCACGCACCTGCGCTACTACGGATACTGCTTCAACCCGGTGAGCTTCTATTACTGTTTCGATCGGCAGGGCGCGCGCGTCGACACCATCCTCACGGAGATTACGAATACCCCCTGGGGGGAGCGGCACAGCTACGCGTTACCGCGCACCCCGGAGATGAATGGGGTGATGCGCTTCCGGTTCGCAAAGGACTTCCACGTCTCCCCCTTCATGCCGATGGAGCAGCGCTACGATTGGCGCTTCTCGCCGCCGGGACGGCGGCTCGCGGTGCACATGGAGAACTACGACGCTGCGGGAATGATCTTCGACGCGACGCTGTCGCTGCGCCGTCGGGAGCTCGCCGGGCCGACGCTGGCCCGCGCGCTGCTCGCCTACCCGTGGATGACCGCCGGCGTCGTCACCGCGATCCACTGGAATGCCCTCAAGCTCTGGCTCAAGGGCAATCCCGTCTACCCCCATCCGCAGCGACACTCCTCATGACCCTCGTCGATCGTTTCGCGCGCCATCTCTTGCACGGGCGATTCGCCCGCCTCATCCACGGACGCCTCACGATCGCCGAGGGCGCGGGGCGCGTTTCCTTCGGGCCGGGCGATGCCGGTGCACCGGACGCCGCCATCACGGTACGGGATCCGCGGTTCTATCGCGGCGTGCTGTTCGGCGGCCATCTCGGCGCCGTGGAGACGTATCTCGACGGCTGGTGGAAGACCGACGACCTGACCGCCGTCGTACGGCTGATGGTGCGGAACCGCGCCGTACTGGACAGCTTCGAAGGCGGGCTCGCACAGCTGGCGCAGCCGCTGCGGGGGGCCTGGCATGCGATGCGCCGCAACACGCGCGCCGGGAGCCGCCGCAACATCGCCGCCCATTACGACCTGGGCAACGATTTCTTCGCTGCATTTCTGGATGACACTCTCACCTATTCGTGCGGTATTTTCGAACGCCCCGACATGAGCCTGCGCGAGGCGTCGATCGCCAAGTACGACCGCCTCTGCCGGAAACTCGCGCTCGTCCCCGGAGACCACGTCATGGAGATCGGCACGGGGTGGGGCGGATTCGCGTTGCATGCCGCTGCGATGTACGGCTGCCGCGTGACGACCACGACGATTTCCCGCGAACAGCACCGCCTCGCGACGGAGCGCGTCCGAACCGCGGGACTGGATCAGCGCGTCACCGTCCTGCTCCGCGACTACCGCGACCTGGAGGGCCGCTTCGACAAGCTCGTCTCGATCGAGATGATCGAGGCCGTGGGCCACCGCTTCTACCGCGCGTTCTTCCGGAAGTGCGCGGAGCTCTTGAAGCCGGGCGGGCAGATGGCGCTACAGGCGATCACGATCGATCCGCGCCACTACGACCAGGCACGCCGCGAAGTGGACTTCATCAAGCGCTACATCTTCCCCGGCGCCAACATCCCGTCCGTCCCCGTGCTGCGTCACGCCGCGGAACGGCGTGCGGACTTTTCCCTGCTCCATCTCGAGGACATCACCCCGCACTACGCCGAGACGTTGAAGCGCTGGCGGGAAAACTTCATGGCGCGCTGGGACCGGTTGCGCTCGCTCGGCTTCTCCGAGGAATTCCGTCGCCTCTGGGAGTTCTATTTCTGCTACTGCGAAGGGGGCTTTCGCGAGCGCTTCCTGGGCGACGTGCAGATGGTGTTCGCACGCAGCGCCACGGCGTGATCCGGCTCCTGCTCGAGGGCTGGGCGGCGCTCGCCGCCCTCATGGCGGTGCTGTGGCTGCGTCAGCTCCGCACCGCGAACGCGACGTCCGTCGACGCCGCCTGGTCGGCGGGAATGGGAATCCTGGCGGTGAGCTTCGCGCTGCTCGCGAACGGGGATCCACAACGCCGGTTGCTGGTCGGGACGCTCGCGGCGTTGTGGGCGGCGCGGCTCGCCTGGCACCTCATCAGCGACCGGGTGCTGGGACGCCCGGAAGACGGGCGTTATCGCGCGATGCGGGAGCAGTGGGGACAGCGGGCGCCGCTCTATTTCTTCATCTTCTATCAGGGACAGGCGATCGTCGCGACGCTGTTCTCCGTCCCGATCCTGGCGGCGATGCAAGGCGGGGCGCTCGATGCCTGGGCCGGCGCCGGCGCGCTCGTCTGGCTCATCGCCGTACTCGGCGAGACGACCGCCGATCGCCAGCTCTCCCGGTTCCGCGCCAAACCGGAAAACCGCGGCCGGACGTGTCGCGAGGGATGGTGGCGGATCTCGCGCCATCCCAACTACTTCTTCGAGTGGACACACTGGTTCGGTTACGTCCTCATCGGCCACGCTGTCTGGCCCACCTGGATCGGTCCCGCCGCGATGCTGCTCTTCCTGTTCCGGCTCACGGGAATCCCCTTCACCGAACAGCAGGCGATCAAGAGCCGCGGTGATGACTACCGGGCCTACCAGCGCGAGACGAGCGTCTTCTTCCCCTGGTTCCCGAAGCGCGCATCGTGAGGTCTCTGCCCTTCCTGCTCGCGGAGCGGGGCCTCGTGCCGGAGCCGCTGGTGCGGTGGGGTATCCGCCGGCTGCTGGCGCAGCGCCTGCGGGAGATCCGCCGGCCGGACCTGGCGCTCGACGCCGAGTTGTCGCGGGGGCCCGTCGCCCTCGTCCCCGAAGCGGCCAACCAGCAGCACTACGAGCTCCCCGCGGCGTTCTTTCAACTCGTGCTGGGGAGTCATCTCAAGTACTCGAGCGCGTTCTGGAACGAAGAGATCGCCTCGCTCGACGAGGCTGAGCTGGTGATGCTCGAGGTGGTGGGCAGCCGTGCGCAGCTCGCCGACGGTCAGCGCGTGCTCGAGCTGGGCTGCGGCTGGGGCGCACTCACCCTGTGGATGGCGCAGCGCTATCCCAACAGCCGCATCGTGGCGGTCTCGAATTCCGCGGCGCAGCGCGACTTCATCACTGCGCGCGCACCCGCGAACGTCCGTGT